>NZ_JBITCT010000061.1:0-45177 GCF_044453465.1 Streptomyces sp. NPDC051677
AGTACTTTCTGGGGGCGGCCATGGTCGATGTTCCTCTCATGAGAACCATCTGACCCTCTGTCAACACACTCCGCATCTCGGGGGAACCTCAGACCGACCGGCCCCGGTCCTGTGGAGGGGTGGGCCGGGGCCGGTCGGAGAGGGCGGAGGATCAGACGTTCAGGCCGAACCGCGCCGGGTCGATCCCGGCCGCGTCCAGCTCCTCCGTGGTGAACCGCAGCGGCTGCGCGTCCGGCCGCTTGCTGTCACCGAGGGCCCAGGCGTCGTCTCCGATGCGGGCCAGGGTCACGCACCCCTCGGTGCAGGGGCCGCCGCACGCCTGGACGAACGAGGCCCCGTTGATGTCGAGCGCGTACAGATCGGTTCCGTTCTGCATCACTGCACCTTCCTGCTCAACTGATCGCGGCCATGACTGACCGCCGCCGCCCGATTCGGGGCGGGAGTTCAGGGATTCCACTGTTGGAGTGGGGCTCTACTCGGCTCGAACGACCATGGCGAACGATGTCCGAATGCGGCGGAAACTGGCGTGCCCGGACCGGCCGGTGTGGCTCATGCACTCCACGTCGACGGACGACGACTCGGTGGAAGGTGTCGCCTTCCACTTGCAGTGCAAGCACTCAGCTTCGAATGTCACATCCGTATCCGGGTGCTCGGTGATCCGGTGCATCACGTACCGCATGGCCGCTCTGATGCTCACAGCCCACCCCTACGGCTCCGCGCGTTGGCCTCAGCGACTCTGCTGTTCAGTCCCTCGGATGGGCCATTCGGCGGGAGCCTGTAGTCCGGGCACTTCGGGCTCCCGCACTCGCACCGAGGCCAGTGCAGGGCAGAACTGGGGGCCATATCTGCACCCTCGGGGCCAGGGGCGCTCTTCTGCACCATGAGCAGGCCGCTGACGTCGAATGCTCCGGACAGACGGGAGAGGAACTGTCGGGCCTCACTGCTGCCCAGATGATCAGCCGCTCCGGTGTCCTGCGCCCTCTCGCCCATCGCACCGCACCCTCCCGATCGATTCCGCGTCGATGTACCGACGGTAGGAAGCGGCGAGTGTCGGGCTCTACAAACTTGCATGGGCTTGCACAGCAATTCGGGTGGCCAGTAGGGCTATTGACGCTATTTCCACAGTTCAAGGAAGCTGATGCAAGCCCGAGCAAGCGCCTAGACCTGGGAGCCAGCCATGGCCGTAGAGTTCATTGGAATCGACCCTGACACCGACCGGGATCACTGCCCCACCGTGTGGGCGGACGCGGAGGCTCAGGAGATCTTGTTGCAGGGGTGGAAGCCGAGCGCCGAGACTCAGGCGGAGTGCGAGGCGAGCAGCCCCGCGAACGGCTCGGTACCCGACAGCGAGGCCATCGTGAGGATTCCGGCCCGGATGATCCCGATGATCAGGGAGGCGTGTGATGCCGTCGAGCGTGCCCAGCTTCGCTGAGCTGCTTGGCCAGTGCGAGCGGTCCGCCGTTCACCTGGAACTGCGTGACTACTACGCCCCGACGGACCGGTTTGAGGCGTGGAGGAGGGGCGAGCGGATCGATTGGGAGGACCGCGCGTCCTGGTGGCACTCCTACGATCAGTTGATCACGGACACCGTGGCCCGGGGCGTGGCGATCCGCCGGGCCCGGGTGGTTTCCGAGCCTGTATCGGACTACATCCGCTGGGAGCACTACGTCACCCGCGCCAACGTCACGGCGGGCGAGGAAGTGCGGTGGTTGCCACGGCGACGGGCTACGACTATCGCCATGCCGGGCAACGACTTCTGGCTCTTCGATGGCACCCTGCTCCGGGTGCATCACTTCTCAGGTGATGGAGTGGTGGTGGAAGACGAGATCACGGCGGACCCCGAAGCCGTGAAGCTGTGCTCCGCCGCCTTCGAAGCGGTCTGGGAGCGAGCGATCCCGCACGACCTGTACGAGATCTGACGAAAGCCAGCTCCATGCCCCCACACCCCTCCTCACGCGTTCAGAAGGCCCGCGAAGAGCTGGCTGGCCGTCTGCGTGAGATCCGGAAGGATGCGGGGATCAGCGGGCGGGAGCTGGCCGTCAGGTGCGGTTGGTCAGAGTCGAAGTCATCCCGGATCGAGAACGCCAAGACACCGCCCTCTGACGCGGATATCAAAGCGTGGTGCCGAGCCTGCGCGGCTGAGGACCACGCTCTTGATCTGATCGCTGCCAACAGACAGTCCGCAGATGCTCATGTGCAGTGGAGGCGACTCCAGCGGAGCGGTCTTCGTCGCCTGCAAGAGTCCACAGGTGATCTGTACCAACAAACAAAGATGTTCAGGGTCTACGTTTCCGACGTGATCCCCGGATTCCTCCAGACACCCGGGTACGCCGCTGCCCTGCTGTCGTCCATCGCCGACTTCCGGGGAACACCGGACGACGTGAGTGATGCTGTGGCAGCCCGCATGAGGCGCAACGCGGTGCTGAATAACGGCGCACGCCGGTTCTCCTTCGTACTGGAGGAGTCGGTCTTGCGGTACAGGCTGTGCACTGCGGAGACCATGGCTGCACAGCTTGGCCACCTGCTCGGGGTTATGGATCTCCAGAACGTTGCCGTGGGGCTCATCCCGTTCTCAGTGCAACGGACCGTGTGGCCCATGCCAACGTTCACGATCTTCGACGACAGCAGGGTGCACGCGGACTCCCTGGACGCTGCTGCCACCCTTACGCAGCCCAGCCAGGTCGAGTTGTACGCCCGAGCCTTTGACCGGCTCTCGCAGGTGGCCGCAAGGGGTGCAGCGGCACGTTCCCTGATAGCGGATGCGGTGGCCTCCCTCGCATGACAAGCGATGTCGGCGCACCACTCGGGAGTGATCATGGGGAAATGCTGGGGGAGTACCCCTTGAAGGGTGTGTTCGTACAGGTCAACGCCATATCACCTGTGAAGCGCCCAGATTTTATGAGGGCACGAACCAAGTCCAGCGCATAGTGATGGCGCGGAACCTGCCGTAGGGACCCCTGGGCCCCTTGGGACCTTTGGGACCCGTGGGCTGCTTTGACGCCGCTGTCGCCCCCGCCCGCACTGTCGTCGGGCGGGGGCGACGTGCGTCAGTCACAGCCGCAACTCAAACCAGGTGACCTTGCCCGCCCCTGACTCGACAGCACGACTGCCCCAGGCCCGCGCACACCGGCTGACGATCAACAGCCCCCGCCCGCCGTCCAGCTCGACACCGCCACCGTCACCGCCCGGACAGGGCAGCACGTCACTGCCGTCCCGCACGCTGACGTGGAGGCTGCCGTCCGCCCACCGCACACCGACGGTCGCGGGACCGCCGGCATGCCGGTACGCGTTCCCGCACAGTTCACTGGTCAGCAACTCGGCGGTGTCGACGAGGCCGGGCAGCGAGTGGCGCGTGAGGATCGAGCGGACCGTACTGCGCGCGACGCCGGAGCCGAGGGCGTGGTGGGGGAGGGTGAGGCGGTACTCCCAGGGGGCGTCGGGGCCGTCCGAGGGTGGGGCCGGAGGTTTGCTCATCGTCGAACTTCCTTCCATGGAGCGGAGATTGGGGTCCGCACCCGTTCGCGCGGTGGCGTCGTCGCCACCCGCATGGGGTGCGGTGGCGGTGATCTTCCGGGGTTCGTGAGGGGTGGGAGGAGTACGAGGGGGAGCGCTCTGTCTCCGACGGTAGTGACGGGCAGTCCGAAAGGTGCAGCGTTCCTCCTTGGAATGACTCCTTCTAGTGAAGCGCCCCGTTTCGGTGACAGGTTGCGTCGTGCACTGCTAGGACGTTCGTATGCCGCCACGCAAGAACCCGACCATCCGTCAGAAACGGCTCGGCGCCGAGCTGCGCAGGCTGCGCGAGGGCGCGGGCCTGTCGATCGACACAGCCGCCCAGGTTCTCGAGTGTGGCAAAGCGAAGATCAGCCGCATCGAAACGGGGCTGAACGGGATCCGCGCCGCCGAACTCAAGGCGCTCCTGCACGCCTACGACGTGGACGACGACGCCCTTGCCCAGGCGCTGGCCGACATGGCACGCGAGGGCCGGCGACGCAACTGGTGGAACCGCTACGGCGACGTGCTCAGCAGCGGGTTCGCCGATCTGATCGAGCTGGAGTCGAAGGCGCTCAGCCTGCACTCATGGGAGACGATCCTCATCCCCGGTCTGCTTCAGACGCCCGACTACATGAGGGTCCTCTTCCAGCGGGGCCGCCTTGAGATGCCCGAGCATGAGTTGGAGGAGCACGTGCGGGGCCGGATGCACCGCCAACAGATCCTGGGCCACCACGCCGACCAGCCGCCGGAGCTGTGGGTCGTTCTCTACGAGGCCGTGCTGAACGCCAAGTTCGGCGGCGCGGAGGTCATGCGGGACCAGCTCACCCACCTCGCGCACATGGCGCAGCAGGAGCACGTGACGGTTCAGGTGCTGCCCTACACCACCGAATCCCACCGAGGCGTGAACGGCCCCTTCGGGATCGTCGGACTGCCGGATCCCGAGACGGACGTGGTGCGAACGGAGACCGCAGTGTCCACCCTCTACGTGGAGGACGACGTTCAAGTCGCGGCATATAAGCTTATGTTCGACCAGCTGAGGGCTGCAGCCCTCAGCCCGGGACCGTCGCTGAACCTCATCCGGAGTCTGGCTCAGCGGCTGTGAGCGTGAGCGAGGTGCCCGTGCGGGAAATCCAGTGGCAGAAGTCCAGCTTCTCCGGCGACGACGCGAACCGCGACTGCCTGGAACTCGCCGCAGCCTCCGGCGGGAAGTCGCTCCTGCTGCGCGAGTCCGACGAACCGAGCACCGTACTCCAGGTCGCCCCCGCATCCCTGAACTCCCTGCTGGACACCTGCAAGGCGTCGGCTACCTGAGCGGACATGCCGCCCGTTCGGGCGAGCAGGTCACGACGGCCAGGGACAGATACGAGGGGTGTTCCAGATAGAACCCGAGTGACACATCCCCGCCCCATGCCAGCCGCTCCGCCGCAGACTCGACAAGCCCCGCCAGTCGGCCGACGTCCCGCTCCGCCTCCATCGGTTCGTCCCAAGTTCCCCGCACCAGCGTGCGAGGCTTGATCAGCCAGTACGCCGTCTCGATCGGCGGCAGATCTACGACCCGGAATTCCGCACCCACCTCCCGGTATCGCTGGACCCGTTCAGGCCTGCCGCCGGCCGGCGGCGGCTCGGGATGCGGCGGACGCCGCAACGCCATGAACCGAAGCTGCCGCCCCGGCTCGTACCGAATGTGCTGCCTTGCCAGCCTCGCCCCGATGGCCCGTGACAGTTGTTCCTCGCTGAGTTGCTTCCGACCGAAGACCGCCTGCACGTATTCGGGCGTCTGCAAGAGGCCGGGGACGAGGGAGGACTGAAAGAGCCGCAGCAGTCTGGTCCGGGCCTCGATCGCCTGAATCTGCTGCTGTTTCCGGTGGTATCGGAGCCGTCGGTACAGTCGCCACGCCGTCGTCTCGGTTGCCGCCGCCCGGGCGACCGACATGTACTCGGTCTTCACCGCGTCGGAGACGCCTATGGCGGTGAGGATCTGCTCCACGTCGACGACACCTGGCAGCCTCCTCTAAATCAACTTCCGTCGGGTCTACGGCTCATCGTCCCGGCCCCTCCCGAACTCCCGGCAAGAGCCTGCGGTTTCCGCTTCCGGAAATCGTCAAGTTGCCTGTAGGCGCTCGGTGAACGGCACGGCTTGGATCAGTGCGACGTGTCTTCACTTCAGGCGCGGTGGGACGGTCCGTCCCGGATGATCCGTTGGCCCGTCAGGCGGCGTGCTCCGGCGAGTTCCACAGCGATGTGCCGTTCCCGTTCGTCGCCCGTCACCACGGCCGCGGGCTCGGGGGCGTGGGCGAGCAGGCCTGCCCGCCTGAGATGGGTCGGCGGGTGGGTGGCGTCCACGCTGTGCCCGCGCAGGGCACCGACCCGCCGCTGACGTTCGTACTCGGACTCGGGGATGGATGCCATGTGCGCGGCGAGCCGCTCCCAGAGTTCGTCCGCGTGGCCCTCGGTCGTCCGGGAGCCGCGCAGCCCGGTCAGCGCGGCCCGGTTCGCCTCGCGGAGCAGGACGCCGTAGGCCGAGTCCGCGACCAGGAGGCGGTCGAGGAGCCCAGCGGCCGCTTCGGTGGAGCCTGCCCGGGCGGCCACCCGGTCGGCGAGGTACTCGGCACGTTGGGCGCTGCGCAGCGTCAGCAGGTCGAGCGGGAGCAGGACGCACGTGACGAGCGAGCGGGGGAAGAAGAGGAGCAGGTTGATGAGGAATTCCATGGGCGAGGAAGGGTCCGCGTCGGGCGCGAAGTAGTGCCACCAGGTGGTCAGCGAGGCGTAGGCGCTCTCCAGGACCAGATGGTGGCGCACGTCGCCGTTGCCGTAGTGGCCGAGTTCGTGACCCAGCAGGGCGACCCGCTGCTGCGGGGTGAGGATCTCCCAGAGCGGTAGCCCCAGTACCAGCATGCGACGCCCGCGCAGACCGTACGTCAGGACGCCCGCGTTGACGGTGTCGTCGGCCACGACGGCGTCCACGCCCCGGGTGCCGACCACCTCGGCGACCTCGTCGACCAACGCGAACAGGGCAGGAGCGTCGGCGCGGTACAACACCGGCACGTTGTCGGGGAGCCGGGGCAGCCGGGGCCTGAGAGGCCAGGTCAGCAGCACCAGCAACAAGCCGGGCAGCATCAGCCAGCCGCCCCAACCGCGGACGATGCACCAGATCCCGCCGGCCGCCAGCGCCACCGTCACGCCGTGCACGGCCAGCGCGATCAGCGCGGCGACGAGGGCCGAAGCGTCCCGGCGCGCGCGCAGCACCCCGCCGGACGCGACCTCGGCGAGCAGCCTCTCGCCGTGCCTGCGGGCCAGCGCGCGGCGCATCCGTTCGAGCCGCCGCGGCCTCTCCTGCGGCCCTGCCGGGTCGACGTTCCAGTCGCAGTCGGCGCACCAGACGGTGAACCGGTCGTCCCCACGGATCACGGCCCCGCATTGAGGGCACGTCTGGCTCGTTTCCTGCATGTCGACGCTCATCGACGCGTGCTCCCCTCCCACGGCCCCTCCCCAGAGACCGCCTGTTCATGACAGGAGGAAGGTGATCATATGGCCGCGCGCGGGTAAAGCCTGAGTCCCCGATGCGGGATGGACTCAGTCCTCCAAGCCCTCCGCCACCCGCCGCTCCCGCAGTTCCCTGATCGCCCGGCGGCGGGCCAGGCGGTGGGTGCGGCGGATCTGGGCCTCCTGGTAGCGGCGTTCGTCGCGTTCCGTCTCCGGGAGGACCGGGGGGACCGCGCGGGGCTTGCCGTCGGCGTCGACGGCGGCGAAGACCAGGTAGGCGGAGCCGACCTGGGTGGCCGGGGCGGACTCGTTCCAGCGTTCGGCCAGGACGCGGACGCCGACCTCCATCGACGTCCGGCCGGTCCAGTTGACCTGGGCCTTCACATGGACGAGGTCGCCGACGCGGACCGGCTCCAGGAACGCCATCTCGTCCATGGACGCGGTGACGGCGGGCCCGCCGGAGTGCCGTCCGGCCACGGCGCCCGCCGCGTCGTCGACGAGCTTCATGATCACACCGCCGTGCACCGTGCCCAGCAGGTTGGTGTCGGCGTGGGTCATGATGTGGCTGAGGGTGGTGCGGGACGCTGACGTGGGCTTGCCCGGGATGTCCGGGGTGCTGCCCGAGTCCGCCGCGGTGACCTGGTCTGTCATGTCCTCCACCTTATGCCGAGGGGGACAACCCGGGATTTTGTGTCAGCTTGGCAACAGCGGGGCCCTGATTCTCCGACGGCCCTTGTACGGCACACAGCCCTGCCCTGCACACTGGTCCGCATGAACGATTGGCCCGAGGGATGGTCCGACAACGACCGCGGCAACCGGTACGGAAGCGGCAGCGCGAGCGCACAGCCCGAGAGCGCGCGCGTCATGCGGCAGGTCCGCCGCGGCCCGGCCGCCCCGCCGCAAGGCCCCGGCGTCCCGCCGCAGCCGTCGTACGTCAACGGTCAGGGATACGGCGACTACACCGACGCGCGGGGGTCCGGGTACGACAGCGGCTACAACACGGGCCAGGTCTACGGCGGCGGCGACCCCGGCGGCCCGGACGGGCCCGGCGGCACGGCCACCCGGGGTCCGCGGCCCGCGCCGAACTGGCGACGCCGTATCAAGTGGACCGCGATCACCGTCGTGACCGTGCTGGTCGTGACGTCGGCCGCCACCTATTTCTGGGCCGACTCCAAGCTGCGCCGCGAGGTCGACCTGTCCAAGGTCATCGACCGGCCGGAAGGGGGCGACGGCACCAACTACCTCATCGTCGGCTCCGACAGCCGTGAGGGCATGTCCGCCGAGGAGAAGAAGGAGCTGCACACCGGCTCCGCCGAGGGCAAGCGCACCGACTCGATGATGATCCTGCACGTCGGCTCCAACGGCGACACCCTGGTCTCGCTGCCCCGTGACTCGGACGTGGAGATCCCGACGTTCGTCGGCTCCGAGTCCGGCAAGACGTACAAGGGCACCGGCCGGCACGTGAAGCTGAACGCCGCGTACGCGATGGACGGCCCGGAGCTGCTGGTGCGCACCGTCGAGTTCAACACCGGCTTGCGCATCGACCACTACGTCGAGATCGGCTTCGCCGGCTTCGCGAAGATCGTGGACGCGGTCGGCGGCGTCGAGATCACCATCGACAAGGCGTTCAAGGACAAGTACTCGGGCGCCGACTTCCAGGCCGGCAAGCAGAAGCTGAACGGTGAGGAGGCGCTCGCCTTCGTCCGTACCCGGCACGCGTTCGCCGCGTCCGACCTGGAGCGTACGAAGAACCAGCAGAAGTTCCTCGCGGCCCTGGCCCACGAGGTGGCGACCCCGTCGACGGTCATGAACCCCTTCAAGCTGTACCCGACGCTGGGCGCGGGCCTGGACTCCCTGATCGTCGACAAGGACATGGGCCTGTACGACCTGGGATCGATGTTCTTCGCGATGAAGGGCGTCAACGGCGGCGACGGCACCTCGATGAACATGCCGATCTCCGGCTCCACCGGCGGCAACCTCGTCTGGGACAAGGCGAAGGTGAAGCAGCTGGTGAACGAGCTGAACAACGACGAGAAGGTCACCGTCTCGGGCAACTGAGCCGACGACGGACCGGCCTGGGAACGGGCCTGCTCAGGGGCGCCCACGAAGGGCGCCCCTGAGTTCGTTCAGACGCTCACATCCGGGCGCCCGACATCGCGCGGCACATCTCGGCGCAGCGGCGACAGGACTCGGCGCAGCGCATCATCTGCGGATCGTCCGGCATGGCCATACACGCTTCGACGCACATGTCGCACGCCTTGGCGCACAGCGCGCACATCTCGGCCGCCATGGGCGAGCGCCGCATCGTCATGTCGGCGCACATGCGGGTCATCTCGGAGCAGTCCATGAGCGCACGCATGATCTGCATCTGGGCCTGGCCGCCCATCTGCATGCAGGAGCTCATGGTCTCCTCGCACACGGTGTGGCAGGACATGCACGCCTCGACGCAGTCCTGCATCGGCTTGCTCATGGCGGTCATGGTTCCGGGCTGGGTCATGGCTCCTCCTGGGGGGTGAGGGGGCCCGGGCGGGCCCGCGCGTGCGTTTCCGTCCTACGCCCTTCAGGTCCCCCACGCCATTGGGCGGACGACGCCGATCCGCACCGGTTCGCACCAGAAACGCACATTCCCCCTGGCGTCTCACCGGCGTTCCGCCGGCGCCTCATCGACAGATCACGGGCAGCGCCGCAGGTCCATCAGGGTTACGGCCCGCCCCTTCGCCCCCTACGGCACACCCCTCAGGAACACCCCACCTCGTCGCCCCGAACCACCCCGAACGCCGCCTTCTCCACGTCTTCGTCCCCCCGTACCTTCCGTACGCCCCGGAAGTCCGCGCCCGCGATCACCTTCAGGGTCGGGCCGAGGCCGGGGACGGCGCGCAGTTCGCTGCCCGGCAGGGCCGACGCGAGGGACTTCGCGGAGCGGTCCCAGCGGGGGTCGTAGGCGACGACCGTGCGGCGGGCGGCGGGCGCGGTCGCGCTGACCGGGCGCCGGGTCGTGCGGAAGCCCGTCGCCGCCAGGGCCGTGTCCACGCGCTTGCCGAGCCCCGCCGTGCGGGTGCCGTTCTCGACCTGGACCCGGATCTGCTGCGGGGCCACGTCCACGCGCGTGACCCGGCGGTCGAGATGCCGGACGGCGAGGGGCTCGTCGTCGCGCAGGGACGCGAAGAGGCGCCGCGACTTCACCGGGTCCCACTTCAGCGTCGAGCCGATGCCCTTCACGACGTATCCCATCCGGCCGATGGGGACGGTGGTGAACTCGGAGGAGGAAGGGGAGAAGGTGCGCATCGCCCGGCCGAGGTCCAGGAGTTCGTCCGCGCCGAAGCCGCGGTCGGCGCGGACCGAGCCGAGGACGGCCCGGGTGACGTCGCGGAACTTCAGCGGGTTCAGCAGGATCCCGGAGGAGGTCGCCCGGTCCACCAGGGCCGCCAGGAAGCGCTGCTGGCGTTTCATCCTGCCCAGGTCGGAGGTGGCGTCCGCGTGCCGGGAGCGGACGTACTGCAGGGCTTCGCCGCCCAGCAGCGTGTGCGTGCCCGGCGCGAGGTCGAGGCCCGTGTACGAGTCCTTCAGGGGTGTGGCCGTGCAGATCTCCACACCGCCGAGCACGTCGACCGTCTTCATGAAGCTGACGAAGTCGACCTCCAGGTAGTGGTCGATCTTCACGTGGGTCATGTGCTCGACGGTGCGCACGGTGAGCTGCGGGCCGCCCTCCGCGTACGCCGCGTTGAGCTTGATCGGGTGGCCGTGGTGCTCCTTGCCGGTGACCTGGTCGGTGTGCGGGGGCGTCTCGGCGTAGGAGTCGCGCGGGAGGCTGACGACGCTGGCCCGCTCCCGGTCCGCCGAGATGTGCACGATCATGATCGTGTCGGTGCAGCGGCAGGGCGCCCCGCCCAGGCGGTAGCGGCGCCGCTCGGCCGGGGTGATCCGGTCGCGGCCGTCGGTGCCGACCAGCAGGACGTTCATGCCGTGACCGGCCCGAGGACGGTTCTTCATGTCCTTGAACGGGTCTACCCGGGCGATGTCCGCGTCGATGCTGCTGATCACCGAGTGGCCGATCCCGGCGGCGGCGAGCAGCACCACCGAGAGCGTCGTCGCCGCCCGCATGGCCCAGCGCGGACGACGACTGCGCCGGGCGGGCCGGACGGGCGAACGCGGCGCGTGGCGCTGCGGGTGGGGGCGGCGCGGGGACCGGGGCGAAGGGGTGGGCATACGGGGGCACCTCCGGGCGGCGGCGGTGGGCGGGGGAAGCCGTGAGAACCGTAGGCCCATACGATCTGCCGACCGGTGCAGCGCACCCGGCGGGGCGGGCCGTGTCCCCCGTTCGCGGTAACGTGAGCCCCCTATGAACGCCAATCCCGACGTGCAGCTCCCCGCCGTTTCCGTCATCATGCCCGTCCTCGACGAGGAGCGGCATCTGCGCGGAGCCGTCCAAGCGATCCTCGCGCAGGAGTACGCCGGCGAGATGGAGGTCGTGATCGCCATCGGTCCGTCCAAGGACCGCACGGACGAGATCGCGGCCCAGCTCGTGGCAGAAGACCCGCGCGTGCACACCGTCCCGAACCCGACCGGTCGGACGCCGGCCGCCCTCAACGCCGCGATCAAGGCCTCCCGCCATCCGATCGTCGTCCGCGTCGACGGGCACGGCATGCTCTCGCCGAACTACATCGCCACCGCCGTACGGCTCCTTGAGGAGACCGGCGCGCAGAACGTCGGCGGCCTCATGCACGCCGAGGGCGAGAACGACTGGGAGCACGCGGTCGCCGCCGCCATGACCTCGAAGATCGGGGTCGGCAACGCCGCCTTCCACACGGGAGGGCAGGCCGGGCCCGCCGAGACGGTGTACCTCGGGGTGTTCCGGCGCGAGGCGCTGGAGCAACAGGGCGGCTACAACGAGGAGTTCATCCGCGCCCAGGACTGGGAGCTGAACTTCCGCATCCGCGAGGCGGGCGGCCTGATCTGGTTCTCGCCCGAGCTGAAGGTGTCCTACCGGCCGCGGCCCAGCGCGCGGGCGCTCGCCAAGCAGTACAAGGACTACGGCCGGTGGCGGCACGTCGTCGCCCGCTACCACGAGGGCTCCATCAACCTGCGCTACCTCGCCCCGCCGACCGCGGTGTGCGCGATAGCGGCCGGGATCCTGGTCGGCGCCGTGCTCACCCCGCTGGGCTTCCTGATCCCCGGCGGCTACCTCGCGGCGATCGTCGCCGGGTCGCTGCCGGCCGGCAAGAGGCTGCCGGCGAAGGCGCGGCTGCAGATCCCCGTCGCCCTCGCCACCATGCACATGTCGTGGGGTTTCGGCTTCCTGACCAGCCCGAAGGCGCTGGCCAGGAAGGTCATCGCGTCACGACGCCCCGCGGTCCTCAGCGACACGCACAGCGACACCCACTGACTGGAGACGGCGCCGTGAGGCGCCGTCACAGTCCGCCGGACCCGGGCTACCAGGTGTAGTTCGGGTCCACGTGCATGCACTGGCTGGTGTCGGAGGCGTTCATCGCCCCGGCCGAGACGGGCGTCTTGTCGTTCTTCACCGGCGCCTTGAACGTCGTCCCCGACCGCCAGTCCGCGCCCACGATGAGCGTGACCCCGGAGACCTCGGTGGACTTCTTCACCTGGCTCACCGGGATGCCGAGGGCCTTCGCGACCGCCTGGGCGTCGCCCTGCAGGTCGGCGCTCGGGTACCGGACGACCGTCTTCACGAACGCCGTGGCCGCCGAGGTGTCCGCGACGGCCTCGGTGAAGCCCTTGCCCGTCAGCACCTGCGTCACCTCGGAGGCGCGTCCGCGGACCGCGCCCAGCTCGTCGGTGCGCGTGCCGTTGTGGACCTGCACCGCGATCTTGTCGTTCGGGGCGGCCGGGTCCGCGGGCGCCGTCGGCGACGGGCTCGCCGTGACCTTCTTGGCGTCCTTGCCGTCCAGGGCGATGTCCTCGCGCACCAGGCGGAACAGCTGCTTGGCGTCCTCCGTGGGCACCACCCGCTCGCCCTGGTAGCGGTTCGGCATCGTCGTCATCGTGATGCGGTCGGTGGGCACCTTCTGCAGCTCGCCCGCCAGGTCGTACATCTTCGTGATGGTGTCCAGGCCGTCGTCGACGGTGATCGCCTTCGTCGCCGCCTCGGCGAGCTTGCGCAGCTTGTTGGGGTTGGTCAGCTTGGCGTTGGCGCGCAGCTCGCGGACCATCGAGTTCATGTACATGTGCTGCGCCTTGGCGCGCGCGAGGTCGGTGTCGTCCTCGAAGCCGTAGCGGGTGCGCAGCCACTGCAGGGCCTGCTCGCCCTTGATGGGGCGCGTGCCCTCCTTCAGCTTCAGACCGGAGCCCTTGCCGGTGCTGGTGTGCGAGTAGACGTTGGCGTCCACGCAGACCGGGACGCCGCCTATCGCGTCCGCCATGGAGACGACGCCCGAGAAGTCGATCATCATGAAGTGGTCGATGTGGATGTCGGTGAGCTTCTCCCACGTGGCCACCGTGCAGCCCGGCCCGCCACGGCTGAGCGACGCGTTCGTCATCTCGTTGGTCAGCGCCTTGTACGTGGTCCCGTCGTCGGGGTTCGTGCACTTGGGGATGGACAGCAGGGTGTCGCGCGGCATGCTCACCACCGACATGTTGCTGCGGTCCGCCGACACGTGCAGCAGCATCTGGACGTCCGCGAGCGGCGGGCCGCCGAAGTCGTACTTGGCGCCGCCGAGCTTCTGGTTCGCCGCGGTGTCACGGGCGTCCGAGCCGATCAGCAGGATGTTCAACGCCGTCTGGCCGGCCGAGTTGGCCTTGGTGTCGGCCGCCCGGTCCTTGGCGTCGCCGATGTTCAGGTCGTCGTGCTTGATGTTCGCGTTGAGGTGCTCGTAGTAGAGGTATCCGGCCCCCGCGCCGCCGAGTATCACCACCGCGAGCACCGTCGCCGACCAGCGCAACGCGCGTCGACCCCGGCCCTTGCGCGCCGGCCCATGGCCGTTGCCCCCGCCCCTGCGCCCGCCGCCGTGTCTGCCGCTCTTCTCGGATGCGTCCTGGTCCTGCTGCTCCTGGGCGGTCAAGGACATCGTGTCCTCGACCGCGGGAACCTCACCTCGCACCCCACTGCTCCCCGCCAATTCCCCTGCCCCTCCCCGCCGTGCGCCTGACACGGGCCCGCCCCGCGTCAAGTCAGACGCTCGACGGGCCCGAAGGGTTACCTACTTGGCGCACTGGACCTTGTCCGCCGTGGACTTCTGGACCGAGTCCGGGACTTTCGCCGGCGCCGTGAGCGAGACGCCCGCGCCCTTGAAGTCCTTGCCCAGCGTCAGCGTCATCGTCGGCAGACCCTGGGAGTTCAGAACGCTCTTGCCCGGCTTCAGAGCGGTGCCGGGCAGCCCCATGACGGCGGCGAGCTTACGTGCCTGGTCCGCCTGGTCGGGCCCGTACTCGAGCGTCGTCCTGGCCAGTGCGGCCGGTGCGTTGCCCGCGTTCTCGGACTTCGTCACACCCTCATCATTCTGCAGCCAGTTAAGAGTCTCCTGTGCGCTGCCGGCGGGCGCACCGCCGTTCATGACCCGCACCCGCACCGCGGAGGCGGCGGACTGCGTGCCCTTCAGACGGGCCGCGGCCGCCGCGGCCGCCGCGTTCTTCGACGCCGCCGCCTTCTCCTTCACCTCGGTGAACGAGACATCGTCCTTGATCATCTGGAAGACGGTGGTTGCCGACGCCGGGTCGGGGATAACGGTCGCCTTGACCTTCTCCGCCGGGTTGTCGACGACCGGCACGGTGGTGAAGGTCAGGTTCTTGACGTTGAGCTTGCCCAGCTCCAGACCCAGGTCCTTCAGCTTGTTGATGCTGTCGAGCTGGGAGTCGACGGTCAGCGCCTTGGTGCCCGCCTCCGCCAGCTTGATCATCTTGGTGGGGCTGCTGAGCGTGTCGTTCGACTTCAGCTTCCGCATCAGCGCGCTGAGGAACTGCTGCTGGAGCTGGATCCGGCTCAGGTCGCCGCCGAAGCCCACCGAGTGCCGGGTGCGCACGAAGGCCAGCGCCTCCTCCCCCTGGATGAGGTGCGTGCCCTTGGCCAGCTTCAGCTTCGAGTCCTTGTCGTCGATGTCCTTGGCCAGACACACCTCGACGCCGCCGACCGCCGTGGTCAGCGTCTTCACCGCGTTGAAGTCGGCGACCATGAAATTGTCCGCCTGGATCCCCGTCAGCTCGGTGACCGTGCGCACGGTGCAGCTCGGCGTACGGCCGTCCTGCCCGAGGCTGGTGTTGAAGCGGACGCCGCTCGTGCCCGGGATGACCTTGGTGGTGCCGTCCGCCTGCGCGGTCTGGCAGTCCGGGACGTCCACAATCAGGTCGCGGGGGATGCTCAGCGCGGTCGCGTTCGTCCGGTCCTTGGAGACGTGCAGCAGGATCGTGGTGTCCGCGTGACCGACGCTGCCGGAGTCGCCGTAGCCCTCGTTGCCCGAACCGGTGCGCTTGTCGGTGCCGATCACCAGCAGGTTGATCGCCTTGTCCTTGCTGAAGCCACCGGTGCTCGCGCCGTCGTCGGAGACGGACGTGATGTTGTCGTTGAGGTGCTGGAGATAGAGGTAGGCCGCGCCGGCCGTACCCACCAGGACGAAGGCCATGATCCCGCCGGTCCACAGCAGTATCTTCTTCGCCTTCGACTTCTTCTTCACCGGCCGGCGCCCACGCCGGTTCGGCACCGGTTCCTCCGGCGCCCCGCGGCGCCGACGCTGGCCCGGCACCTCCGGGCTGAGCGCCGTCCCGGCCGACAAGGCCGACGACGCAGGTGACGACGAGGGCGACATCGCACCCTGTCCCACCCCCGCCCCCGTCGCACCCGCCGTACGACCGCGCGCGGAACCGCCGCCGCCGCGCCCGCCACCGCCGGGTCGGCCGGAGTCGGCTCTACGCGGCCCGGGCACCGCCGACTGCGGTCCGGAAGGACTCAGTCGCAGTTCGTATTCACCGGTGTTCGGATTGAGCACCCACTGGTCTGCGGGATCGATGTTGTCCGCCCGCCCACGGCCTTGCGCGTCCACGGTTGTCTCGAATCCTCCGTCGGGGCCACGCGGCGCCTTTCCCCCTTCAAAGGCGCTCGGGTCTCGGTCACACGGTGCGCGACCCCAGGAAGGACCTCGTGGCCGGGTGCACCGGATCGCTCACACTATCCGCCCAGTTCAGCGTCGGGCGACGGCCGTGACAAATTCCACGCCCCTACAAGCGGGCAATCCGCCCCATTTCCTTGAACTCCAGTTCTCCGGAAGGGCTGGGCTTGGTGAGCGCTTTACCCGCAGGCGTCCTCGGCGGCGGTGTTTCCGCGGAACGTCGGAGTGGGCGGAGTGGGCGAAACCGCCCCGTAAGCCGCACGGTTCGCACCCGAGGATCCGTACGGCCCGTAGCCGGGCGACTTCGAAGAGCTTGATTTCGTGGGAACTTCCTTAGAAACCACGATCGGCGCGTCGATGCGCAGCCGCTCGAAGAGTTTTTCCGCCTCGGGCTCCACGAGTTGGTCGCGATTGGCGTTGTAGACGTACGACTCCCGTGGAACGGTCAGGAATTGCACATGTTCGGTGGGAATGTCTCGCAAACCGCGCACGAGTTCGTACAGTCCGCGCAGACTCGCCAGATCCGGGTCGGTGGTGAGAGAGGACGTGGCCGCGTCCAGCACCGGATACAGCTTCACCGGGTTCAGCAGGACGTCATTGCTCTGCACCTTGTTGACGAGCGCCCCGAGGAACCGTTGCTGCCGTTCCATCCGGTCGGTGTCGCTCCCGTCCCCGAGCGACTTGCGGGCCCGCACGTACCCGAGCGCCTGCTCCCCGTCGAGCGTGACCTTCCCGGCGGGCAGCCGCAGCTTGGCGGCCTTGTCGTCGATGGGCTCGCTCAGACAGACCTCCACCCCGTCCACCGCGTCGACCACATCCTTGAACCCGCTGAAGTCGACGACCACGTGATGATCGATCCGCACCCCCGTCAACTTCTCCACCGTCCGGATCGTGCAGGCCGAACCCCCCGTCTGGAACGCGTAGTTGAACATCGCGAACGTCGGTTCGGTCCGCTTCCCGTCCGCCCGCAGACACGCCGGCACGTCCACCATCAGATCCCTGGGCAGCGACACGGCGGTGGCGCTGCGCCGCCCGGCGGCCAGATGCAGCAGGATCGTCGTGTCCGACCGCTCGGTCCCCGAGTCCCGCCCGTACTCCTCGTTCCCGTCCCCGGCCCGCGAGTCGGACCCGATGAGCAGGATGTTCTGCGCGTCCTTCACCAACGAGGTCGGCCGCTCCTTCGCATACCGCTCCAGCTCCGCCGCGGCCGCGTCATCGGGCGTGATGTTCCCGTCGAGCTTCGCGTAGACGACCCACCCGGCCACCCCGACCCCCAGGACGACCACGCCCACGGCCCCCACCCCGTACCGCACCCACCGCCGCCGACGCCGACGCCGCACCGGAGGCGACCGCCATCGCTCCCACTGCCGCGTCCGCAAGGAGTACCTCACGTCCGATCACCCCTCCCGCCACAAGAGCGCACAGGGCCCCACCGCAGCACCACACCACGGCCACCCTTACGACGATGGCGCGAAGCAGCAGCCGGGGGCGGGTGGGGGTGCGCCGAATGGGTGAGGGGGCGGGGCTTTGGGAGAGGGGGCGGGGATTTGGGGGAGGGGCCGGGCTTTGGGGGAGGCGGCGGGGCTTTGAGGGGGGCGGCGAGGCTTTGGGGGAGGCGGCGGGGCTTTGAGGGGGGCGGCGAGGCTTTGGGGGAGGTGGCGGGGCTTTGTGCGGGCGGGCGCATTGACCCGGCGGTGCCGTGTGGGGTGGGGGTGCGTCGCCCTGCCCTGCGGCGCCCAGAAGGCGGGGGCGCACATTTCAGCCCGTCCGGCGTTTGAGGACGAGGCCCCTTCAGGGCCGAAGCGGGGGCCTGGGGGCGGCAGCCCCCAGCGAGGCCGACACCAACGCACGGCGCCTCACCAACACCGGGCACCTCACCCCCCCGCCCCACAACGACTTCACCGAGCCGTAGCTGAAACCCTCTCGCTCTCGATCCGCTTGGCCAAAGCCTCTTCCCCCGCCTGCTCCAGATTCCGGCACAGCACCACGGACCCCCCACTCGCCAACGGCGCGTACAACCCCGCGCTCAGCCCCTCCCATGTGTCGTACGCCAGCCCGGACAGCAGCCGCGACCCGGGCCCCGTCAGCCCCAGCCCCGACGCCTCCGCCCGCGCCCGCTCCACCACCTCCGCGCCGGTGTACTCGCCCCCGGCCACGATCAACGCGGGCTCCTCGGGATCGACGGGGACGTACGGCGCGAAGCGGTCCCCGAAGCTCGGGACGCTCACGGCGTAGTCGTCGTACCCCTCCGGAGGACCCGGCACGAACCGCCGGCCGAGCGGCGCCAGCGACAGCGCGTACCGCTCGCCCCGGCACGCCAGCCCCGCCTCGAACTGCCCCGGCCCGGCGACGACGAAGTCCGCCCGTGCCGGATCCCCGGCCATGTCCGCGACGACGCCCACCGACGAACACGCCAGCAGCCACACCGCCGTCTGCCAGTGCGCGGGCAGCAGCAGCGCGACCCGGTCGCCGGGCTCGGCTGACAGCCCGTCCTGGAGGAGATTCGCGGTCTTGGCCACCCAGTTGGCGAAGGTGGCCACGGACAATTCGACCCGTTCGCCGGTGGCGTCGTCGTAGAAGGTCACCAGGGGCCGCGCGGGGTCCGCGGCCAGCGCGGAACGCAGCAGGTCGGCAGGGGTGCGATCGGTGGCAGTCACCCGCGCAAGCGTACGCGCCGCCCCGCCCCCGCACCCGTCACGGGCCCCTCCCGGAGCCCTTCTGGGGCCACCGGTTCGGCGGAACGCGCCCGATGGCCCGTCAACTCCCCGATGGACAGAAATGTATGACTATGTCCAGGATCGGAGGCATGCGTGGATTGCTTGCTTCCTCGAT
The DNA here is from genome assembly GCF_044453465.1 of Streptomyces sp. NPDC051677. Taxonomy (NCBI): domain Bacteria; kingdom Bacillati; phylum Actinomycetota; class Actinomycetes; order Kitasatosporales; family Streptomycetaceae; genus Streptomyces; species Streptomyces sp. NPDC051677. Next base: position 18,864 of record NZ_JBITCT010000061.1, read on the forward strand.
CGGTGTCACCTGCGTGGCGGCTCTCGCCCTCCCGCTGACGCCGCCCGCCACCGCGGCGACGGTGCGACCGGCGCCGGCCGCAGAGGCGGCGCCCACCGGGACGACCAGGGCCACAAACCCCGACACCCTCCCGACCCGTTCCCGCCCCGACCTACCTGCCCGCCCCGACCTACCTGACCTACCTGACCTACCTGCCCGCCTCGACCTACCTGACCTACCTGACCGAGCTGCCCGCCCGGACCTACCTGACCGATCCAACCGGCCTGATCTACCCGACCGGCCTGATCTACCCGACCTGCCCGAACTACCCGACCTCCCGGGCAGCACCCAGTCGCTGCCCCTCACACCCCTCACCGGCGACCGAGCCCTCGGCGGCGCCGTCGCCGACCGGGGCCTGCCCCGTCGGGACGTACGCCACTTCTCCCTCCTCGGCGTCGTCTGGGACGACCCGGCCACCGAACTCCACGGCCGCGTCCAGGTCCGTACCCGCCCGGCCGGCGCCGGCGCCTGGTCGAGCTGGCAGGACGTGGAGACGCACAACGCCGACCACGGCGCCGACCCCGGCACACCCGAGAGCGCCTCGGGACGGGTCCGCGGCGCGACGGCCCCGCTCTGGGTCGGTGACTCCGACGGCGTCGAGATCCGTGTCCACCCGGACACGGAACGCCGTACGGAGGAGACGGCCCGCGGCACCCGCATCCTCTCGACCGCCGCCCCCCTCCCCTCGGGTCTGCGCCTGGAACTGGTCGACCCCGGAACGACCGCCCCCGCCGCCCCGGCAGGCCCACCGTCCAGCCAGACGCCGCCCACCGGAACCGACCCGAAGGCCGACGGCCCCTCAAGCACCACAAGCCAGGCTGACACCACCTCGACCACCTCGACCACCTCGACCACCTCGACCGCCTCGACCGCCTCGACCGCCTCGACCACCACACCGGCCGACGCCCCCGAGATGACGCCCGAGGCGATCGAGGCCTCGGCCGTCAACACCCCCCTCGCCCCCCTCGGCGCCACGGAGATCCCCGCCCTGGACCGACTGGGCACCGAACGCGAGCTCTTCAGCCTGCGCGCGGCCGAGTTGACGTCGGCCCAGCGGGCGAAGCCGTACATCGGCCCGCGCCCCACCATCGTCACGCGCCGCGGCTGGGGCGCCGACGAGAGCCTGCGGGAGAGCGGCTTCCGCTACACCACGAAGGTCAAGGCGGCGTTCGTGCACCACACGGCGTCGGGCAACAGCTACAAGTGTTCACAGGCGCCGTCCGTCATCCGCGGTATCTACCGCTACCACGTCAAGAGCATGGGCTGGCGCGACATCGGCTACAACTTCCTCGTCGACAAGTGCGGGAAGATCTACGAGGGCCGCGCCGGGGGAGTGGCGAAGCCGGTCCTGGGCGCCCACACCCTCGGGTTCAACACCAACAGCATGGGGATCGCCGTCCTCGGCACGTTCTCCAGCGCCAAGCCGAACTCCGCGACGGTCACGGCCGTCGCCCGACTGACGGCGTGGAAGCTCGGTCTCTTCGGGGCGAATCCGAAAGGCAAGACATACCTGAAGTCCGGGGGTGGCAATCTCTACGCAAAGGGAAAGAACGTACGGCTGAATGTGATCTCCGGTCACCGGGACGGCTTCTCCACGGAATGCCCGGGCAAGCAGCTCTACGGCAAGCTCGGCTCGGCCCGTTCGACCGCGGCGCGCTTCCAGGGGCGCTGAGGCGGGCGGTCCGGTCCGGACGCTCCGGGGTCTGGGGAGGCCCCGGAGGCCGCATGCCCGGGAACGGCCGGAGCGCGCATCCAGAGGGAGACGGGGGCACATTCAGCAGCCGTCGGGGGGACAGCCTCCTGGGACAGGGACGGAACCGTTCCTGAGACCGGGACGGAACCGCTCCTGGGACCGGGACGGAACCGCTCCTGGGACCGGGACGGAACCGCTCCTGGGACAGGGACGGAACCGTTCCTGAGACCGGGACGGAACGCCAACGGCCTGGAAGTCGCCACACAACGGTCTGCATACACTGGCCGGTCGAAAAACAGTTCGGCCGGTCCCGGCAGGAAGCAGAGACGACGGTGACAGAAGCGATCCTCCTGGTCGGCGGCAAGGGCACCCGGCTGCGCCCGCTCACGGTGCACACACCCAAACCCATGGTCAGGGCGGCGGGGGTGCCGTTCCTCACGCACCAACTGGCGCGGGCGAGAGCGGCGGGCGTGGACCACATCGTCCTCGCGACGAGCTATCTCGCGGAGGTCTTCGAACCGTACTTCGGCGACGGCTCGGCACTGGGCCTGCACATCGAGTACGTGACGGAGGACGAACCCCTCGGCACCGGCGGCGCGATACGCAACGTGGCGTCCCGGCTGCACTCGGGCCCCGACGACCCGGTGCTGGTCTTCAACGGCGACATCCTCACCGGCCTGGACATCAGGCGACTGGTGGCCACGCACGAGACGACGGGAGCGGACGTCTCCCTCCACCTCACGAAGGTGACGGACCCCCGGGCCTACGGCCTGGTCCCCACGGACGAGTCGGGCAAGGTCCTGGCGTTCCTGGAGAAGCCGCAGACCCCCGAGGAGATAGTCACCGACCAGATCAACGCGGGCGCGTACGTGTTCCGCCGCTCGGTCATCGACACGATCCCGCCGGGCCGCCCGGTGTCGGTGGAGCGCGAGACGTTCCCCGACCTCCTCTCCGCCGGCGCCCACCTCCAGGGCATGGTCGACTCGACGTACTGGCTGGACCTGGGCACCCCGGCGGCCTTCGTCCGGGGCTCGGCGGACCTGGTCCTCGGCCGCGCCCCGTCGCCTGCAGTCCCCGGCCGCTGCGGAGACCGCCTGGTCCTGCCGACGGCCCGGGTCGCCCCCGACGCCAAGCTGACCGGCGGCACGGTGGTGGGCGAGGGCGCGTTCGTGGCGGAGGGCGCGCGGGTCTTCGGCTCCACGATCCTCCCCGGCGCCGTCATCGAACCCGGCGCTGTCATCACCGACTCCCTCATCGGCACCCGGGCCCGCGTGGGCGAACGCTCCGTCCTCACCGGCACGGTCATCGGCGACGGCGCGATCGTCGGCCCCGACAACGAGCTGAGGGACGGCATGCGGGTGTGGTGCGATGCGCGGATTCCGGCGGGGGCGGTGCGGTTCTCTTCGGACCAGTAGACGCGACATCTCGACGCCGGCCGGGAAGTCCAGCCCGTCCGGCGTTTGAGGACGAGGCGCCTTCAGGCCCGATCGGGGGTCTGGCACCGCAACCCCCAGGCACCGCAACCCCAACGGCGGCCCCCTTACAACCGGCCGATGTCCGTCTTCGGCATCTTCGGAGCCCGCCGCGCCGGCGTCCGTCCGCTCAGCAGAATCAACCGAGCCGCCCGATGCCGCTGCCCCGCATACGGCTCCAGCAACTCCAACATCGCGGCATCATCGGCGTCCCGGTCCCCGGCCAGCGCCCACCCCACGATCCTCGGCAGATGCAGATCCCCCACGGTCACCGCATCGGCGGCGCCATGACTCCGCTGCACCACCTCCGCAGACGTCCACGGCCCAATCCCCGGCACGACCTCCAACCGAGCCTGAGCAGCGGCAGGTTCCATACCCACCGCCTGCTCCAGCCGTGCAGCGACCCGCACCGCCCGCAGAATCGTCGACGCCCGCTTGTTGTCGACCCCCGCCCGATGCCACTCCCACGACGGAATCAACGCCCACGTCCGAGGCGCCGGCATCACCCACAGCCGCCCGCCCGCCGCAGGCCCCGGCGCCGGCTCCCCGAACTTGCGCACCAGCAACCGCCACGCCCGGTACGCCTCGTCGGTCGTGACCTTCTGCTCCAGCACGGACGGGATCAACGACTCCAGCACCAGCCCGGTGCGCGTCAGCCGCAACCCCGGCCGCCGATGCCGGGCCGTCGCCACCACCCGGTGCCGAGGCACGAAGACCTCCGGCGCATCCGCGGCCCCCAGCAGCTCCGGCAACTGCTCCAGCAGCCACTCGGCCCCCGGGCCCCAGGCCTCCCCGCGCACCACCCCGCCGCCGGCCACGGCCACCCGCAGGGTCCCCGGCCCGGCAGGCGTGAGGCTGGCCCGCCACACTGACCCGTCCGGCATCGCCCGGAACGTCGGATCCCCGGGCCCGCGCCGAAGCGGCCCGAGCACCAGCCCAAGATCGAGCACCCCCTCAGGAACGTACTCCCGCACCCGAGCCCGAACTCGCTCCGGCCCCGCCCCCGACGCCTGCCGCGGCACTTCGCCGGCCCCGGCACCAGGCACCCCGACATGCCCGCCGCGCACGGTCGTACGCGTGGGCCGAGGATCGAACCGTCCTGCCACGAATGAAGTCCCAGGTCGACGAAAGGGTTGCTTAGAGACTAGGCGCACACACGCCGATCACCGCACCGCACACATGACCGCGCATCTCACAGCCCCGTAGATGCCACACCTCCGCACATGCACGGCGCCTCGCGCATGTCACGGCGCCTCGCGCATGCACGGAGCCTCGCGCATGCACGGCGCCCCGCACATGCACGGCGCCCCGCACATGCACGGCGCCTCGCGCATGTCACCGCACCCCGTACGGCTCCGCGCACCTCACCGCACCCGTACGGCTCCGCACATGTCACCGCACCCGTCCAGCCCCGCGCATCTCACCGCACCTCGATGAACCCGTCCACCTCCCGCTCCCCCCGGGCCCGAGGCTCCTCGGCCGCGTGCCCGACCGCCACCGCGCCCATCGGATCCCAATCCTCCGGCAGCGCCAGCACCTCCCGCACCACGTCCCGGCAGAACATCGTCGACGACACCCACGCGGACCCCAGCCGCTCCCCGGCCAGCGCGACCAGGAAGTTCTGCACGCCGGCCCCGGTCGCGACCACGAACATCTCCCGCTCGGCCGCGTCCCGCCGTGCGTCCCCGTAGGTGTGCGAGCCGTCCATCACCAGACACGGCACCACCAGATAGGGCGCATTGCGCAGGACGTCGCCCCGCCGCACCCGCTTGGCGATCGACTCCTCGGACTTCCCGTCCCGCCGCAGATCCGCGATCCACGCGTCCCGCATGGCGTCCAGCAGCCGAACCCTCGACTCCTGCGACTCCAGCAGCACGAACCGCCACGGCGTCGTGTGATGCGGCGCCGGTGCGGTGACGGCGGCCGCGACGGCCCGCCGTACCGCCCCGGGATCGACCGGCTCGTCGGTGAAGGACCGCACCGTCCGCCGCTGGGTGACCGCCAGCCGCACCGCCTCGGACGTCCCGAGTCGGAACATGTCGTCGCGTGCCCCGCGCACCATGGCCCGCGCGCCCTCCACCTCCCCGTTGCCCCCGTCGTCCCCGCCGTTCTCGCCGTTGTGGCCGTCCCTGGCCACGACGACATGCCCCAGCCCCCGCACCACCGCCACGGGCAGCCCGGCCGCTTTTCCCTTCACGAGGTCCCCGGCGGCGGCCAGCTCGTCCGCCGTGGCGATGACCGTCGCGCTCAGCGGGTTGCCGTGGGCGTCCGTGCCCCCGCGCAGGTCGTCCAGCACCCGCACCCCCGCGGCGCCGATCGCCACGTCCGTGAGCCCCGCACGCCAGGGGCGCCCGAAGGTGTCGGTGACGACGACCCCGACGTCGGCCCCGAGCGCGTCCCGCAGCCCGTCCCGGATCGCCCGCGCGGACGCGTCCGGATCCTCGGGCAGCAACAGCACGGTCCCCGAAGGGGTGTTGGAGGCGTCCACGCCCGCCGCCGCCATCACCAGTCCCTGCCGGTTCTCGACGATCCGCAGCGGCCCGCGCCGCGCCACGACCCGTACGGTCTCGGCGTCGATGGCGGCCTCCCGGTCCTGTGCCCGGACGATCCGGCCCTCCGCCTTGGAGACGATCTTCGAGGTGACGAGCAGCACGTCCCCGTCGGCGAGGCCCGGCTCGGCGGCGGCGATCATCTTGGCGAGGTCGTCCCCGGCCTGCACCTCGGGCAGCCCGCCCACGGCCCAGACCCGGTAACCGCTCTCGACGGATCCGCTCATGCCCCCCGCACCTCCTCCGCCAGCTTCAACGCCTCCCGAGCCATCTGCGCGGTCGCGTCGAGGTCGCTCATCATCAGCGGCACGGCCCGGCAGCGGATCCCGGCCGCCTCGACCCGGTCCACGGCGCCCGCGTCCACGGTGTCGACGAGCCAGCCGTCGAGCAGCCCCGGCCCGTAGTGCTCGGCCACCGCCGCGGCCGTCGACTCCACGCCGACCGCCGCGAGCACCTTGTCGGCCATGCCGCGCACCGGAGCGTCCCCGACGATGGGGGAGAGGCCCACCACCGGCACCCCGGCCTCGGCGATCGCCTCGCGGATGCCGGGCACGGCGAGGATCGTGCCGACGGAGACGACCGGATTGGACGGCGGGAAGAGCACCACGTCCGCCCCCGCGATCGCCTCCAGCACCCCGGGCGCGGGCTTCGCCTGCTCGGCGCCGACGGGCACGACCGCCTCCGCCGGCACCGACGCGCGCAGCCGCACCCAGTACTCCTGGAAGTGGACGGCCTTGCGCTCCCCGTCGACCTCGACCGCGACGTGCGTCTCGACCCGGTCGTCGGTCATCGGGATCAGCCGCACCCCCGGCTTCCACCGGTCGCACAGCGCCTCGGTCACCGCGCTCAGCGGATACCCGGCGCCGATCATCTGCGTCCGCACGATGTGCGTGGCGAAGTCCCGGTCGCCCAGCCCGAACCACCCGGGCCCGGCGCCGTACGCCGCGAGCTCCTCCTTCAGATGGAAGGTCTCGTCGGAACGACCCCAGCCCTGCTCCTCGTTGATGCCGCCGCCGAGCGTGTACATCACCGTGTCGAGGTCCGGGCAGACCTTCAGCCCGAAGAGATGGATGTCGTCGCCGGTGTTGCCGATGACCGTGATGTCCGCGTCCGGCACGGCCTGCTTCAGACCGCGCAGGAACCGGGCACCGCCGATGCCGCCTGCCAGAACCACAATGCGCATGAGAGCAAGTCTTGCAGGCGGCTACGACAACGCGACGGCCGGTTGTGGACAACCGCCCACCTGTGGATAACCAGCTCACCCGTACGAGCCGACGCCGTCCGCCCACGCGCCGTCCGCCCACGCGCCGTCCGCCCACGCGCCGTCCGCGCCCGCCCACACGTCGGCAGCGCCCGGCTACGCGCCGACGGTGTCCACCTGTTCGGAGGACCCGAGGGCCGCGCACGCGATCGGGGTCGGGGTCCCCGCGGTCGAGCGCAGCGCGGAGTGGGGGAGCATCGGCATCTCCGTCAGACCCGGGAAGTACACGTGCAGGCTCACCGCCGGCGCCAGCGCGTCGTTGACGACCTCGTGCGCGTACCCCGGCGCGAACACCCGCTGTGCCCCCGCCTCCAGCACCCGCGTGCCGCGCTCGGTGTGCTCGGTCAGCTCGCCGTCCAGGACGGTGAGCACGCCGCAGGAGCGGCCGTGGTCGTGCAGCCCGCTGCCCTGACCGGGCACCCAGGACAGCAGCCACACCTCGTAGCCGGGGCCGGTGTGCAGTCGGTGGTACCAGCGGGTGGTGGCGTCGTACCGGACCAGGTGCTCCCACTGGGCGCGGTCGGCGGCGATGGAGCGGGCCAGGCCGACGAACTCGGCGACGGTGGCCGGGTGCTCGCGCGGCGCCTGCAGGAGGTGGAGGACTTCGAGGATGTCGCCGGCGATCTGGAGGTCGCTGTCGCTGTTCATGGGGTGCGGTGTTCCTCGGCGGGAGAGGCGGAAGGAGTGGGGGGCTTGCTGGGTGTCGCGTACCGTCCGCCCGGATCACGGGTGGGACAGGGGCGCCCTGGTGTGGGCCAAGGGGAACAGCAGCCGAGCCGCGATGGACTCAGGAGGAGCAGCCGGAGCGCGTTGGGCTCAACAGCTGGAACAACGACAACAGCGACAGCGAGCGCGGGCAGCACCGTGGGACCCGGCGGAGCCGGTCGAGGTGAGTGCCAAGTTCGCGAGCATGCCCACAAGCACAGCGGTTCACACCTTCACTGTCAACTCGACGCCCGGTATGTGGGACACGGTTCACCTCTTCCGGTCCATCTCCGAGGTGAAAGGTTTGTGCACACGCCGACCGGGACACATGGCGCACAAGCCGGGCGCGCAAGCCTCGTGGCGACCCCGTGATCCGACTGTGATCCGGTTCGCTTCCGCGCGCGTGCCGCAACGGGATCGAACCTCTGGGCGTCCTTCCTCGTACAAGCGCTGTGCGGGGCCGGTGGTCCTCCGGGGCTTCATCTGCTTGTCAAGGTTTATGGCGATTTGAACACTTACCGCACGGCCTTGGTTCCGCAGAGTGAATAAGGGGCCCAATAGCAGATCTCGGCTTGACTCGCCCGGAGCAGCACACTTGTAATTTCACTCGTGTCGTTCAGCCGAAATCGGTAACGGCCAGGTCACGGGGACGCGAAAGACAGAGCGAGGGGCGCACATGACCGAGCTGGTGCAGCAACTGCTGGTCGACGTCGACGACGCGGACGAGGAACTCGGCTGGCAGGAGCGCGCGCTGTGCGCCCAGACCGATCCCGAGTCCTTCTTCCCCGAGAAGGGCGGCTCCACCCGCGAGGCCAAGAAGGTCTGCCTCGCCTGCGAGGTCCGCTCAGAATGCCTTGAGTACGCCCTCGCCAACGACGAGAGATTCGGCATCTGGGGCGGCCTGTCCGAGCGGGAGCGCCGCCGGCTCAAGAAGGCGGCGGTCTGAGAGCCGCCCGCTCCACAGAGGTACGTCCGTACAGGCCCAACGGCCCGTCGCAGGTGGGTTGTCCACAGGCGGCGGGCCGTCGTCCTGCCCAGCCGATAGTGTGGGCGCTCGTCCGAGACACCCCGCCGCCCCCATGCGGCGCAGGCGTCCACCGCAGTCCATCGAACCGGGGCCCGTACCTCGATGTCCGTGCACAGCCACACGGCAGCCCATCACGACAGCGCTGCCACACCTGAGTTCCCGCGTCATGTAGTGACCGCGGTGATCGTCTCCCACGACGGTGCCCGCTGGCTGCCCGACGCGCTCGCCGGGCTGCTCGGCCAGGAGCGCCCCGTGCAGTCCGTCATGGCCGCCGACACCGGCAGCTCGGACGCCTCCGCGCAGCTGGTCACCGACGCCCTCGGTGACGACCGCGTCCTGCACCTCGCCCGGCGCACCGGGTTCGGCCAGGCCGTCGAGGAGGCCAACCGCACGGCCCCGGTCCTCACGCCCGAGGAACTGCCCTACCTGAAGCGCCCCAGCGGCTGGGACCCCGTCACGCGCACGTGGCGCGACGACGCCTACGACCTGCCGGAACTCCCGCACGGAGAGCCCGTCCAGTGGCTGTGGCTGCTGCACGACGACAGCGCCCCCGAACCGCACGCGCTGGCCGAAATGCTGCGCGTGGTGGAGAACGAACTCGAACTCGGCCGGGACGACGTGGCGATCGTCGGCCCCAAGCTCCGCGGCTGGTACGACCGCCGCCAGCTCCTCGAGGTCGGCGTCACCATCGCCCACTCCGGCCGCCGCTGGACCGGCCTGGACCGCCGCGAACAGGACCAGGGCCAGCACGACCACGTCCGGTCCGTGCTGTCCGTGTCCACCGCCGGCATGCTGATCCGCCGCGACGTCTTCGAGCAGCTCGGCGGCTTCGACCGCCGACTGCCCCTGATGCGCGACGACGTCGACCTGTGCTGGCGCGCGCAGGCCGCAGGCCACCGCGTCCTCATCGCCCCCGAGGCCGTCGTACGGCACGCCGAGGCCGCCTCCCGCGAGCGCCGCACCGTCGACTGCGCGGGCCGCACCAGCGCCTCCCCGCACAAGGTCGACAAGGCCGGCGCCGCCTACACCCTCCTCGTCAACAGCCGCACCGCCCTGCTGCCCTGGATCCTGGTGCGCCTGGTCCTCGGCACGCTGCTGCGCACGGTCGCCTACCTCGTCGGCAAGGTCCCCGGACAGGCCCTCGACGAGATCCGCGGCCTGCTGGGCACCCTGCTGCGCCCCGAGCGGATCATCGCCGGACGGCGCAGCCGCGGGAAGCCGACGGTCGACAAGGACGAACTGCGCCCCCTGTTCCCGCCGCCCGGCGCGACCGTGCGGGCCACCGTCGAACAGGTCGCCGGCGACCTCTTCGGCTCCTCCGACCCCGACGCCGTCTCCGGTGCGGGCCGGCACGGCGGCGCCGTCGAGTCCGGACCCGGCGGCGACGACGCCGACTTCCTGGAGATCGAGCAGTTCGCCCGCCTCAAGCGCATCGCCCGCAAACCCGGCCCGGTGCTCTTCCTGATCCTCCTGCTCGTCTCCCTGGTCGCCTGCCGCAACCTCCTCGGCGGCGGCGCGCTGGCGGGCGGCGCCCTGCTGCCCGCCCCGGCCGACGCCTCCGAGCTGTGGTCGCGCTACCTCGACGCCTGGCATCCGGTCGGCGCGGGCGGCACCCCGGCCGCCCCGCCCTACCTCGCGATCATCGCGACGCTGGCCACCCTGCTGTTCGGCTCGACCGGCCTCGCCCTCACCGTGCTCCTCGTCTGCTCGGTGTCCCTGGCCGGCTTCACCGCGTACTTCGCCTCCCGCCCGCTCGTCGAATCGCGCCTCCTGCGCGCGTGGGCGGCCGTCGTCTACGCCTTCCTGCCCGCCGCCACCGGCGCCCTCGCCGGCGGCCGCGTCGGCACCGCCGTCCTGGCCGTCCTGCTGCCGCTCATCGCCCGCGCGGGCGTCGCCGCGAGCGGCCTGACCCATGCCTCCGGCGCCCGCGGCAGCTGGCGCGCCACCTGGGCGTACGCGCTGCTGCTGACGATCACCACCGCGTTCACCCCGATCGTCTGGCCCGTCGCCCTCGTCCTCGGCCTGGCCGTCCTGGCCGTGCGCCGCCGCGACATCACCGCCTACGGCCTGCGCTTCCTGGCCCAGCTGGGCACCCCCCTGCTGGTCCTCGCGCCCTGGTCGCTGTCCCTGCTGCCGTTCGGCTTCTTCACCCAGGCCGGCCTCGACTACGGCCCGTCGACCGCCACCGCGCTCGACCTGCTCGGCGCCAGCCCCGGCGGCCCCGGCACCGTCGACGGCCTGATGCTCATCGGCATCGTGCTGGCCGCGCTGGCCGCCCTGCTGCGCTCCGAGCGCCACTTCGGCGTCTGGGCGGCCTGGGGGGTCGCCCTGCTGGGCCTCGTCTTCGCGGTCCTGTCCAACAGCTCCACCTGGGCCGGCCCCGCCACCCTCGTCTACGGCCTCGCCCTCCTCGCCGCCGCCGTCATCGGCGCCGACGGGGCACGCACGCGTGTCGCCGAGCAGAGCTTCGGCTGGCGCCAGCCGGTCGCCGTCCTCATCGCCTTCGCCTCGGCAGCGGGTCCGCTGCTCGTCGCCGTCGGCTGGATGATCGGCGGCGCCGACGGCCCCCTGGAGCGCCGCGACCCCGTGCAGGTGCCCGCGTTCGTCGCCGAGGAGGCCGGCAACCGCGACCAGGCCCGCACCCTCGTCCTCGACAGCGACTCCACCGCCCACGTCGGCTACATGCTGGTCCGCGGCTCGGGCGCCCGCCTCGGCGACGCCGAACTCGCCGCGGCCGACGGCGAGAACAATCAGCTCGACAAGGTCGTCGCCAACCTCGTCGCCGGCTCCGGCGCCGACCAGGCCGACCAGCTCGGCAAGTTCGCCGTGGGCTACCTCCTCGTCCACAAGGGCGCTCCCCGCGAGGTCACCCGCGTCCTGGACGCCACACCCGGCCTGAAACGGCTCAGTCAGCAGGACGGCAGCGCCCTGTGGCGGGTGAACCAGGAGGTCTCCCGCGCGGCGATCGTCGCCGACTCCGGCAAGGGCGCGGCGACCCCGGTCGCCGCGGGCCCCGTCGACATCCACACCACCGTCCCCGACGGCTCCGGCAACCGCGTCCTGCGCCTGGCCGACGCCGCCGCCGACGGCTGGACGGCCACCCTGGACGGCAAGGCCCTCACCCGCACCACCCTCGACGGCTGGGCCCAGGGCTTCGAACTCCCCGACTCCGGCGGGAAACTGGACGTCACCTACGACGACCCGTTCACCCACACCGCCTGGCTGTGGGCCCAGGGCTTCCTCGCCCTCGTCCTGGTCGTGCTCGCCCTCCCCGGCCGCCGCCGCGACGTCGACGACGACCTCCCCGAGGAAGAGCCCATCCCCGCCCAGGCCACGGACGGCGAGGGCCGCCGCGCCCGCCGCCTGCGCGCCCAGGCCGAAGCCGACACGGACACCGAAGAGCCCACCCGGCCCGAGGAGTTCCCCGCTCCTCCGCAGGAGACGCCGGCACCCGTCGCGGTCCCGCAGCAGCAGTCCTACGGAGACTGGGACCAGGCGAGCCACCAGGGCGCCGAATACGGCGGCTACACCGGCGAGCAGTACCAGAACCCCCAGCAGTACCCGGCGGGCGGCGGCTACGACCAGCAGTCCTACGACCCCTACCAGGCAGGCCAGTACGACCCGTACGCCTACGACGGCCAGGCCCAGCAGGCGCCGTACGACCCGACCTATCAGCAGCAGGGCTACGACCCGTCGGCCTACGGGCAGGGCGGCTACGACCCCGCCTACGACCCGGCCCAGCATCCCCAAGGCACCGGCAGTGAGCGCCCCGACGGGAGCCAGCAGTGAACCGCACCACCCTGTCCCTGATCGCCGGCACGGCCGCACTCGCCGCCGTCACCGGGTTCGCCACGCTCAACCAGCCGGACGCCCCCGCCCCGGACACCGCCAAGGCGGCCGCCGAACTCCCCGTGGAGCGCACCAGCCTGCTCTGCCCCTCGCCGAGCACCTCCGACCTCGCCGAGACGTCGTACACGTCGTTCACGCCCGTCACCAAGGGCACGGACAGCGACGGCACGGCCCAACTCAAGACCGCCGCCGAGGAGTCGGCGGACGCCGCGGGCAACGCGACGAGCGGCAAGGCGACCGGCAAGCCCGCCGCCAAGAAGAAGGCGGCGAAGCCCGTCCTCACGCCCAAGGCGCCCGGCGCCCCGGCCGTCGGCGACACCACCGGCGGCGCCGCGCCCGCGCTCCTGGGCACCGCCGAGGGGAAGTTCGCGCCCGGCTGGACCGTCCAGGAGACCACCGAGGTCGCCGCCGGCACCGGCCGCGGCCTCCAGGGCGTCACCTGCACCGCGCCGGACACGGAGTTCTGGTTCCCGGGCGCCAGCACGCTCGCCGACCGCACGGACTACGTCCACCTCACCAACCCGGACGACTCCGCCGCCGTCGTCGACATCGAGCTCTACGGCAAGACAGGCGCCCTCGCGACGACCGTGGGGGAGGACATCACGGTCCCGGCGCACTCCAGCGATCCGATCCTGCTGTCCACGCTCATCGCCGAGAAGCAGGAGGACCTCACGGTCCACGTCAACGTCCGCAGCGGCCGCGTGGGGGCCGCCGTCCAGGCCCTGGACGCGAAGCTCGGCGGCGACTGGCTGGCCGCCTCCACCGACCCGGCGGCCGCCCAGGTCATCCCGGGCATTCCCAAGGACGCCACGGCCGTCCGTCTCGTCGCCTTCGCGCCCGGCGAGGCCGACGCGGACCTGAAGGTCCAACTCGCCTCCCCCTCAGGGCTGATCACCCCTGCCGGACACGAGACGCTGCACGTCAAGGCAGGCATGACGACCTCGGTCGACCTGGGCGACGTCACGCGCGGGGAGGCCGGCTCCCTGATCCTGACCCCGACAGGCTCGTCCGTGCCGGTCGTCGCGGGCGTCCGCGTCCTGCGCGGCAAGGGCGCCAACCAGGAGTCGGCGTTCATCCCCGCCACCGCACCGGTCGGCACGCGCGCGTCCGTCGCCGACAACAACGCCAAGGGCTCCACCCTCTCCCTGACGGCCCCCAAGGGCACCGCCAAGGTCAAGGTCACCGCGTCCGCGGGCAGTGGCGGCGGCACGCCCGTGTCCAAGACGTACACGGTCAAGGCGGGCACCACACAGGACGTCGAACTCCCCGTCCCCACCGGCCTGAAGGGCGCCTACGCGCTGACCGTGGAACCCCTCACGGACACCCCGGTCTACGCCGCCCGCACCCTGGCGGCGACCGAGGACGGCGTCCCCGGCTTCACGATCCAGACCCTGCCGCACGACCGGGGCACGGTGGCCGTGCCGGACGCCGACGAGGACGTCGCGGTGCTGCAGAAGTAACCCGAAAAGGCGGCCCGGGTCCCTCGAACGAGGGGCGCCGGGGCGGGCGGTGATCAGTCCTCGCCGTAGCGCGGATCCACCGTCTCCGGAGTCTGCCCCAGCAGTTCCGCGACCTGCTCCACGACCACCTCGTGCACCAACGCGGCCCGCTCGTCACGCCCCTTGGTGCGGATCTCGACCGGCCGCCGGTAGACGACGACCCGCGCCCGCCGTCCCTCGCGCGCGGGAACCGTCCCGCCCAACGGGACGGCCTCGTCGTTCCACGGCTCCGAGGTCGCGTCCAGGCGCGGCACCTCCAGTACCACGAAGTCGATGTCGGCGAGCTGCGGCCACCGCCGCTCCAGTCGCTCCACGGAGTCCTGCACGAGATCCGCGAACACCTCGGCACGGCTGGCGGCCAACGGCACCTGGGGCGGTGCGATCGGCCCCCGCATGCCCCGGCCGTGGCGATCGCGACGACGGGGTCCGGGGCCTGCGGCGGGGGGCGGTACGGGGCTGTCCATCACTACTGAAGCGTAGTCCCCGCCGCGACCGGAGCCCGGCATCGCACGGCATCCGGGCCGCCGTCGGCCGCCGTGCACCGCATGTCGTGGGATGACCATTCCAGCCAAGGTTGGGCTCGATTCCGTATCTCTCCCAGACCGGCGAACTCATGGCAATTGATGCCGTTTGACCCGAGTGATGACCGCGGGCTGCCGTCTTCCTGCGTTTAATGACTGGTGTTCGCGCAGGTCAGCGGGGTATGACTGGAGTGGCGCGTGGGGCGTTTCACAACACGACACGGTGGAGTGACCTGGTGGAGAGTCGTCGCGGCCCGCTCAAGAGTGCGGTACCGTCCAACGTCGTGAGCCCTGTACGTCGCTGTTCGCGCACCGCCTGCGGCCGACCCGCCGTCGCGACGCTGACGTACGTCTACGCCGACTCGACCGCGGTCCTCGGCCCGCTCGCCACCTACGCCGAACCCCACTGCTACGACCTGTGCGCCGAGCACTCCGAGCGCCTCACAGCCCCGCGGGGCTGGGAGGTCGTCCGGCTCCTCGACGGTTCGGCTCCCGCGCGGCCCAGCGGTGACGATCTGGAAGCGCTTGCCAACGCGGTCCGTGAGGCGGCGCGTCCGCAGGAGCGCGCGGCCGGGGCCGGCGGCGGCGCGCGCACGGCGGACCCGATGGAGGTCGCCCGCCGCGGTCACCTGCGCGTACTCCGCTCGCCTGACAACTGAGCGGTTCCGGCCGCCCGCATCCCCTCCCGCCTCGCCGTGGGCTGACGCACACCCCTCGACGCGGGCTTGTCGCGGCCCCGACCCCGTCCATGGCCGAGCTACGAGAAACCGCTTTCCGGATTCCGCAAGCCACGCCGGAAAGGGAGACCGGAACCGTGATCGGGACCGGAACCGTGATCGGGACCGGGGCGCCCGCGTACCTCCAGGAACTCGAAAACCCCTCGCCGACTCGCACGTCCTGCCCGCCCTCGTCACGGCCCTGCCCCATGGGCGCCCCGCCCCGTGACCCCGCCCCGTGACCCCGGCCCAGGGCGCCGGCCCGCCGCTGGACACCGCGGCCTCCGTGGCGGGCCGTCAGACCCCGCTGCTCGCCCGCGTCGTACCGCTCCTCCTGGTCGGCCTCGTGGACGGCCGACCAGGCCTGCGCGCAACCTGAGTTCCGGCCCCGGCCTGCGGAACCGCGTCCGTCGCCGCCCAGTTCACCGTCGCCGACCACCCCCTCTGCGCAACTCGCCGACATCGGCACTGCCTTGGCGAACGCCTGTCACCCGGGCCGGCTGGTCCGGCATCGCCGTCCTCGCGTTCACCGGCCCTGGACCGGATGCTGCCGTAGCACCGGCCCGACCTCGGACGACGGCCCCACAGCGGACGGAGAACCGGCCCGGGTAGTTTGTGGTGACCCACAGGACTCCAGGGACTTCAGGAAGGTTGGCCGTGGCTGCTGATCTGTCACAGATCGTGAAGGCGTACGACGTACGCGGGGTGGTCCCGGACCAGTGGGACGAGTCACTGGCCGAGCTCTTCGGCGCGGCCTTCGCCCGGGTGACCGGCGCCGAGGCGATCGTCGTCGGCCACGACATGCGCCCCTCCTCGCCCGGCCTCACCGGCGCCTTCGCGCGCGGCGCGGCGGCACTCGGCGTGCACGTCACCGAGATCGGCCTGTGCTCCACGGACCAGCTGTACTACGCCTCAGGCGCACTGAACCTGCCCGGCGCCATGTTCACGGCCTCGCACAACCCGGCCCAGTACAACGGCATCAAGCTGTGCCGCGCGGGCGCCGCCCCCGTCGGCCAGGACACGGGCCTGACGGAGATCCGCGAGCTGGTGGAACGCTGGACGGACACCGGAGCCCCCGAACCCGCCGCCCGGCCGGGAACGATCACCCGGACCGACACGTTGAAGGACTACGCGGCCCACCTGCGCGCACTCGTCGACCTGACCTCCATCCGCCCCCTGAAGGTCGTGGTCGACGCGGGCAACGGCATGGGCGGCCACACCGTCCCCACGGTGTTCGAGGGCCTGCCCCTGACCGTCGTCCCCATGTACTTCGAGCTGGACGGCACCTTCCCCAACCACGAGGCCAACCCCCTGGACCCGGCGAACCTCGTGGACCTGCAGCAGCGCGTCCGCGAAGAGGGCGCCGACCTCGGTCTCGCCTTCGACGGCGACGCCGACCGCTGCTTCGTCGTCGACGAGCGGGGGGAGCCGGTCTCCCCGTCCGCGATCACGGCCCTGGTCGCCGCACGCGAACTCGCCCGCAACGGCGGCACGGGCACGATCATCCACAACCTGATCACTTCCTGGACCGTCCCCGAGGTGGTGAGCGAAAACGGCGGCACCCCCGTCCGCACCCGCGTGGGCCACTCCTTCATCAAGGCGGAGATGGCCCGCTCCGGCGCGATCTTCGGCGGCGAACACTCCGCCCACTACTACTTCAAGGACTTCTGGAACGCCGACACCGGCATGCTGGCGGCCCTCCACGTCCTCGCCGCCCTCGGCGCCCAGGAACGCCCCCTCTCCGCCCTGGTCTCCGCCTACGACCGCTACACCGGCTCCGGCGAGATCAACTCCACGGTCGCCGACCAGGCCGACCGCATCGCCGCGATCAAGGCCGCCTACGGCAACCGCGAGGACGTCACCCTCGACGAACTCGACGGCCTCACCGTCTGCTCCACCGACTGGTGGTTCAACGTGCGCCCCTCCAACACCGAACCCCTCCTGCGCCTCAACGCTGAAGCCCGCGACGAAGCGACCATGACCAAAATCCGCGACGAGGCCCTGACCATCATCCGCTCCTGAGCCCCTCCAGGACGGGGGCCGAAAGCGGAGCCCCTGGCGGGGTCCCACCCACCCCCACCGCGCCCCGTCCAACCCCCGCACCCCACCCTCACCAGCGGTACCCTGACCAGGCACATCCGCACACCGCCCCACACACCCGCACACCCCGAAGGGAAACCCCATGCCGCTCGAAGCCGGCCTCCTGGAGATCCTCGCCTGCCCCGCCTGCCACGCCCCTCTCAAGGAGCAGGACACAGAGCTGATCTGCACAGGTCAGGACTGCGGCCTGGCCTACCCCGTCCGCGACGGCATCCCCGTCCTCCTCGTCGACGAGGCCCGCCACCCCGCGTAACCGAACCCCCGGCGCCGGACACCGCGCAACCGCGCACCACCCGACGCCAGGACCATCCCCACCCGGGCGACCACGCCCGCAGGGCATCCCGCCCACGGCCCCGCAACCCGACGACGCCCCAGGCGATCGGAGACTGCCGCCATGCTCGACGACTCTCTGCTCGACACGCCGGAGGCCCTCACCGAGGCCGACCGCCGAGCCCTCCTGCGCGGCGCGGCCGAAGCCGGCGCCCGCGTCCGCACCGCCGCCCGGCACGCGGCCGAGGCCGGCGTCCACGACCTCGCACCGGACGGCCGCCCCCGCGCGATCCTCATCGCAGGCCCCGGCGCCGCCGCCACCTGCGTCGCCGACCTCCTCGGCACCCTCGCCGGCGCCGCCTGCCCCGTCATCCACCTGACACCCACCGGCGTCGCCCCCGCCGCAGGCGCCCTGCGCTGGGAACTCCCCGGCTGGGCCGGCTCCGTGGACCTCCTCCTCATCGCCACCCCCGACGGCAGCGAACCCGGCCTCTCCCTCCTCGCCGAGCAGGCCTACCGCCGAGGCTGCACCGCCGTCGCCGTGGCCCCCGCCCGCACCCCCCTCACCGAGGCGCTCAGCGCCGCGCACGGCCTCTTCATCCCGCTGGCGACCGCCCCGTACGAACAGGACGAGCAGTCCCCCGTCGCCGCCTCCGCCCCCGGCGTCCTCTGGGCCCTGCTCACGCCCCTCCTCGCGCTCCTCGACCGCATCGCCCTGCTCTCCGCCCCGCCCGAGGAGATCGAGAAGGTCGCCGACCGCCTCGATCAGATCGCCGAACGCTGCGGCCCCGCCATCGCCACCTACAGCAACCCGGCGAAGACCCTGGCCGCCGAGCTCGCCGACGCCCTCCCGGTGATCTGGACCGAAGGCACCTCGGCCGGCCCCGCGGGCCGCCGCTTCGCCGCCGCCCTCGCCGAGCTCGCCGGCCGCCCCGCCCTCGTGGCCGAACTCCCCGAGGCACTGGCCGAGCACAACGCCCTCCTCGCCGGCCCCCTCGCCGCCAGCGCCGACCCGGACGACTTCTTCCGCGACCGCGTCGAAGAACCCCCGGCCCTGCACGCGCGCGTGGTGCTGCTGCGCGACCGCCCCATCGGCGGCCTCACCGCCGCCCCGGCCGCCCGTGAGCTGGCCCTCAGCCACGACACGCCGATCAGCGAACTCGAACCGGAGGCAGGCGACGAACTCGTCACCCTCGCCGACCTGATCGCCACCACGGATTTCGCCGCCGTCTATCTGGCGCTCGCCTCACAGGGTTGACGCAAGCCACCCGCCCGTAACGCCCGGGCTCGATCCCCAGCCCGACGACACAGTCAGCCGGCCGGACAGACAGGCAGAGAACCCGATGGACCGCCTCGACAACACCATCCGCCCCTACGCCTGGGGCTCCCCCACCGCGATCCCGCACCTGCTCGGCGCCACGCCGAACGGGGAACCGCAGGCCGAGATGTGGATGGGCGCCCACCCGGGCGCACCCTCACGCACCGACCGGGGCACCCTCGTCGAGGTCATCGACGCCGACCCGCAACGCGAACTCGGCGAGCGCACCGTCACCAAGTTCGGCCCCCGTCTGCCCTTCCTCCTCAAGATCCTCGCCGCCGGCGCCCCCCTCTCCCTCCAGGTCCACCCCGACCTGGAACAGGCCAAGGAGGGATACGAGGACGAAGAGCGCCGCGGCATCCCCGTCGACGCCCCCCACCGCAACTACAAGGACGCCAACCACAAACCCGAACTCATCTGCGCCCTCACCGAGTTCGACGGCCTGTGCGGCTTCCGCGCCCCCGCACACGCAGCCGACCTCCTCGACGGCCTCGGCGTCGACTCCCTCAAGCCGTACGTGGACCTCCTGCACGCCCACCCCGAAGAGGCCGCCCTACGGGAGGTCCTCACCGCGATCCTCACCGCCGACCCCGAGGACATGGCCCACACCGTCGCCCAGGCCGCGGCCGCCTGCGACCGCCTCGGCGGCGACTACGCCCCCTACGCCGGCATCGCCCACCACTACCCCGGCGACCCCGGCGTCATCGCCGCCATGCTGCTGAACCACGTCCGACTCCAGCCCGGCGAAGCCCTGTTCCTGGGCGCCGGCATCCCGCACGCCTACCTCAACGGACTCGGCGTCGAGATCATGGCCAACTCCGACAACGTCCTGCGCTGCGGCCTCACCCCCAAACACGTCGACGTCCCCGAACTCCTGCGCATCGTTCGCTTCGAACCCGGCGACCCCGGCGTCCTGCGCCCCGAAGCCACCCCCGACGGCGAAGAGATCTACGACACCCCCATCGACGAGTTCCGGCTCTCGCGCCACGTCCTGCCCACCGGCGCCCCCACCCGCGACCTCACCCTCCCGACCCCGCAGATCCTGCTCTGCACCGCCGGCGCCGTACATGCCGGCGAACACCAACTGACCCCCGGGCACTCCGTCTTCGTCCCCGCGGGCGAAAAAGCCGAAGTCTCCGGAACCGGCACGGTCTTCCGCGCCACGGTCGTCGCCTGACACCCACCCACCCCACAGCGCACACAACGGCCCACCGCACAGCCGGGCGCGCCCCTGCCGGACGGGGCTGCAACAATGACCCACCGGCAAAGGACGGGCAAAGCCCACCACGGGCCCCGCCCTGCACGGCGTACGCACGAAGGCGAAGGGACAACCCGAACACATGAGCGCGTCAGGCGGCACCAAGGCGATCGTGGCGGCACTCGGCGCCAACCTCGCGATCGCGGCATCGAAGTTCGTGGCGTTCGCGTTCAGCGGCTCGTCGTCGATGCTCGCCGAAGGCGTGCACTCGCTCGCCGACTCCGGCAACCAGGCCCTGCTCCTCATCGGCGGCAAGAAGGCCCAGCGCGAAGCCACCCCGCAACACCCCTTCGGCTACGGCCGCGAACGCTACATCTACGCCTTCCTCGTCTCCATCGTCCTCTTCTCGGTCGGCGGCATGTTCGCCATCTACGAGGGCTACGAGAAGATCAAGCACCCGCACGACGTCGAACACTGGTACTGGCCCGTCGGCGTCCTCGTCTTCGCGATCATCGCCGAGGGCTTCTCCTTCCGCACCGCCATCAAGGAGTCCAACGAGCTGCGCGGCGCGCTCTCCTGGTCCCAGTTCGTCCGCCGCGCCAAGGCCCCCGAGCTGCCCGTCGTCCTTCTCGAGGACTTCGGCGCGCTCATCGGCCTGGTCCTCGCCCTCGGCGGCGTCGGCCTCGCCCTCCTCACCGGCGACGGCATCTGGGACGGCATCGGCACCGTCTGCATCGGCGTCCTCCTCGTCCTCATCGCCCTCGTCCTGGCCGCCGAGACCAAGTCCCTGCTCCTCGGCGAGGCCGCCGGCCTGCAAGAAGTCCAGAAGATCGAGGCCGCCATCGTCGACGGCGACACCGTCACCGGCGTCATCCACATGCGCACCCTCCACCTCGGCCCCGAAGAGCTCCTGGTCGCCGCCAAGATCGCCGTCCAGCACGACGACACCGCCACCCAGGTCGCCACCGCCATCAACGCCGCCGAGGCCCGCATCCGCGCCGCCGTCCCCATCGCCCGGGTCATCTACCTCGAGCCCGACATCTACAGCGAGGCCGAAGCCGCCAAGGGCCCGGACCGCGAAGCCACCCCCGGCGGCCCCAGCCAGCACCCAACCGAGCACTGACCCGACCCGTTCCTCGTCCCGTGAACGGCGCGATCCGATCGGAGGCGGACTGGGGCCGCCCACCCCACCGGTGTAGCTTGGAACGGAGCCAGACGTCGCTGC
The DNA here is from genome assembly GCF_044453465.1 of Streptomyces sp. NPDC051677. Lineage (NCBI taxonomy): Bacteria > Bacillati > Actinomycetota > Actinomycetes > Kitasatosporales > Streptomycetaceae > Streptomyces > Streptomyces sp. NPDC051677. The sequence continues at coordinate 40,306 of NZ_JBITCT010000061.1, forward strand.
TGATGGCGGTCGGGCGGTCCCAGCACGGACCGACCGAGGGAGAGAGGGCCTCCGACGGACTGCGCTGCGCGTACTGCGGGCATGCCTGGGTCCCCTTCGGGTACCCCTGTGTCCGCCGCCGCGCAGACCAGCCGTACCCACTCTCTCGACCCAAACCCCGAGGAGCAGCACCCCATGACGACTGTCGACAGCCGACAGGACTTCAAGGTCGCCGACCTCTCCCTGGCCGCCTTCGGCCGCAAGGAGATCACCCTCGCCGAGCACGAGATGCCTGGCCTCATGGCGATCCGCAAGGAGTACGCCGAAGCCCAGCCCCTCGCCGGCGCCCGCGTCACCGGCTCCCTGCACATGACCGTGCAGACCGCCGTCCTCATCGAGACCCTGGTCGCCCTCGGCGCCCAGGTCCGCTGGGCCTCGTGCAACATCTTCTCCACCCAGGACCACGCGGCCGCCGCCATCGCCGTCGGCCCGGCCGGCACCTCCGAGAACCCCCAGGGCATCCCGGTCTTCGCCTGGAAGGGCGAGACGCTGGAGGAGTACTGGTGGTGCACCGAGCAGGCCCTGACCTGGCCGGACAGCCCCACCGGCGGCCCCAACATGATCCTCGACGACGGCGGCGACGCCACCCTCCTCGTCCACAAGGGCGTCGAGTACGAGAAGGACGGCAAGGTCCCCTCGGTCGACACCGCCGAGAACGACGAGCACCGCGTCATCCTCGAACTCCTCAACCGCACCATCACCGACGGCTCCCAGAAGTGGACCCAGCTCGCCTCGGAGATCCGCGGCGTCACCGAGGAGACCACCACCGGCGTCCACCGCCTGTACGAGATGCAGCGCGACGGCGTCCTCCTGTTCCCGGCGATCAACGTCAACGACGCCGTCACCAAGTCGAAGTTCGACAACAAGTACGGCTGCCGCCACTCCCTGATCGACGGCGTCAACCGCGCCACCGACGTCCTCATCGGCGGCAAGACCGCAGTCGTCTGCGGCTACGGCGACGTCGGCAAGGGCTGCGCCGAGTCCCTCCGCGGCCAGGGCGCCCGCGTCATCGTCACCGAGATCGACCCCATCTGCGCCCTGCAGGCCGCGATGGACGGCTACCAGGTCACGACCCTCGACGAGGTCATCGACAAGGCCGACATCTTCGTCACCACGACCGGCAACAAGGACATCATCATGGCCTCGGACATGGCCAAGATGAAGCACCAGGCCATCGTCGGCAACATCGGCCACTTCGACAACGAGATCGACATGGCCGGCCTCGCCAAGCTCCCCGGCATCGTCAAGGACGAGGTCAAGCCCCAGGTCCACACCTGGACCTTCCCCGACGGCAAGGTCCTCATCGTCCTGTCCGAGGGCCGCCTGCTGAACCTGGGCAACGCCACCGGCCACCCGTCGTTCGTGATGTCCAACTCCTTCGCGGACCAGACCCTGGCCCAGATCGAGCTGTTCACCAAGCCCGACGAGTACCCGACCGGCGTCTACACGCTGCCCAAGCACCTCGACGAGAAGGTCGCCCGCCTCCACCTGGACGCACTCGGCGTAAAGCTGACCACCCTCCGCCCCGACCAGGCCGCCTACATCGGCGTCGAGGTCGAGGGCCCCTACAAGTCGGACCACTACCGCTACTGAGCCACTGAGCCTGAAGGCCCCTGGCCCGTAGTCCGCAGCACCTCAGAGACAGGCCCCCGCACCCCCGTGTCGGGGGCCTGCCCCTTCGGTCCCCCCGGCCAGACCGCCGCGGCGCCCGACCAGCCCGTCACACCCCAGGACCCCGATGCCCCGCGGCCGATATTCGCTCCACGATCCGCACGATCACACCCCCTTCGCACACGAACACTTCCACTGCGCCCCCGGCCCCTCCGGCTGGCGCTACGTCTCCCAGCTCACCACTCCCACCGGCGACCCCACCGGCTCCGTCGACCTCACCCTCGACGAGCTCGGCCGCCCCCTGCGCCTCGAACTCCACGCAAGCAGCTGGCAGGTACGGGGCGCAGCCCTGGACGGCGTCACCTGGGTCCGCACCGACCTCACCGGCGCCCACGCCACCGAAGGCAACGCCCCCGCCCACGCCTTCACCGGCACATCCCCCGCGTTCCTCATCGCCACCACCCGACTCCTACGCCTCACCCCCTCCTCCCCGGCAACCCGGGTACGCCTCGTCGCCTTCACCGAACCGGTCCTCGCCCCGCGCACCGTGGACCAGTCCTGGGCCTTGCTGAGAAGCGAAGCACACACCACTGACAACGGCCCCCTGACCGTGGACGAATACCAGGTCACAGCCCTGGACACCGGCGAACAGCACACCGTCCACATCGCCGGCGACGTCGTCCTCGCAGCACCCGGCATCGAGCTCGAAGACCTCGAGACACCCCCGTCGACCTTCGACTGAACCCACCCCCTGACAGCCCTACGCCGGCGGCACGAACCCCGTACCCGACCCTTCGGACCGATCACCAGCCGACCCGTCCCCAGGCACCACCCCGGACGGAGCCGACGGACCGTACGACGCCGGCGGGCTGTACGACGTCGGCGGACCGTGGTTTCCCGCCGCGGCGCGCACCACCCCGCCACCACCCTCACCCACGGGCCACCCCGCGACCGGCCGGCTCCCGAAGGCCCGCCGCGCCTCCCGGACCTGCCGCTCCTGCACCACCGCAGCCAGATACGCGGCCGGTGGCACCCCCGGCGGCACCGGAGCCCCCGTACGCGCCGCGAGATCACCGGCCAGCCGCTCGGCCATCGCCCAACCGACCTGCGGATCCAGCTGACTCATCCGCCCCAGGTACTGCCGGATCGCCAGCCACAACCCGTCCGGCACCGCCGAAAGATCCAACCCCTGGAACCGACCCGCCAGCCAGGGCGGAGGCGGCGGCAGGAACCCGGACCGCCCAGCCGGCACCCGCTCCCGCACCACCAGCGTTCCGGCGAAGACATCACCGAGGCGTCGCCCCCGCGCCGACACCAGCGAGGCGATACAGGCCACCACCCCGATCGTCAGCAGAATCTCGACCACACCGATCGCGCCCCGCACCAGCGCGTGCCGGAACCGGATCGGGCCACCGTCGTCCCGCACCACCCGCAAGCCACACGCCATCTTGCCGAGCGAGCGACCGTGGCTGAGCGTCTCGACCGCGATCGGCCCACCCACCAGCACCAGCAGAAACGTGGCGATCGACAGCGCGATCCGCGCCGCCTCGTCCAAGGACGCGGTCGACGCCACCAGAGCGATGCTCACGACGATGTAGACCACGAACGCCACGACCAGATCCAGCAACGTCGCCAACGCCCGGCTGGGCAGCCTGGCAGGCCGCAGCTCCAGCGCCACCGCCTCACCCGTCACCAGCTCGCTCACGTCCGTCGTCCTTTCCCTGACCTGCCCCGGCAACGGCCAGTCTGCCAAGCTGAGAACACATCGCACCCTGGTACGACAAGCTGACTTCCACCACCGGCCGCCGACGAACAGCCGAGGAGCAGGCACACCCATGGACCTCGACGTCTTCGTCTCCGCCCACCGAGCCGAATGGGACCGCCTCGACGCCCTCCTGCGCCGCCGACGCAACCTCACCGGCGCCGAGACGGACGAACTCGTCACCCTCTACCAGCGCGCCGCCACCCACCTCTCCCTGATCCAGTCCAGCGCCCCCGACCCTCAGCTCACGGGCCGGCTCACCCAACTCGTGGCACGCGCGCGTAGCGCGGTGACAGGCACCAGACGTGCTTCTTGGCGCGACGTGACCCGCTTCCTCACCCAGGGATTTCCCGCCGCCGTCTACCGGTCGCGCCATTGGTGGGTACCGACCGCGCTCCTCTCCACAGCCGTCGCCGCCCTCCTGGGCTGGTGGATCGGCACCCACCCGGAGGTCCAGTCCTCCATAGCCGCCCCCGACGAGCTCCGCGCGCTCACCCGACCCGGCGGCCTGTACGAGACGTACTACTCGAGCCACCAGGCCGCCGCGTTCGCCGCCCAGGTCTGGACGAACAACGCCCAGGCAGCCGCGATGTGCCTGGTCCTCGGCGTCTTCCTCGGCCTGCCGGTCCTCTGGATCCTGTTCGAGAACATGCTCAACCTCGGCGTCGGAGCCGGCCTCATGTCCTCGGCCGGCCGACTCGACACGTTCCTCGGCCTCGTCCTCCCGCACGGCCTGCTCGAACTGACCGCGGTCTTCGTCGCAGCCGGAACCGGACTCCGCCTCGGCTGGACCGTCATCGACCCGGGGCCCCGCACCCGTCGAACCGCCCTCGCCGAAGAAGGCCGAGCTGCGGTCGGCATGGCCATCGGCCTCGCCCTGGTCCTCTTCGTCTCCGGCGCCATCGAAGGCTTCGTGACCCCGTCAGGCCTGCCCACCTGGGCCCGCATCACGATCGGCATCGCAGCCGAGCTGGCCTTCCTCACGTACGTCTACGTCCTCGGCGGCCGAGCCGCCCGCGCCGGAGACACGGGTGACGTCGAGGCGATTGAGCGCAGCGCCACGGTGCCGACGGCCGCCTGATGTGCGTACGGCCCCGCTGAGCTGCTAGTCTCCTCTTCGCCCCGCAAAAGCCGTTGACACGGAGTGCGCGGGGAGGTAGATTCGAACAGTTGCCTGGAACTGGACATGGTCCGGTCGGTAGCGGTTAGTATTTGTCAGCCTCTTGAATCCGTGATTCCACAGAGGCTCCCCCGATAAGTCGGAAATGAATGGCCGGTCAGACCGGCTCGAAACTTCTGATAAAGTCGGAACCGCCGGAAAGGAAACCGCGAAACAAAAGCGGGAACCTGGAAAGCGCCGAGGAAATCGGATCGAGAAAAAGATCTGATAGAGTCGGAAACGCAAGACCGAAGGGAAGCGCCCGGAGGAAAGCCTGAGAGAGTCTCTCGGGTGAGTACAA
>NZ_JBITCT010000062.1:0-32280 GCF_044453465.1 Streptomyces sp. NPDC051677
GAGTACTTTCTGGGGGCGGCCATGGTCGATGTTCCTCTCATGAGAACCATCTGACCCTCTGTCAACACACTCCGCATCTCGGGGGAACCTCAGGCGGACGGAAGGAGTGCGAACTGCGGATGTTAGCCCGGCAGCGACCCCCACGCTCCTGGATATTCCGGCCGCGTGGCTGCGGGGCGACGACCGCGGCGCCCGATCGAGGAAGGACCAGAACAGGGTCAGCTCGTGGTGCCCTTCTCAGCTGCTCGTGCCCCGTTGCCGGCGATCCGGTAGGAGTCAGTGCCGGTCTCTGCGATGTTGCCGCCGAACGTGAGCCGGTCCACGATGGCCGCGCAAAGCCGCGGGTCGACCGTGTGGTCGGCGGCTTGGCCGTGGATGGGCGGGGCCCGGACCGACACCGCCCGCAAGTACGCGCCCGCCGCCCGCGACCACGCGCTCTTCCGGACGCTGTGTCACGCGGGCCTGCGCTCGGAGGAAGCCTCACTCCTGGATCGCCCGGCCGTTTACCTCGGCCGCCGCCCGCTGCCCCACCCGTGTTCCATCAGCGAGCCCGCCGAGGCGGGCAGCAGCTGCCGTACGTACGACCTCTGAGGGGGCCGTGCGCCGCATGGCACTGTTTCGGTGGCGTGGCGCCGGTCGCGGAGTCCTCGATGACGAGCTGACCTTCGTACTCGGTGGCCAGGGGGTCGGTGATCGAGGAGGGAGCGTTGGTCTGTGCCACGACCCGGTCGCTCATCCCGTCGTATGTCACGGCCAGGTTGTACGTCGAGTCGCCCTCGGGTTGTACCGCTGTGAAGACCGCGCCTTCGAGGGTGCTGATCTGCTCGGCGGTGAAGAGGGGGCTCTTCGTGGTGGTGGGAGTGGGCCAGCTCGTGGGGGTCTGTCCCGAGGAGTCGGTCCAGCCGGGCGGCGGCGTCAGGTGGTCGATGTCTCTGGTGTAGTCCGACGGAAAGATGATCACCGGCCCGATCTCGGGGTCCTCGAAGGAGGCGAGGGCGCCGTTGTACGTAGCCAGGGCCTGCACCTCCTCCCAGGTGTCCGGACTGTCGGCCTGCGCCGGAGCGGCGAGGGCCATCGAGCCGGCGGCCAGCAGGGCCAGGGTGGTGAGCAGGGCCAGGGTGGTGAGCAGGCCGGCGTAAGCCCGCCGTCGCGGCCAGACGCCGGCCCGGACGTCCGATCTCGGCCCGATGTCGTTCGCCATGCGCTTGCTTTCCTGTAGCAGGGGAGTCGTCTCACCGGTCCGGCAGCGTTCGCCGAGACCACCGGAACACGGCCAGGAGTCGTCGCGGGACACCACTGTCAGTTCCCTCCGCCTCTGCACCTGGTGATCTCGCTGCAGCCTCGGGTGTACGGGTTCGCGGGTTGCGGGGGTGTGTTCAGCCACGATTGCCAGTTGAAGTGGGAATTCGGGTCGGTGTCCGGGTCGTAGGAGATGCGCAGTTCCGCGTGATGAGGGTTCGCCGCGAACCGGTCGTAGCGGAACGTTGCGTGTTGAAAGTCCGGAAGGCCGTTGACCACGCGTGCGGTGGTCCGGTACATGCGGACGCCGAGAATCGCATCGCGCGGAATGCGGTGTACGTATGCCCACTCGTCCTGGACCGCGTATCGGTTGTAGAGGTCTGCGTTGTGCCGGATCTCATCGGGGATGTACAGCGCGTTCCTGCCGAACTGGGGATCGATCACGTAGACGAACGACTCCGCGGTCACGGTGCCGTTGACGCAGCTTGACAGCAGCCATTGGCCGATCACCGGAATGAACGTGTACAGGATCTGCCGACCCGTCGAGCAGCGCGGTTGGCGCGCTGCGGTCATGACGGCTTGCTGCCCCGCGCTTCGCGCGAACTGCTCCGCGATACCGAGCGTTCCGGAGGTCGAGATGTAGTTGGAGTCGGTGTTCGACCCGCCGTGAACATGCCTCTGTATGTCGTTGTCGGTTCCCCGGGCGGTGAAGCCGTTGGTGAAGATGTCGTACGGCTGGCGGGTGTCACCGCGGTACAGCTGGGCCGGGAACCGTCTCTGACTCAGCAGGTCGTTGTTGGCCAGGTTGGGGCAGGTCGGGGGGCCCGTTCCCGAGCTGGATCCCCCGGGGCAGTCGCTGGAAGAAGCGGCCTGAACCGGTGAGACCGCCAGGAACTGGAAGAGGGTGATCGCGGTGAGGGCCAGGACGAAGGCCGCCACAGCGGACCGCCTGGCTCTCCTTTTTCTCCTCGTGCGTGCCGCGGTGCGCGTGAACAAGTTTCCTCCAGATGCGGAAGGGGTGCTGGAGAGCTCGAGTGCGAACGACGGCCAAGGACCTGCTCCGTTCGGCAGGACCTTCGCCTTTCGACACCCTGTGGGCTCCCTGTGCAAAAGCATCCGCAGTGGGCCTGGACACGACAATCGGTACTTCTGCGAGGCCGGCGGCGGCAGCGGCCCCGTAGTTTTACCGGGTTCCGCCGCCCGGGTGGCACGCGGACCCAGGGCCGCCTGCTGTGGGCCTGCGGCTTCGAGGTACCGTTCCACCCAAATAAGCGGGGAAAGAGTGCCTATGACCACCGTCGCAACGCCGACCGGCAACCTGCCTGCGGTCCCGGCTCTCACGAGCCTTGTGGGAAGACGGTCGGAGATCGCCGAGATCAGCCGGCGCCTCGATCCGGTGCGGCTGCTGACGTTGACGGGCGTAGGCGGTGTGGGGAAGACCCGACTGGCGATGGAGACGGCCTTCGCCGTCCGCGATCGGTTCCGGGACGGGGTGTGGCTGGTCGACCTGGCCCCGGTGCAGGAGCCGTCAGCGGTGGCGGATCAGGTCGCCACCGCGCTGGGCGTCCCGGACCAGGGCGGTGAATCGGTGATCGAGCAGCTCGCCGGGCTGCTGGCCGAACACCAGGCGCTGATCGTGCTGGACCATTGCGAGCACCTTGGCGACGCCTGCGCCGAACTGGTCTGCACCCTGCTCGTGGCGGCTCCCGGACTGCGTGTTCTCGCGACGAGCCGCCACACGCTGGGTGTCCGTTCGGAGCACTTGTACACGGTCGCCCCTCTGCGAGGCGACGACGCTGCCGAGTTGCTGCGTCAGCGGGCCACGGAGGCCCATGGCGGGAACCGGCTCCGCGATGCGAGCCCCACCGACGTCGCCCGGCTGTGCGCACAACTGGACGGACTGCCGCTGGCCATCGAGCTCGCCGCGTCCCGGCTGCGGACCCTTGCCGTCGAGCAGTTGGCCGACCGCCTGGCAGAGCGGTTGGGGACACTCGACAGCGGCAGACGAACCGGGGCGCCACGGCAGAGCACCATGACGGGCGCAATCGACTACAGCTATGAACTGTGTGATCCGGCCGAGCGGCTGCTGTGGAACCGGCTCTCGGTCTTCGCGGGCGGGTTCTGCCTGGAGGCAGCCGAGGATGTGTGCTCCGGCGACGGCATCGCCCGTGCCGACGTGGTCGACATCCTGGACCGGCTGGTCGCCCAGTCGGTCGTCCTGCCCTGCGAACAAGAGGGCCAGCCCCGCTACCGGCTACTGGAGACCATCCGCCAGTACGGGCGTGAACGCCTGACCGACGTCCTGGAGGAACAACGCCTGCGACGCCGCCACCGCGACTACTTCCTCTCACTCGCCCAGCGACTCACGGACCGTTGGTACGGCCCCGGGCAAGTGGCCGACCTGGCGCGGCTGCGGGTCGAGCACCGAAACCTGCTCACCGCGCTCAGCTTCGACGGCGACCCGCAGACGACGCTGGCGCTGGCTGCCGCACTGCGCTACCACTGGTGTGCCGGCGGCTTTCTCGGCGAAGGCCGCCGCAGCCTGGAGCGAGCGCTGGCGGCGGCACCGGCGCCGACACGTGGCGCCCGCGGCTTCCTCGCCCCTTCCCGCACCGACGGCGAGTACGGGCACATGCTGCACTTCAACAGCGGCAGTTTCCCCGGCGAGGCGTGGACCGGCGGCGCCGACTGGCTCCTGTACCCACTGCTCGAGCACTACGAGGTCACCGGCGACGCCGACTTCCTGAAGAACAAGCTCGGCCCTGCCCTGATGGAACTGGCCCTGTTCTACGAGGACTTCCTCACCCGGACCGACTCAGGCGGTAAGGCCGTCTTCGTCCCGTCCTACTCCATGGAGAACACCCCGGCCAGCACTGGTCAGGCGCTCTCCATCAACGCCACCGCGGACATCATGGCCGGCAGACACGCCCTGCAGGCCGCCATAGACGCTGCCAACACCCTCAATGTCGAGCAGGGCAGCGGCCAGGGCGTGCAACGGTGGACGGCCCTGCTGGCCAAGCTGCCCGACTACACGATCAACGGCGACGGGGCGTTGGCCGAGTGGTCCTGGCCGGGCCTGACCGACCGTTACAACCACCGGCACGTCTCCCACCTGTACGGTGCCTGGCCGCTGCACGAGATCAACCCCGAGGACGAGCCCGACCTCGTCAGGTACGCCCGCAAGGCCCTGGACAAGCGCGGCGACGAGAACTACTCGGCTCACGGCAGTCTGCACCGGGCCCTGGCGCGCTCCTGCCTCAAGGACGCGCCCGGCGTCTACGGCAATCTGCTGAAGATCTACGGCAAGAACATGGTGTGGCGATGCCTGATGACCTCCCACAACCCCAACCTGGACATCTACAACTGCGACGCCGCCAACACCATCCCCGGCATCCTCGGTGAAGCGCTGGTCTACAGCCGCCCTGGAGTCCTGGAGATCCTCCCGGCCCTCCCCGACCAGCTGGACAAGGGCACCATCAAGGGCGTCCGCGGCCGCAACCGCATCACCGTCCGGTCCTTGGCATGGGACACCGCGGCCCGCGCCGCAACCGTCCAGCTCACCTCGGACATCGACCAGGACATCACCTTCATCTGCCGGCGCGGCATCACTTCCGTCACGACCTCGGCCACGGTCACCACGTCGTCCCTGGGCAATCACGCCCGGGTCGTGTCGCTGACCGCCGGGACGATCACGACGATCGCCATCGGCCTGCTGACCGGCCCCTTCAAACTGGTCAACCGCAACAGCGGCAAGGTCATGGAGGTCTCCGGCGCCTCCACGTCCAACGGCGCTTCCGTCATCCAGTGGCCCTGGTCCGGCAGCGCCAACCAGCAGTGGAAGCTGCTGCCCGACTACGACGGCTCCTACCGCCTGTCCAACGTCAACAGCGGCAAGGTGCTGGACAACCCCGGGGGTTCCACCAGCAACGGCACGGCCCTGGACCAGTGGTCGGACACCAACGGCAGCAACCAGTGGTGGAAGCTCGTCCCGGCGGCCACCAGCGGCTACTACAGGCTCGTCAACGTGCAGAGCGGGTTGTGCGCGGACGTCCTGAGCGGCTCCACCGCTGACGGCGCCAAGGTCATCCAGTGGCCCTCCAACAGCGGCGCCAACCAGGAATGGCAGCCCGTCGGAGTGTGAGAGGGCGGGGAAACGGCCGAGGGGCGGCCGGTGTCCGAAGACACCGGCCGCCCCTCGACACCATGCGCGCCCCCTCGCCGACAGCGCCGCGCCTCATTCGTGCGCTGCCGCTGCGAAGGGAAGGGCCGCGCCTGAGCGCAGGGTTTCTCGCAGCCCTCGCTCGGTGTTGCTCACGTGCAGCAGTGCGGCGGCCTGGGAGAGGGTGGCGTCCCGGGTGGACAGGGCGTTGAAGATCGCCTCGTGTTCGGCGAGGGTCCGGCCGGAGGCCTGTGCGTCGACCAGACCGCGCCAGATGCGGGCACGCAGCGTGCGGCCGGAGATGCCTTCCAGGAGCGTGAGCAGCGTTTCGTTGCCGGTGGCCGAGACGACGGCTCGGTGGAAGGCGGCGTCGTGGGCGTTGAGCTGCTCGACGTTGTCGGCGGCCTCGCGCATTGCGTCCAAGTGCCGCTTGACCTCCACCAGTTGGTCGTCGGAGATGCGGGTGGCGGCCAGCGCCGTGGCGACCGGTTCGAGGAGCCGTCGTACCTCCATGAGGTCCTGCACGGCGGCCGCGTCGCTCTGGAGGAGCTCCACCGCTCCACCGAGCCCTTCCAGGAGGAGGCTGGGCTGGAGGCTGGTCACGTAGGTGCCGTCGCCGCGGCGGACCTCCAGGACCCGGGCGACGGCCAGTGCCTTGACCGCTTCGCGGGCGAGGTTGCGGGAAAGGCCCAGCTGGCCGGCCAGGTCCGGTTCCGGTGGGAGCTTCGAGCCGGGCGGCAGGGCGCCGGTGCGGATCAGTTCACGGATCTGCGCGATGGCCTTGTCGGTCAGAGACAACGTGAATCACTCCCCCCGGCGTGCCCCTCGGGCATGTCCGACCTGATCAGCCCCTGAGCGCGGAGATCGGCCCAGAGACCGTCGGGGACGTGCCGATCGTGGAGTTCCACGTTTCGTACGACCTGTTCCGGAGTCCGCATACCGAGGGTGACATTGATGATGGCGGGGTGGGTGAGCGGGAAGGCGATCGCGGCAGCGGGCAGGGTGGTCCCGTGCGCCGCGCAGACGTCGGCGATGGCCCGGGCGCGGTCCACCAGGGCCGGTGGGGCGTCCTGGTAGTCGTACTTCATGCCCTCGGCGGGCCGGTCGCGGGAGAGCAGCCCCGAGTTGAACACGCCGACCGCTACGACGCTCTTGCCGAGTTCGAGTGCGGCGGGCAGGACGGCGTCCAGTGCCGACTGGTCGAGGAGCGTGTAGCGCCCGGCCAGCATCACCACGTCGGCGGCGGTCTCGCGCAGGAAGCGGGCGAGCATGGCCGACTGGTTCATGCCGGCGCCGATCGCTCCGATCACGCCTTGGTCGCGCAGTTCTGCGAGGGCGGGCATGGCCTCCTCCGCGGCCTGCCTCCAGTGGTCGTCGGGGTCGTGCAGATAGACGACGTCGAGGCGGTCCAGGCCGGTGCGTTCCAGGGTGGCCTCGATGGAGCGGAGCACTCCGTCGCGGCTGAAGTCCCACTGTCTGCACAGGTCGTCGCGGACGACGAAGCCCTCGGTGTCGACGCCGGTCGGCCGCTCGTTGGGGACGAGCAGGCGGCCGACCTTCGAGGAGACGACGTAGGTATCCCTTGGACGGTCACGCAGGGCGGCGCCCAGACGTCGCTCCGAGAGGCCGAGACCGTAGTGGGGCGCGGTGTCGAAATAGCGGACGCCGGCCTCCCAGGCCGTCTCGACCGCGGCCTGCGCGTCGTGCGAGGGGGTGATTCGGTAGAGGTTGCCGATGACGGAGGCCCCGAAGCCGAGCTCGGTCAGCTCGACGGGGGTGTGTCCGACCTTCCGGTGCCCCATACTGCGCTGTCTCAACTGTGCTCCTACGGACTATGGGTGGACGGGTGTGCGGGCCGGCGGTGGCCCGTCAGCGTCGGACGGCGGCCGAACTGCCGGCCATGAGCGCCTCGACCTCGGCGAGCGTGGCCATGGAGACGTCCCCCGGGGTGGTCATGGTGAGCGCCCCGTGAGCCGTCCCGTAGGCGAGGGCACGCTCCAGACCGGCACCGGTGAGCAGGCCGTGGATCAGTCCGGCGGCAAAGCCGTCGCCGGAGCCGATGCGGTCCAGGACGTGCAGGCCGGGCATGGGGGGACCGGTGACGAAGCCCGTCTCGGCGGACCAAGCGGCCGAGGACCAGTTGTTGACGCCCGCCGACGGTACCTCCCTCAACGTCGTCGCCAGCACCGACGCCGAGGGGGCCCGGCCCGCTACCTGCGCCAGGGCGTCCGGCACCTCGTCGCCACGGACCCGCACGTCACCCGGCCGTGCACCGGCCAGTCCGAGGGCGCCCACGACGACGTCGGCGTGGCGGGCGAGCCGAAGGTCGACCTCGCGCGCCCGGTCGGCGCCGCCTCGGTCGGCCCAGAGGCTGGGGCGGTAGTTGGGGTCGTAGGAGACGGTGACGCCGTGTCGGCGGGCGGCCGCCATGGCCTCGTCGGCGACGTCGACGGTGGTCTCGGACAGCCCGGCGAAGATGCCGCCGGTGTGGAACCAGCGCACCCCGGACGCGAACACCGTGTCCCAGTCGACATCCCCCTTGCGCAGCTGGGACACGGCGGTGTGGGCGCGGTCGCTGACGCCGAGCGCGCCGCGGATGCCGTAGCCGCGTTCGACGAAGTTGAGGCCGTTGCGGGCGGTGCGGCCGATGCCGTCGTCGGGCACCCAGCGGATCAGCGAGGTGTCGACGCCGCCCTGCAGGATCAGGTCCTCGACGAGCCGGCCGACCCCGTTGTCGGCGAGGGCGGTCACGACGGCCGTACGCAGTCCGAAGCAGCGGCGCAGGCCGCGTACGACGTTGTACTCGCCGCCGCCCTCCCAGACCTGGAACGAGCGCGCCGTGCGGATCCGGCCCTCGCCCGGATCGAAGCGCAGCATCACCTCGCCCAGGGCCACCACGTCGGTCACGGTGTTCTCCTCTCGACGGCTTCGGCGGTGAGCCGGCGGATCTCCGCGTAATCGCCGCGGCCCAGGTGGGCAGGGGTGGCCATCCAGCTGCCGCCGACGGCGAGAACCGCAGGGTCGGCGAGGTAGGAGGGCAGGCGCGAGGCGTCGATCCCGCCGGTCGGCACGAACCGCATCCCGGGGAAGGGGGCCGCGAGCGCTCGGAGTGTCCGCAGGCCGCCGAGCGGCTCGGCGGGAAAGAGCTTGACGGTGTCGAGGCCGGCGCGCAGGGCGTCCATCAGCTCGGTGGCGGTGGCGACACCGGGCACCACGGGCACCCCCAGCTCCCGGCATGTCTCGACGACATCCGCGTCGAAGCCGGGGGAGACGACGAAGTCGGCTCCGGCGGCCACGGCCCGCTCCGCCTGCTCAGGGGTGAGGATCGTGCCGGCGCCGACGGCGAGTCCGCCGTGCGCCGCCATCGCCTTGAGGACCTGCTCGGCGTCCGGGGTGCGGAAAGTGACCTCGGCGCAGCGGGCGCCACCCGCGGTGAGCGCGTCGGCCAGCGGGGCGGCTGTGGCCAGGTCGGGCACGGTCAGCACGGGCATGATCCGGGCGCCGGCCAGCACGTCGGCCAGATGGGTGGTCATCGGCCCAGCCATCCGCCGTCGACGGGCAGGATCGTGCCGTGGACGTAGGCGGCCGCGTCCGAGGCCAGGAAGACGGTGACGCCGGCGAGGTCGTCGGCGCTGCCCCAGCGGCCGGCCGGAATGCGCTCCAGGATGGCCTTGCTGCGCGCCGGATCGTCCTGCAGGGCCTGGGTGTTGTCGGTGGCGATGTAGCCAGGCGCGATGGCGTTGACGTTGACGCCCTGCGAGGCCCATTCGTTGGCCAGCGCCTTGGTGAGGCCGGCGATGCCGTGCTTGGTGGCGGTGTAGCCGGGGACGGTGATGCCGCCCTGGAAGCTGAGCAGCGACGCCGTGAAGATGATCTTTCCCTGGCCGCGGGCCACCATCGCCGCGCCGACCGCCCGGGTCAGCGCGAACTGCGCGCTGAGGTTGACCTGGAGCACCAACTCCCAGTCATCGTCGCTGTGTTCGGCGGCCGGCGCGCGCCGGATCGTGCCCGCGTTGTTGACCAGGATGTCCACCGGTCGTTCGCGTCCGGCGAGGTCGGCACCCAGGGCCCGTACCGCCTCGGGGTCGGCGAAGTCGGCGCGGATCGCCTCGAAGGTACGGCCGGCGGCAGTGACGTCCTTCTCCACGTCACTGCCGGTCTCCTCCAGCGAGGCGCTGACGCCGATGACGTCGGCGCCGGCCTCGGCGAGCGCGCGGGCCATGGCCCGTCCGATGCCGCGCCGGGCACCGGTGACGACGGCCAGCTTTCCGGTGAGGTCGAAGGCGTTCATACGGCGGCTCCCTGGGTGTCGTCCGTGCAGTCCACCAGGATCTTCATCACGTCACCGCCGCCCTCCAGGGCCTCGAAAGCGGCGGGTGCCTGCGTGAGGGGGACGACCTTGCTGATCAGTCGCTCGGCGGGGATCGTGCCGTCCGCCACGAGAGCCACGGCCCGCTCGAAGTCGGAGCGGTCGTACAACCGGGCGCCCACCAGGGTCAGTTCGCGCCAGAAGAAGCGGTGCAGGTTCACCTCGCGGGGTCGGGGGTGGATGGCGACGAGGCACAGCCGGCCGCGCACGCCCAGCACGTCGACCGCCGTGTCCACGCCGCCGGCCGCGCCGGAGACCTCGAAGGCGACGTCGGCGCCCGCGTCGCCGGTCCACTCGCTGACCAGCGCGGGCACGTCGTCGTCGGCCGGGTTCCAGGCCGTCAGGCCCAACTCCTCGGCGAGCAGCCGACGGTGGGCGCTCAGCTCCACGACCCGAACCTCGGAGCCCGCGGCCCGCGCGACCAGTGCGATGAGGATGCCGACCGGGCCGCCGCCGACCACGACGACCTTCTCGCCGTCCCGTACTCCGGCCCGGCCGACGTCGTGCACGGCGACCGCCGTGGGTTCGACGAGCGCGGCCCGGTCCAGGGCGAGGGAGTCGGGCAGTCGGATGAGCGTGGCGGCGGGTACGGTCCAGCGCTGCTGCATCGCGCCGGGGGAGTCGATGCCGATGAAGTCGAGGTGCTGGCAGACGTGTTGATGGCCCTTCAGGCACGCTGGGCAGGTGTCGTCCCAGCGCAGGGGCATCACGGTGACCGCGTCCCCGGCCCGCCAGCCTTCGACACCCGGGCCGACGCGTACGATCCGGCCGGACATCTCGTGTCCGAGCACGGCGGGCGTGCTCACCCGGGCGTCCATGTCGCCGTGGAAGATGTGCAGGTCGGTGCCGCAGATGCCGACGTAGGCGGGAGCCAGCTCCACCTCGCCGGGGCCGGGGGAGGAACTCTCGGCCGGGGCCGTGTCCAGGGTGCGGGCGGATGTGTAACGGACTGCGAGTGTCATCGTGGGGTCAGGGTCCCTTCAGCGCGGACGCCGATGGTCAGCAGCAGGTTGGCGTAGGTACGGGTGTCGGCGGTGACGATCGCCAGCGCCAGGTCGGGGGAGCGGGCGGCGTCGTAGAACTCGAAGCGGCCGAGTGTCTCGACGGGGACGGGCGCCAGCATCGAGCGGTACTCGGCGATGGCCGGCGGCTCCGGTTCACCCTCGGGCGGCACCATGACGTGCGCCGACTCGATGGGCAGGGCCCGGAGCAGGACGTCGAGCACGGTGGTGACGTCGAGGACGCCGGGGGAGAGGTTGAGGTGGACGGTGGTCGCCCGCTCGCCGGTGGCGGTGCTCGCGGGGTAGTGGCCGTCGGCGAGCAGCACGCGGGCGCCATGGCCGGCTCCGGCGAGCGAGCGGAGGATCTCGGGGTGCAGGAGTTCGGTCAGGAGCACGGTGCCTCCGTCAGTTGGTAGAACGCGGTCGCGGTGTCGGCGAGGACGGCCTGGACGTCTCCCTCGGCGCAGTCGGTGAGCAGTTCGTCCACGGTGGCGGCCCACCGGTTCCAGCCGCCCGCGAGGACGCAGACCGGCCAGTCGGAGCCGAACATCAGCCGGTCGGGGCCGAAGGCGTCCAGCAGGACGTCCCACACCGGCCGGATGTCGTCGACGGTCCACTTCTCGTGATCGGCCTCGGTGACCAGACCGGACACCTTGCACCGCACCTGCTCCCGCGCCGCCAGCCGCCGCACCTCCCGCTCCCAGCCGTCCAGGTCACCCTCGGCGACGGGCGGTTTGCCGGCGTGGTCGAGGACCAGGGGCAGCTCCGGGAAGCGGTCGGCCAGGCGGATCGCCTGTGGGAGCTGGTGGCTGCGCACCAGCACGTCGTACGCGAGACCGCGTTCGCCGACCGCCCGCAACCCTCGCTCGACGTCCGGCCGTTGGAGCCAGTACGGATCGGACTCGCCCTGGACGAGGTGGCGTAGGGACCGCAGGTACCGCCCGCCGGGACCCGATCGCAGTGCGTCGAGTACGTCGCCGATCGCGGGGGAGGTGAGGTCGGCCCAGCCGACGACCGCGCCGATCAGGGGGTCTTCGTTGGCCAGGGCGAGCAGTTCACGCGTCTCGGGCACGGACGTCACACACTGGACGACCACCGTGCTCGTCAGCCGCCGTCCGGCGATCGGCCGGGTCGCGGCCGATCGCAGGGCATGTGAGCTGAAGCTGCGGCGGATGGGTTCATGACCGGGTTCGTCCAGCCACGGCTGCGGCCGCAGGTCCAGGTCCCACACGTGGTGGTGCGCGTCGACGAGGTGCGGCAGGTCAGACACGGGCGGACCAGACGGGGCCGTCGGGGTAGAGGTACTCCTTCAGGGAGTCGGGGTGCATCTGGGCGCTGAGCCCGGGGAGGGTGGGAGCGAGGTAGTGGCCGTCCACGATGCGCACGGGGTCGACGAAGTGTTCGTGCAGGTGGTCGACGTACTCGATGACGCGGTCCTCGGTGGTGCCGGAGACGGCCACGTAGTCGAACATCGACAGGTGCTGGACCATCTCGCACAGTCCGACGCCGCCGGCGTGCGGGCAGACCGGCACGCCGAACTTGGCTGCGAGCAGCAGGATCGCGATGTTCTCGTTGACGCCGCCGACCCGCGCGGAGTCGATCTGGACGATGTCGACCGCTCCGGCCTGGAGCAGTTGCTTGAAGACGACGCGGTTGGCGATGTGTTCGCCGGTGGCGACCTTGATGGGGCTGACGGCCTTGCGGACGGCGGCGTGGCCGAGGATGTCGTCGGGGGAGGTGGGCTCCTCGATCCAGTACGGGTCGTAGGGGGCGAGTTCGCGCATCCAGTCGATGGCGGGCTGGACGTCCCATCTCTGGTTGGCGTCGACGGCGATGCGGATGTCGGGGCCGACGGTCTCGCGGGCGGTGCGCATGCGCCGTACATCGTCCGCGAGGTCGGCGCCGACCTTCAGCTTGATCTGGGTGAAGCCGTCGGCGACGGCCTCTCGGGCGAGGCGGGCGAGCTTGTCGTCGGAGTAGCCGAGCCATCCGGGCGTGGTGGTGTAGGCGGGGTAGCCCTGGTCGAGCAGACGGCCGATGCGGTGCCCGCGGCCGGGTTCGGCGCGGCGAAGAATCTCCAGGGCCTCCTCGGGTGTGAGGGCGTCGGAGAGCCAGCGGAAGTCGACCTGCGCGACCAGTTCCTCCGGGGACATTTCGCCGAGGAAGCGCCAGACGGGCTTGCCGGCCCGCTTGGCGGCGAGGTCCCAGGCGGCGTTGACGACGGCGCCGGTGGCCATGTGGATGGCGCCCTTCTCCGGTCCCAGCCAACGGAGTTGGGGATCGTGGACGAGGGAGCGGGAGAACGCGCCGAGGTCACCGCAGACCTCCTCGACCGACAGACCCACCACGTGCGGGGCGAGCGTCGCGATGGCGGCGGCCTGCGCGTCGTTGCCGCGGCCGGTGGTGAAGGCCAGGGCGTGGCCCTCCAGCCCGTCGCCGGCGTCGGTGCGCAGGACGACGTAGGCGGCGGAGTAGTCGGGTTCGGGGTTCATCGCGTCCGACCCGTCCAGGTGCTCGGACGTCGGGAAGCGCACGTCGAGGACGTCCAGAGACGTGATGCGGGCAGCAGAGGACATGGCAGCAACTCCTGAGGGAGCAGGGGAGAACACGGCCCCTGCGACGTGGGGTGGGTAACGGCGGAGAGTGAGCGGCGGCCTTGACGGCCGCCTGGTTCACTCCTGGACCTTGCCGCCCGTGATGCGTGAGATGGTCAGGGCGACCAGGATGATCAGGCCGTTGAGGGCGCCGATCCACTGGGCGGGGACGCCGGCCAGGGTGAGCACGTTCTGGATCATGAAGAGCAGCAGGATGCCGCTGAAGGCGCCGAACATGGTGCCCTTGCCGCCGTTGAGGCTGATCCCGCCGATGACGGCGGCGGCGAACACGGTGAAGATGTAGCCGTTGCCCTGGGCGGAGGCGACCGAGGCGAGACGTCCGGAGAGCAGCAGACCGGCGAGGGCGGCGAGCACGCTGCCGGTGACGATGACGATCCACAGCACCCGGTCGGTGCGGATGCCGGCCGCCTTCGCTGCGTCGACGTTGCCGCCGATGGCGTAGAGCGAGCGCCCGAAGCTGGTCCAGCCGAGGACGACGATGGCGATCGCGAACAGGGTGAGGCAGATCCAGATGGAGGCGGGCATCCCGAACCACTGGGCGGTGCCCGGGTACAGCATGGACTCCGGCAGCTGGAAGAAGGTCTGGCCGCCGGAGATGCCCGTGAGGATGCCGCGCAGCACGATCAGCATGCCGAGGGTGACGATGAAGCCGTTGAGTCCGAACCGGATGATCAGCACCGCGTTGATCACGCCGACCAGGGCGCCGACGGCGAGGGTGACGGGGATGGCCCACCCTCCGGGGAGGAGCCCGAGGCCGTGTCCCGCGCCGGTGGGCACGACCAGCCAGGCCGCGACGCCGGGCGCGAGGCCCATGGTGGACTCCAGGGAGAGGTCCATCTTCTTGACGATGAGGATCATCGTCTGGGCGAGGACCAGCAGGGCCATCTCGGACATGGTCTGCAGGACGTTGATGAGGTTGTCCGCCTGCAGGAAGACCGGGTTGACGATCTGGCCGACGATCGCGATGGCGATGATCGCGGGGACGAGGGCGAGGTCGCGCAGCCGGGCCAGGGGTATCCGGCCGCCGAGCAACGCGGTCCTTCTGGGCTGAGGCTCGGCGGCCTTGACCTCGGGGGTGTCCGCGAGGACCGTTTCAGGCATTACCTCAGGCATTGAGGTCCACTCCTTCCATCGCGGCGACGAGGTCGTGGTCGTGCCAGCCGCGGGCGATCTCTGAGGTCACACGGCCCTGGAACATCACCAGGACCCGGTCGCACATGCGCAGGTCGTCGAGTTCGTCGGAGGCGATCAGCACTCCGGTGCCGGTGCCCGCGGTCTCCTCGACCTTGCCGAGGAGGAACTCCTTGGAGCGCACGTCCACGCCCGCGGTCGGGTTGATCAGGACCAGCAGCCGGGGGTCGTCGGCGAGGGCGCGGGCCATGACGACCTTCTGCTGGTTGCCGCCCGAGAGGGCCGATACGGGCAGGTCGGGGCCGGGCGTCTTGATCGCCAGGTTCTCGATCATGTCCTCGGCGAGCTGGTCGCGCCGGCCCCGGCTGAGGAACCCGTACTCGCCGAGCCTGCGGGGGACGGAGAGCGTGGCGTTGTCCGCGATCGACATGTCGGGCACGAAGCCCTGGTGATGCCGGTCCTGCGGGACGAATCCGGCCCCTGCGGCGAGCGCGGCGGGCACACTGCCCGGCCGGGGCCGCTTTCCGGCGATCTCCACCTCACCGCCGCCCGCCGCCCGCAGTCCTACGACGGTCTCGGCGACCTCGGTACGACCGCTGCCGGCGGCGCCCGCGAGCCCGACGATCTCCCCGGCGCCCACCTGGAAGGTGATGTCCTGGTAGGTGTCGGAGTTCAGGCCCTCCACGGTCAGCGCCGCGGTCGCGCCGGTGTCGAGAGTGCTGGAGCGTTCCTCGTCCCGGTCGGCGGCCGCCTCGCCGGTCATGGCGGCGACGAGCTCGGTGCGGGGGAGTTCCCCGACCGGCGCGGTCAGGATGTGCCGGGCGTCCCGGAACACCGTGACCATGTCGCAGATCTCGTAGATCTCCTGGAGGTGGTGGCTGATGAACAGGAAGGTCACGCCCTGGCGTTGCAGGTCGCGGATCCGGTCGAAGAGCCGGTTGATCGCCGCGCCGTCGAGCTGGGCGGTCGGCTCGTCGAGGATGATGAACCGGGCGCCGAAGGACAGCGCGCGGGCGATCTCGACGAACTGCCGCTGTTCGACGTTGAGATCACCGGCCGGGGTCTGCGGATCGACGTCCACCGACCAGGTCGACAGCGTCTCCTGCGCCCGTCGGCGCACGCCCTGCCAGCTGATCAGCCGGCTTGGTCCGCGGTCGTGCCGGTTGAGGAAGAGGTTCTCGGCGACGGTCAGGGTGGGGATGATCGTCGACTTCTGGTAGACGCAGGCCACGCGACTGCGCCAGGCGTCGCGATCGCTGAGCCGCGGGGCGGGCTCGCCACCGAAGGTCACGGTTCCCTCGTCCGGGGCCTGAAGCCCGGTCAGGACCGATACCAGCGTTGACTTGCCGGCTCCATTGCGGCCGACGAGCGCGTGCGTCTCGCCGGCGCGGATGGTGATCCGGGCGCCGTTCAGGGCGACCGTCGGACCGAATCGTTTGACAATGCCCGCTGCCTCGACGACGGGCGGGTCCACCTGGACCCGTCCGTCGTCCGCGCGGGCGGATGCGGGGGTCACTGCTCGCTCCCCGTCGCTCATCTCAACCGCCTTGTGTGCGCTTGCCGTTGGTAGGTCTGACAGAGCATCAGCCGAGATTGTTGCCCCACAGGGACTTGTCGTCGCTCTTCACGCTGGGAACGCCGCCGTAGGTGCCGCCGTCGGCGGTGACCAGCGGAGCGGACAGCTGGTCCTCCAGCAGCCCTTCGCGGACCTGGATGATGGTGCTGTCGTGGTCGGTCTTGCCGGGCTTGAACGTCTTGCCGTCGATCGCGGCCTTCAGGTAGTACAGGGCGTACTTGGCGTACAGGTCGGCCGGCTGGGAGACGGTGGCGTCGATCTTGCCCGCGGCGATCGACTTCAGCTCCTCGGGGATGCCGTCGTTGGACACGATGAAGACGTGCTTCTTGTCCTTCGGGTCGACCAGCAGGCCCTTCTGCTTGAGAACCTGGAGCGTGCCGGACAGGGCGAAGCTGGACTCCATGTAGACGCCCTTGATGTCCGGGTTGGCCGTCAGGTCCGTCTGCAGCTTCTGCGCGGCGACGGCGCCGTCCCAGTTGGTGGCCTCGCCGAACACCTTGATGTCCGGGTAGTTCTTCTTCATGCAGTCGTTGAACGCCTCGGTGCGGTCACGGCCGTTGATGGAGTCCAGGCCGCCCTCCAGCATCACGACCTTGCCCTTGCCGCCGAGCTTGGTGCCCAGGTACTGGCACGCCTTCTCGCCGTACGCCCGGTTGTCGGCGCGTACGACCATGAAGACCTTGCCGCTGTCGGGGCGGGTGTCGACGGTGACGACCGGGATCTTCTTGGCCTCCAGCTGGGACAGCGTCGGCGCGATGGCCGCGGTGTCCTGCGGGGCCATCGCCACGCCCTTGACGCCCTGACTGATGAACGTCTGCGCGTTCGCGGTGAGCTTCGCGACGTCGTTCTGGGAGTTGGTGGTCTTCAGGCCCAGGCCCAGCTCCTTGGCGTACTCCGGCGTGTACTTGATGTACGAGTTCCAGAAGTCGGTGTCGGAGCGCGGGTAGTCGACGCCGACCAGCGGCTTGTCGCTCGACGACGCCGAGGTGCTGGCGCCGCTGCCGCAGGCGCTGAGCAGCGCCAGTGCGGAGAGGGCGGAGGCGGTGGAACAGAGGACGGTTCTGAGTCTCATCGGTACTTCCTCGCGCTGGTCCCGTAGCGGGAGACGTTTCGCCCGGCGGCATCCGTGCGCCGCCGTTGTGGAGAGATGGGATGTTTATAGACGTGTCCCGGGCTCTCTGTCTAGTCCATCGCTCAATCCTTGGGAAACATGCAGATGGCGGCGCACTCCGAATGGGGAGGCGATGCGTCTGGAGGGAGAGGCATCCCATCAATCATGTCCACGTACGGGCGGGAACGAGTCACGCGGCTCGTCCTAGACATGGCATGTCTAGGGGAAGTCAATTGGGAAAAATAGATGCAAAAGCGGCAAAGTGCCTCCCTGTCGGGCACTTTCATCCCCGTACACCCGTTGACATCTCCGGGTCACATGGTCGACCTTCGTGCGTAACATCCGGCGCCCCAGGCTCTGAGAGCCGCGCCGACCCCTCGTTCCCTGCCTCCACCCTCCCCTTCCGCATCAGGGATGTCCTATGTCGAGTTCGATCAACAGACGCCACTTCCTGGCCGGCGCCACCTTCGTGGCCGCGGCCGCCGTCGCCGGAGGACTGTTCGGCGCCGGCGGCGCTCAGGCGGCGCCCAGCACCTACACGCCCGACTGGAACTCGGTCGACCAGCACCCGCCGGCCCCGGAGTGGTTCCAGGACGCCAAGTTCGGCATCTACTTCCACTGGGGCGTCTTCAGCGTTCCGGCGTACGACAGCGAGTGGTACCCGCGCAACATGTACGCGGGCGGCAGCAACGCCAACAAGCACCACATCGCGACCTTCGGCCAGCCCTCGGCATGGCCGTACCACAACTTCATCAACGGGGCTCAGGACCTGTCGGGCAACACCGTCAAGTTCGCGCCGAAGCTGAAGTCGGCGGGCGGCAACTTCGACCCCGACGAGTGGGCCCAGCTCTTCGTCGACGCCGGCGCGAAGTTCGCCGGACCCGTCGCCGAGCACCACGACGGCTTCTCCATGTGGGACAGCCAGGTCAACGAGTGGAACTCGGTCGACAAGGGCCCGGGTCTGAACCTGCTGCAGCTGTTCACCACGGCCATCCGCGCCAAGAACCTCAAGCTGCTCGTGGCCATGCACCACGCCTACAACTACAACGGCTTCTACCAGTACGCCCCCGCCCAGACCGACCCCAGCCTCAAGAAGCTCTACGGGCAGCTGGGCGCGACGGCGGAGAACCAGCTCTGGTACGACAAGCTCAAGGAGGTCATCGACCGCGCCCAGCCGGACATCCTCTGGCAGGACTTCATGATGGACCACGTCGACGAGACGCAGCGCCTGAACTTCCTGTCGTACTACTACAACCAGGCCAACAGCTGGGGCAAAGAGGTCGTCGCCACCTACAAGGACGGCATGGACGCCAAGGGCGAGGTCTTCGACTTCGAGCGCGGCGGCCCGGCCGACCTCACCGCCCCGTACTGGCTCACCGACGACAGCATCTCCAGCAGCAGCTGGTGCTACACCCAGGGCATCGGTTACTACAGCATCCAGCAGATGCTGCACTCCTTCCTGGACCGGGTCAGCAAGAACGGCAACGTGCTGCTGAACATCGCGCCGATGGCCGACGGCACCATCCCCCAGGCGCAGAAGGACATCCTGCTCGGCATGGGCGACTACCTGCAGCGCTTCGGCGAGTCCGTGTACGCCACCCGCGCCTGGACGGCGTACGGCGAGGGCCCCACGAAGATGGGCGGCAGCACCTTCTCCACCCCGACGGCCGGCACCGCGCAGGACATCCGCTTCACCCGTAACAAGGCCAACAACGTCCTGTACGCCACCGTGCTGGGCTGGCCCGGCAGCTCGGTGACGATCAAGACCCTGAGCTCGGACCGGATCAACCTCTCCACGCTGACCTCGGTGAAGCTGCTCGACTCGACCGCCGGCAACTACATCAGCCTGGCGACGCCGACCCAGACCTCCACCGGCCTCACGGTGGCCCTGCCGTCCTCGGCGCCGTTCAGCGCCAACGCCTACGTCCTGAAGCTCACCTTCTCCGGCGAGATCCCCGGCCTGCGGCCGCTGTCCGGCGCTGTCGGCTTCACGGACGTCAACTACGCCGGCACCGCCGCCGTGCTCGCCCTCGGCGACTACACCGCGAGTGCGCTGAGCTCGGCCGGACTGGGCCCGCTCACCCTCTCCTCCCTCCGGCTCGCCCCCGGCTTCCAGGTGATCGGCTACTCGGGCGACAACTTCAGCGGCACCTCCTGGACCTTCACCGCCGACAACCCCGACCTCCGGGTCACCGGCAACAACGACCAGGTCACCTCGCTGAAGGTGCAGTTCAACCCGTCGACGTACTTCCGGATCACCAACGTCACCGACGGCCTGGCCCTGGACAGCGGCGGCAACGTCGCCTCCGGATCCAACCTCAAGCAGTGGACCTGGGACGGCAGCAACAACCTCCAGTGGCAGGCGGTGGAGGTCGGAGGCGGCTACTACAAGCTGGTCAACCGCACCAACGGCATGGTCGCCGACGGCTGGGGCGCCACCGCCAACGGCTCCGCCGCCCGCGAGGCCGCCTGGAACGGCGGAAGCAACCAGCAGTGGACGATCACCCACCGGGGCGACGGCCGCCACTCGATCGCCAACCGCACCACCGGCCTCGTCCTCGACGGCGGCGGCAACGTCGCCTCCGGCTCAGTCACCAAGCAGTGGGCCTACGGCAGCAGCACCAACCTGCTGTGGACCTTCACCGCCCTCTGATCCTCACAACGGCATGACCAGCGGTTGCGGTGGTGCGATCCTCGTGCCGCCGCGACGGCCCTTACAGCCATGCTCCGCAGGCTGTCTCGTGCGGCGGAGCTGGCCCGGGCCCCCTTTTGTTCCCGGGCCTCACGCAACCCGAACCCTGCTGGTAAAGCGCCAACGGGCTGTGCGCCCAGAACGGTGTTGTACGGACCGGCTCTGTGCCGTGCAAAGAGACATTCGATGACAGGCCCCCTTCATGAGAAGAGCGCGGACATGAATCCCCATCACCTGCGTGTCACTGCCGCAGTGGCCGGCGCCGCAGTGCTTGCAGGAGCCACCGTGGCGTGCAACCGCGGAAGCACCGCTTCAGACTCCGAGATCGGCATCGACCTGCCGCGTTCCGACTCCGACTTCTGGAACTCCTACGCCCGGTACACCAAGGAGTACGTCGCCGCCCAGGGCATCGACGCCCTGCCGATCACGAACTCCCGGAACAGCGTCGGCAGGTTGGTGTTCAACGTCCGGGCCTTGGAGAGCAGGGGAGCCAAGGCCATCGTCATGGCACCGCAGGACACCGGTGCCATCACCCCCACCCTCAACCGACTGGCGAGCAAGCACATCCCGGTGGTGAGCGTGGACACCCGGCCCGAAAGCGGCAAGGTCTACATGGTGGTGCGGGGCGACAACAGGGCGTACGGCACCAAGGCATGCGAGTTCCTCGGCAAGCAGCTCGGCGGCAAGGGCGAGGTCGCCGAGCTCGAAGGGGCGCTGGACTCCATCAACGGGCGTGACCGCACTGAGGCCTTCGACGCCTGCATGAAGAAGAAGTTCCCCGACATCACCGTCCATCCGCTGGCCACCGATTGGGACGGCGCGGTCGCCTACGTCAAGCTGAAGGCCCTGCTGGCCAAGCATCCGGACATCAACGGCATCTACCTGCAGGCCGGCGGAGCCTTCCTGCAGCCGACCACGTCCCTGCTCGAGGAGAAGGGCCTGCTCAAGCCCGCGGGTTCCACAGGGCACATCACGATCGTCTCGAACGACGGCATCCCACAGGAATTCGACGCGATTCGCAGAGGCAACATCGACGCCACCGTCTCCCAGCCCGCCGACCTCTACGCCAAGTACGCCCTGTACTACGCCAAGGCGGCAGCCTCCGGAAAGACGTTCAAGCCCGGGCCCACCGACCACGGCTCCACCATCGTCCAACTGCCCAACGGGCTGGAGGACCAGCTCCCCGCGCCACTGGTGACCAAGACGAACGTGGACGACAAGAGCCTGTGGGGCAACAACTCCCAGTGATCTGCGGCAGTAGCCCGCCTCACCTCGGCCCGCATCTCCTTTGCGCCCGGCATCCCACGTACTGGTCGGGCCCAACGGCGCGGGCAGGGCGACTGGAAGTTCGGCTCGGTCACCTTGAGCGACGGGCGGCACAAGGTCCGCAGCCCCGTCGCACCGCGCGCTATCCGCCTCTCCGCACCGGCGGAAACCACCAGTAAGGGCGCGACCGGCTCCATCACCCTCACCCCGCGGGTCGGCTGGGACGGCACGCTCGACACTGCTGTCAACGGCCTGTACGCGGACACGGTGAAAACCGGAACCCTGACCGGCACCAGCCCCGACCCCTGGGAGTCGCCGGCCGCCGTGGCCAAGTCCGAGGTCACCGTGGACGACGGCACCGACCTCGTCCGCTTGGCGATCCTGCCCTCCGAGTACATCGAGGGCGGCGACGTGGATCTGTGGGTGATCGACAAGGACGGCAACATCCTCGCCCAGCGGGACGGCGGCAACGACGAGCACGTCGACCTCACCGAGCCGGGCACCTACACGGTGCACGTCGTCCCGTACGCCTTGCCGCAGGGGGCCGACAGCCAGACGTACACCCTGCACACCTGGCTGATCGGGAAGGACGCCAAGCCCGACCACCCGGCCACCGTAAACCCGGCCGTGCAGCAGGTCGCCATGGGGGACACCGTCGAGGTCAAGGTCTCCTGGCAGAACCTCCCGGCCGACAAGTCCTACCTCGGCCTGGTCCGCTTCGACGACGGCACTGACACTGCCGGGACGACCTTTCTGACGGTCACGCCGTAGTTCCCATCGGGGAACGAACGCCGGCTCCGGCCCATCGGCCGTCGACCGCCAACACCGCTGCCGCCTCCACGGCCGACACGTCGAGCAGACGCGCCAGCAGGCTGCCGAACGGCAGAGAGGTTACGCCGGTCTTGTGTCGTCGGCGGTGGCGGACAGGTCGGCATCGGTGACGCGCGCGGCGGCGGGGCCGCTGGTGCGGGGCCCGGTCTCCGCCGCCGGGGCCAGGCAGGCGGCGCAGACGACGAACGCGAGGACCGTGAGCATGGCGGGGCGCAGGGCGATGTGGTCACCGAGGAATTCGAGTCCGGGCGGTCCGCCGTGAGGGCCTGGGCCCCGCTCTGGGAGAGGGCCCGTGACAGCGGTCCGTCAGGGACAGCAGCGCAAGCCCGGCCGTCGGAGCCGTGGCCCGTGCCCGATCCGCGAAGTGCATGGCCGGGAGTGTGCGACCGCGGGGCGGGAGGCAGCCGTGCATCTGCCGGTACGCCTCACGGCGCCAGGGGTCTAGCTCGACGATTTGCGCCAGACGGGGAACACCTCCCCAGGCGGCCTGCGTCCTTGGCGGAGCGGACCGGGTCTCACCGCCCACGGGTTCGGGTCGTCGGGTGCCTGGCGGGCCGCCGTCGCACACGCCCGGACGGCCTCCTCGAACTCGGCGTGAGACGGCGGGGTGCGGCGGCCGCGGGCCTGGATCCCTCAGGCGGACAGGGTGTGCGCGTCGGGGTGTCGCGGTTGCTGGTCGGTCCGGGACCGCTGTGTGCCCGGGCGGGTGACGGCCGCGACGACGGCCGGCCGGGGGAGCGGCAGTGCCAGGCCCGGCCGGTTTTCCCGAGCGGCCGCTCGTTGACCGCGGCCGCCAGGGGCCGTGCGGGGCCGCGGCCGGTGAGCTGCCAGGCGCACTCTGCCCGGGTCGGTGTCGTCGGGTTCGGCCGCGAGGCGCGGTGTCGGTTTCCTGCTGCGGCCGAGGATCATGGGCGTGCGGCTTTTTCGTGGACCGTCTCGTGGTCGGGCGTATGTGCGCAGGGCGGTCCCGCGCCCGAGGTCGGGTCGGACGGCGGGACCGCCGGGCGCGGGGGGATCAGACGGTGTCGACGTCGGTCGTGGCGAGCTTGGCGTAGACGTCGGGCCGGGTGCGGCGGATGCGCACGGCGTAGACGACGCCGGCCAGGAACACCGCCGGTGTGAGCGCGACCAGGCTCCAGTTGACGGTCGGGCCGGCGCCGGTGAACAGGTCCAGGCGCCGGCAGACCAGCACGGTGGCGGCGGTGAGGAGGATGCCGGCCGCAGCGGGAGCGGCCAGGGTACGCACGCGTCCCTCGCCGTGCTCGGCGGGGTTGCGGCGGAAGAAGGCGAGCACCGCGAAGGCCGCCAGCGCCTGCAGGACGAGGATGCCGACCACGCCGGGGGTGTTCACCCAGAGGAAGAACTTGGTGTAGGGGTCGACGCCGATCAAGGTGAAGACGGCGACGACCACGACCGCCAGGACGCTCTGCGCGACGCCGGCCGCCCACGGCGAGCCGTGTCTGGGGTGCACGCGGCCCAGCGCCGCGGGGGCGACGCGCTCGGCGGACAGGGCGTAGACGTACCGGGTGATGGCGTTGTGGAAGGCGAGCAGGGCGGCGAGCACGCTGGTGACGATCAGGACGCGCTGTACGTCGCTGGCCCAGCCGCCGACGTAGCGGGTCATGGCGGTGAAGAACATCTCCGCCGGGTTCTGCGCGGCGACGGCGACGGCCTGGTCGCTGCCGAACGCCTGCACGATGACCCAGGAGATGAAGGCGTAGAAGAGGCCGAGGAAGCCGACCGCCAGATAGGTGGCGCGGGGCACGGTGCGGTCGGGGTCGCGGGCCTCCTCGCGGTAGATGGCGGTGGCCTCGAAGCCGATGAACGCGGCGACGGCCAGACCGATCGGTCCGCTCATCCCCGAGACGAAGACGTTCGAGGGGGCGAAGGAGTCGAGGCTCAGCCCACTCGCGCCGCCCTTGACCAGGACGGCTCCGGCGAGCAGCGTCAGGATGGCGGTCTCGGCGATCAGCAGGGCGGCCAGGACCTTGGCGCCGAGGTTGATGGAGCGGAAACCGAGGAGCCAGACGACGGCGATCCCGGCGAAGGCGTACACCGGCCAGGGCAGGTCGACGCCGAGGAGGTCGTTCGCCGTGGTGGAGGCGAAGAAGCCGAAGGCCCCGAACATGCCGATCTGCAGGGAGTTGTACGAGAACACCGCGAGCAGCGCCGCGCCGAGCCCCGCCGGACGCCCGAGGCCTCGGGCGATGTACGAGTAGAAGGCGCCGGCGTTGCGGATGTACGGCGTCATCGCGGTGAAGCCGACGGCGAAGAGGACCAGCACCACGCCGACGGCGAGATAGGCGGCGGGGGCGCCGATGCCGCCGAAGAGAATGGCGAGGGGTGCGACGCCGGCCATCACGGTGAGCGGGGCGGCCGCGGCGACGACGAAGAAGACGATGTCGGCGACGCCGAGGGTGCTGCGCTGCAGATGAGGGCTCGGGTCGGCCCCGGCGGCCGACCCGGGCTGCTGGGGAGCGATGGGGATGAGGGGCTCGGTCATGAAGGTCTCCGCGTGGTACGTGTGGTCGAGCGTGTGAGTGGGGTGTCGGAGACACACGGGCCGGTGGTGACGACGATATGGGTCTATCGTCTCCCGGCGCCCGTGCGCTGGAATGCGGCGGCATGATGGGTGCGCCGGCCCGCGAGCCAGGTGCCCAGGACGGGCAGGTGCGCGAGGTCACCGGGGGCGGTCCCGACCGGGTCGGCGGCGAGATGCACCAGGTCGGCGCGCATACCGGGACGCAGAGCGCCCCATTCCTTCTCCTCGAACGCCTGGTGGGCGCATCCCGCGGAGTAGGCGGCGAGAGCTGTGTCGATGTCGATCCGCTCCTCGGGCAGCCAGCCGCCCGCGGGTTCACCGTCGGGTGTCTGGCGGGTCACCGCGGTGGCGATGCCCCGCAGCGGTTCGTGAGCGGTGACCGGCCAGTCGCTGCCGAACGAGAGCCGGGCGCCGGAGTCGAGCAGGGCGGCGATCTGGTACTGCCGCCCGCCGCGCTCCGGGCCGATCCTCGGCAGGGTCAGCTCGGTCATCAGGGGGTCGGGCTGGGCCCACAGCGGCTGGAGGTTGGCGATCACTCCCAGCGCGGCGAAACGGGCCAGGTCGGCGGGGTGGATCAGCTGGGCGTGGGCGATGACCGGTCGGCGGTCCCGGGCGCCGTTGGCACGGGCGGCGGCCTCGATCGCGTCCAGGGCGCCCCGGACTCCGGCGTCGCCGATGGCGTGCAGGTGCGCGCGGAAGCCCAGCGCGTCGACAGCGGTGACGGCTGCGGCGAGCTCCGCGGGTGTCCAGTTGGCGATGCCGTGCGAGTGCGGGCAGTCGGTGTAGGGCTCCAGCAGGGCGGCGGTGCCGGACTCGATGACGCCGTCGGCGAAGAACTTCACCGTCCGGGCGGTCAGCAGTCCGGGAGCGGAGCTCTCCACCCGGTCGCGGTCGGCGGCGAACCGGGTGATCCGCTCGCGCCAGTCGCCGGGTTCCAGGACGAAGGCGAGGTCGGCGCGGACGGGGAGTCGCGGCCCGGTGGTCGCGGCGGTGACCCAGACATCGGCCTGGTGCGGTTCGACCCAGGCGTCCTGCACCCAGGTCACCCCGGCCGCGGCGAACCGGGCGGCGGCTTCGCGCAGCGCCGCCACCTGGGCCTCGTGGGACGCCGTGGGAATGAGGGCGAGCACCGGGCCGAGGGCGCCGAACTCACGCAGGGTGCCCAGCGGCTCCGCGGTTCCGTCCCGGCGCAGTATCTCCCCGCCTGCCGGGTCCGGGGTGCCGGCCGTGTAACCGGCCCGGCGCAGCGTCTCGCTGTTCACCCACGCGGTGTGGTGGTCCATGGTGCGCAGGACGACGGGACGGTCGGGTACGGCGGCGTCCAGCCATCTGGCGTCGAACCGGCCGTCGGGGGCGAGCCACGGGTCGAAGCCGTCCCCCGTGATCCACTCGGCCTCGGGGTGTTCGGCGGCCCAGCGTCGTACGGCCTCGACGATCTCCTCGACGCTCGCCGTGTCCCGAACCGGGACCCCGGCCAGCCCCAGTCCTCCCATCACCGGGTGCACATGCCCGTCGCCGAACGCCGGCAGCAGCGCTCCTCCGGCGAGATCGACGACTGCCGTACGAGGCCCCCGGGACGCCAGTGCCTCCGCGCCCAGGGCGGTGATCCGGCCGTCCGTGACGGCGAGGGCGTCGCACAGGGGCGGGTCCGCGGCCCCGGTCCGGACGGTCCCTGAGATGAAGACGATGTCGGCGTGCATGGCGTGTGGCAGTGCCTTTCCCTCGGCCGACCACCTAACTGAAAGGCATTCGGTTTCCGGTAATGTAGGCGTCGCCCGGACGACTGGGAAGACTTTTACTGAATGCCATTCGGTAACGTCTGGATTACGGCACACGAGGACGAGGAGCCACCGTGGGACGGCCGCGCACCCCCCTGCTGGACCGTCGGCGCATCGGCGCCGCGGCACTGCGCCTGGCCGACGAGAAGGGCTCCTTCTCCATCCCCGCCCTGGCCAGGGCCCTGGGCGTCGCCCCGTCG
This sequence comes from Streptomyces sp. NPDC051677, assembly GCF_044453465.1. Classification (NCBI taxonomy): domain Bacteria; kingdom Bacillati; phylum Actinomycetota; class Actinomycetes; order Kitasatosporales; family Streptomycetaceae; genus Streptomyces; species Streptomyces sp. NPDC051677. The sequence continues at coordinate 26,511 of NZ_JBITCT010000062.1, forward strand.
GCCCTCTACCACCACGTCGCGGGCCGCGACGAGATCATCTCGCTCATGCGCGAGGAGCTGGCCCTGACGACCGGCGACACCCAGGACTGGTCACAGCCCTGGGCCATGGCCCTGGAGGGCTGGGCCCGCTCCTACCTCGCCGCGTTCGCCGCCCACCCCGGAGCGGTCCCCCTGCTCGCCACCGCCCCGCTGGCAGAACCCTTCATGCACGCGATGTACGAGAAGGTCGCGGGCCTGCTCCTGGAGGCGGGCTTCGCCGCGAAGGACGTCATGCCGCTGATCACCGCGCTGGAGAGCTTCGTGCTCGGCTCCGCTCTCGACCTGGTGGCGCCGCCCGTGATGGTCTCCGACGTCGCACGCGACACGGCCCCGCACCTCAGCGCCGTACTCGACCAGACGCCCGCCGACCGCAGCCGCGCCACCCTGGCCTTCGATCTCGGACTGCGCGCCCTGCTCACCGGATTCGGCGACCTGCTCGACCGCTGACCGGAGAGAGCCGCCCTCGCCCACGGTCCAAGTCCCTGCCACGCGCGCACGGAATCGCGCTCTTACGTCTGAGTGCTACATATGTAGCCACGTCGAAGGTTCCGACGTCCCACGTCGTACCCGACAGCGCCTACCGTTGCTTCTGCCGCAACGGCGTCCGCAAGGACGCGGCGTTCGCCAAGGCCGTCCAGGCGCTGCTGGAGCAGGCATCCGCGGCGGCCGACCGAGCTGTTGGCCTCGGCCCTGGCCGAACGTCGTCCCCGAAAGCGCACAGCAGGCAGGGCCACGATGCGGCCGACCTTCCCCCGAGGCCTGGAGGACGACCTGCGGGACGTCGAAGCCGCCCGCCGGGACTCAAGGCCGGCGTCCGGATGATCACCCGCGGGGCGCTCAGCCGCCCGGCATTCGCCCCCGCCTGACCACCGGCAGGCCACCGCCGGAAGGCGCCCACGATGACCAGCCCCGCCCCCGCCTTCTACCGCGACCAGCAGGCATGGCGCGATCTGCAGCAGCTCCTGCCCACCCGACCCGACCCCGGCCGACCGACGACACGGCGCCCGAGGAGAAGTTCTGCGGACTGGCGCGGGCACCGCGTCCACCTCGACTGCTACCGCAACCCGGATGCGCAGGCGAAGGTCGTCCTGGCTCGGCGCGGCTTCGAGACGGTCGCCCTGGACGACCTCGGCTACGGCCTCACCCAGGTCAGACCAGACACGACACGGCGCCCTCAAGCTCACGTCGCAGGATCACGCCGGTCCGCCGGCTCCGGCCGGTGGACGCCGCGGGGGCGGTAGCCGAGGGCGTCGGAGCAGCCCAGCAGGTCGGCGAGGAGCCAGACGATGGCCAGCCACATCTCGGTGCCCTGGAGTCCGGGTTCCGGGCCGGGGCCGGTGACGCCCGGCCCGAAGCCGAACCCCTGGCCGTCCTGCCAGCGCGAAAGGGCCGCGGCCAGTTGGCGTTCGGCCCAGGCGCGTATCTCGGCAGACCGGTAGCCCTCGCCGTTCGCGCCGGTTCCGAGCTGCCGGGTGCACAGCCACAGAGGGTGGGCCACATCCAGCACGTTGCAGGCGTTCTCCTGCCCGGCGCCGAAATAGCGGGCGTCCCGGGCATGGTCCAGGACCGCGTCCACGACCCGCTCCGGGTGCGGCACCGGCACCCCGAACTGGGCGAACGAGCCGCGCGTGAGCCGGTAGTAGCCGTTGACCACCTGAAGCCGACCGGCCGACGGTGAGGGGGCGCCCCACATGCCGGTCCACGGGTCGGCACGGGTCAGCAGCCAGCCGAACAGGGCTTCCATGGTCCCGGGCATGACTGCGTCGTCCGCTTGCCGGAGGTTCCAGTGCGCGGCCGTGGCCCAGGAGTCGATCCAGGCGCCGGCACCCCATGCACCGTCCTGCCACGGCAGGTGTTCCAGCCGTGCGACGAGCTGCCTGGGCGTCATCTGCCGTACGCCGTGCACCGGATGGGGAAAGGATCCGCCGAGCAAGTCGAGGGCGTAGCCGACGGACAGGACGTGATAGAGGCCGGCCCCGTCGCCGATGAAGCCGTCGGCGTCGACGGCCGGCAGTGGTTCGCCGAACTCCGGTACCAGCCCGGTGTGCGGGTCCTGCAGGGCAGCCAGCCGCTCGACATGCTCGTCGGCGGTCAGTTGCTCCGGGGCGGCGCCCAGCAACAGGCCGGCGATCTCCACGGCATCGCAGTGCGCGCGCACCGTGGGCGCCGCTCCGGGGCGGTCGACGTACCGGTCGCCGTTCCAGCACCGGGCGAGGAGACCGGAGACCTGGGCGCGGGCGGTGTCGGCGAACCGGATCAGGCGGCCTTCGCCGGGGTCCGGGCGGGCCGCGGCGATCGCCTTGTCGTCCAGTCGACTGCGCAGTGGCCGGGCCGGGTTGCCGGCGGCCACCGTCCAGGCCGGGAGATCCCTGGTGACCACCGCCCCGGCCCCGATCACGCAGTGATCGCCGATGGTCACCCCGTCCACGACGACCACGTGCGAGCCGATCCACACATCGTCCCCGACGGTGATCCCCTCGCTGGTGAGCGGCTGTTGGAAGACCGGCCGGTCCGACGCCATGGAGTGGTTGAAGCCGAGCAGCGAGGTGTGCGCGCCGATGCGCACGCCGTCGCCCAGGGTGACGCTGCCCCGCACCGTGGCGAACGGGTTCAGCGAGCAGTCCGAGCCGGTGGCCAACTCCCCTGTGACATAGGCGTGAGCGGCGATGTAGGAGTCGTCTCCGAGCCGCAGCCGGTCCGCGAACACGGCGGCGGACTCAGCCACATAGCACCGCTCACCGACCTCACTGTCCCCGCCGAGCGCCTGCTGCCGCTCCCGCTGGGCGGCCCGCTGTTCCGCGGTCGCCTCCTCGGCGAAAAGCCAGGGGCAGTGGTCGAAGTGGCGTATGGACTGCTGCTCCTCATGATCCATGGGACGGGACACTAAGCGGCCTGACGCCTCCGCGGGAAGGGGGCCCGGTGCGGCGCTCAGTCGCGGCGCACCCGGCCCCCTCATCGCCTCCCACCAGGCCTTCCAGCGGGGGCGGTACGGCACGTCCGGCACAGTCGTCAGGCCGTGGCGAGGTGCATGACGGCGGAGTTCGTCGCCTCCTGCGCCGACAGGACGCCCTGCTGCTTGCGCTCCAGCCACTTGGCGACGACGAACTTCAGCTGGTGACTAACCTCTGCTGGTTGCCGCCGTCGCACAGCGCCCGGAAACCCCCGCATGAAGGCGGCCCCGCCGACTCCGCGGCACCCGGGAGCCGACCGTACAATCCTCGCGACCAAATCGGGGGCGACATCAGCGGGGGAGTCCGCGTGGAAACGATCATCGTGCAGTTGCCCGGTACCGCCCAGTGGGGTGCGGACGAAACGGGCAGTCCCGAACTGATCCACCTGGGGCCGGGAGACATCGCAGCCTTCGGACGCGGCGGGACGGGAGTCCGCATCGTCCTCACCGACCCGGGTATCTCCCGCCGAGCCGGGCAACTGGAAGCCGCGGGGGACTACTGGCGGCTGTCCAACTTCAGCCGCAGCGTGTCATACGTGGTGGAGAACCTGGAGGGGGCCGGCGAGTACCTCACCGTCGCGCCGGGCCGCCTCGGGGCGCCCGTGCCCTTCGAGTTCTCCCGCGTGGTGCTGCCCGCCCTGTCCGGCACCGCCACGTTCAAGGTGTTCGCACCCCAACACGCCTATCTCGACGAGCAGTCCGTGCCGGGCGGCGGCGAACAGACCGTCCACCCCTTCGCCCTGGACCCGACGTCGAAGTACTTCCTCGTCCTGGTGGCCCTATGTGAACCCCGGCTGCGCGACCCCTCCGACTCGGCGCTGCCCGGCGTCGGGCAGATCGTGGAGCGGCTGCGGCCGCTGGAGTCCTGCCGGGACCTGACGCGCTCCGCGGTCAACTACCACATCGACTACCTCGCCTTCGCCAAGCTGCGCCTGGACCTCGGCGAGGAGGCCACGACCGCGACCGACGGCGGCCGCACCGGCGCCAAGCGCACCCGGCTCGCCTCCGTCGGCCTGCGCTTCGGTCTGGTGCGCGAGGAGCACCTCAGCCTGCTGCCGCCCCGCGGCGCCGGCCGCCTCACCGACGCGCAGGAGGCCGGCGCATGACGACGCCCGAGGAACGGGACGACGAGTGGGAAGCGCCCCGTCCGCCCGGCCTCCCGGAGGGCTTCCGCATCGACGGCTGGGAGGTGGGCGCGGTCATCGGCTCCGGGGGCTGGGGGACCGTGTACGAGGCCCGTACGGTCGCGGACGGCACGCCCGTCGCCGTGAAGGTGCTCCCGACCCGTGCCCTCGGGCCCGGGCAGGGTGCCGCGCTCGGTGAACTCGTGGTGCGCGAGGTCCGGTTCAGCGCCGAGGCCGACCACCCCCACCTCGTCCGCACCCACGCGGTGTGCACCGTCAAGGCGCCGGAACTGCCTGCCCTGGACGGCGCGATCGCGCTGGTCATGGACCGGGCCGAGGCCAGCCTGAAGGACGTACTGGACGCCGCCGGGACGGGCGGGCCGATCGCGGACGCCGACCGTGTCCTGCGCGGGGTCGCCGCCGGACTCGCCCACATGCACGACGCAGGGTGGGTGCACGGCGACCTCAAGCCCGCCAACGTCCTGCTGGGCCCCGGCGGCCAGGTGTGGCTTGCGGACTTCGGCCTGGCCGCCGAACTCGACGGCACCCACGCCCACTTGCCGCCGCTCGGCACCCTCGACCACCTGCCTCCCGAGTGGTGGTCCCAGCGCACCGGCACGCAGGGCGCCGTCGTCCGCCCCACCGCCGACATCTGGGCCTTCGGCGTCCTCGCCCACCAGGTGCTCACCGGCGGACTCCACCCCTTCCCGGGTGCGACGGCCCGGGCCCGCTCGCTCGCGGCCCAGACCTACGCCCGCGGCACCGCACCCCTGCGGCTCGATGCCGGTCTCGAAGAGGACATGCGCCGGCTGATCGCCGGCTGCCTGGCCCCGGACCATGCCGCCCGGCTCCCGCACACGGCCGCCGGCGTCGCCGCCCGGGTCGAGGACATCACCGGCGGCCCGCACCGGCGCCGAAGACGCCTGATGCCCGCAGTCGCGGCCGGACTCGTCGTCCTGACCGCCGCCACGGTCGCCGGGGCGGCCCTGCTCGGGGGAGGCGGAGGCAGCCAGGACGACGACCGAGGCCACGGCGTCCCCGCCGCCACCGGTACGCCCAGCCCGCCGGCCGGTGAGATCCCCGAGGACTCCGACGTACCCGAGGCGCTGCGCCCCGTCATCGTCAGCGCGGCCCACCGCTGCACCGACGAGGAGATCACCCCCGCCCTGCTGGCCGCGCTGATCAAAGCGGAGAGCGGCTTCGACGCGAAGGCCTCCCGCCCGGCGAGCGAGGAGTACGGCATCGCCATGTGGACGCCGTCGGTGTTCCGGGCCTGGGCGGTGGACGGGGACGGCGACGGCGACAAGGACTACATGTCGCCGCCGGACGCGATCTCCACCATGAGCCTGTACGTGTGCTGGCTCGACCAGCGCTTCAAGCAGGCCGGGCTGCCGAAGAAGGACCTGCCTGCGCTCGTCGCGGCCGGCTACCGCACCAGTGACCGCACGGTCATCGAGGAGCGCGGCGTACCCGAGCGGGTCCGGCCGCATGTGGACCAGGTGATGCGCTACCTGGCCGACTACGAGCGCTGAGCCGCATCGACGCGAGCGGTGGGGGGGGGGGGGGGCCCCCCCCCCCCCCCCCCCCCCCCCCCCCCCCCCCCCCGCCGGGGGGGGGGGCGGGGGGCGCGGGGGGGCGGGGGGCCAGGCCCCAAGAG
>NZ_JBITCT010000062.1:32290-43111 GCF_044453465.1 Streptomyces sp. NPDC051677
CTCGTCTTCGGCGGGGCGCGGCCTCCCCGGGGGGGCGCGGCCCTTTGCGCCCGTGGCTACGCGCCCCCGCCCCCCCCCCGCCCGCCCCCCCCCCGCGCGGGGGGGGGGGGGCCCCCCCCCCCCCCCCCCCACCGCTCGTCCCCCGTTCCCGTCACGGCAGCGGCTGGCCGCACTCCGGGACGTCCGGCAGCCGGTTGTCCGGCGAGCTGATGTAGATGTTGGAGATGTAGCCCCCGTACTGGGGCAGATAGGCCCACCACTCGTTGGTGTAGGGCGGCACACTGACCACCTCGCCCCGGGTCTGGCAGCCCACCAGGACCTCGACGCCGGCCGGGAGTTGCGTCATCCGGTCACCGCCCGTGGCCGGGCCCTTGCGGACGTTCACGAACTCGCCCCAGGTGCCGAACCAGGTACCGGCGGGCCGCTTCGCCCCCGGCACGTTCAGCGAGCGGGTCAGCCGGCCGACATCGGTGTACGCCTTGCCGTACGAGGTGCCGACCGGGTGCAGCGTCAGCACGGCCACGATCGCACGGTCGTCCGCGCCGACCGTGCCGGTGGTGTGCAGTGCGGGGCGGGTGAGGTCCACGGCCGCGGCGGCGCGGGGAGCCGGCGCGGCCGACTCCGCCGGCGTACCCGAGGACGGGGACTGAGCACCGCACGTGCCCTTCGCGTACGTCCCGGCCCAGCCCTGCTTCACCGCCCAGGGCCGGTCGAACGACCCGGCGATGCCGAAGTGCTGGTCGAAGTGGTCGGTGGAGGAGCAGCGAGTGGAGCGGCGCAGGTTGTCCATGATGAAGTCACGGACGGGGGCGGGCGCCTTCTCCAGGATGTACCGGTAGATCGAGACCGTGTCCCGGGCCGAAAGAGCGGTGTAGCCCCAGAAGTCCGCGTACTCGGCGGGCGGCGGCGCCGTGTCGAGCAGACCGAGCGCGGGCCGGGCGATCATCCGGTTGATGATCGCCGGGCCGCCGTACGTCGACCAGTAGTGGTTCGCGGCGGCGTCGTCGCTGCCGCGCAGCATCGGCTCCAGCCGGGCGCGGTCGGCCGGGGGGATGGTGTAGTCCGGCCCGCGGTCCCACAGGAAGTCCAGGGTCAGCAGGAGCTTGACGACCGAGGCGGACCGGAACTGCGCGCTCTCGTTGACCTGTTCGGTGAACGTGCCGGTCCGACGGTCGAAGACGGCCACGCCCGCGGTGACGCCGGGCGGGATCTGGGCGGCTGCGGAGGTCTGGACGGTCCCGGCGGTCTCGGCCGCCTTGCCCGTCCGGGGCTGTGCTGTCGCACCGCTGGTGAGTGACGCAACCGTGACGACGGCCGCGAGTGTGGCGGCACCGCGCAGCAGCATGCGCATGGTTGCCCTTTCTGGGTCGCCGGGGGTTGTCCTACGGGGCTTTGGCCCGCGGCGTCACGATAGGAGTCCGGGCGGGGCGGCGGTCCTGACGAACGTCAGGGTTCCGGCAGCGCGGGGCGACCTGCGGACTCGACCCTGATAAGTGTCAGGTGTCGGCGGTGCGGCGACGCCCCGTACGGTCACGACCAGTGAGCGACGGCCGGCCGGGGGCGGGTCGTCGCACACGACCGGATCAATCGCCGACACACGAAAGAGGGCTCATGAGCCGCCGATCACTCAGGACACTGCTGGCCGCGGGGGGCGCCGCCGCGGTGATGGCGCTCCTTCCGGCCTCCGCCCAGGCCCAGCCGTTCTCGGGCGGCGACTACGGGGCCTACGGGCAGGAGGGGCAGTACCCCACCACCTCGTTCTGCACGGGCACGTTCCGGCAGATCGGGCCCACCCAGTTCGCCGAGGGCATGGCCCTGAAGTACTTCTATTCCGACAAGTGCGGCTCGTTCGCCCGGATCGAGAACTCCCGGGCGGGCTGCGCGGCCGTACTGCAGCGTTCCGACAACGGCGTGGGCCGGGTCGACGGCTGGGTCTCCGAGACCGTCGACTCCGGCATCAACTACGCCTACACGATGATGGGCAACAACCTCAACGACCGCGTCTCGCGCGCCCTGCTCGCGTGCGACGGCCACGATCTGGTGAACACCGGCTGGTACTGAGCCGCACCACATACCCCACGGGGGCGGCCGGTACTCCGGTCCGCCCCTTCGGCGTGCACACGCCTGCGGCGGGCCACCGGTTTCCCGGTGACCCGCCGCAGGCCTGTGGAGGGAACGGTGCGTCAGCAGTCCGGGACTCCGGCGATCTTCTCGCCGCCCCGGATGTACAGGTTGTTCACCCAGGCAAGGTCGCTGCCCGAGAACTCCATGACGGCGGTCCACCAGTTGTTGGTGCCTACGGCCGGGTCGTGCACGGTCTGGCCCTGCTTCTGGCACAGGGCGTCTGCCCACCACTGCGAACGGACCGCGAGCCGCGGCGAGTCAGTGGTCGGCTGCTGGCGCAGGTTGACGTCGGTGGCCCAGATGTAGACGTCGGTGAGGGTCGGGTCGCCGCTGTTGGCTGCGGCGGCCGGGGCCGCCTGGGCCGTGGTGGCGAGGCCGCCGACGGCGAGAGCGGTCACCGCGAGGCCCATGGCGGTACGGCTGATCAGTCGCTTCATGTGTCTGTCCCCCGAAGGACGAAGATGAGGATGTGTGGCCGGAAGCGGTCCTGTTCCGGGTCGGCAGTGCCCCGAGACGGGCTGCTTGCCGACGTTCAGAACTGTAGGGAGATCCGGAACCAAACGGTCCTGACAATTGTCAGGGTCAGCGCGGTGGGCTCACCGGCGGTAAGGGGCGCCCCGACCGCCCTCAGAACGCGATCGGGAACCGGCCGTCGGCGAGTTTGCGCAGCCAGCCGCGGTCGGCGAGCTTGTTCATCTTCCCGCGCAACGGCTCCAGCTTTCCTCGCACCTCGACCGGCAGGTCCAGCGCCGCGCCGACCTCCTTGGCCTTCACCGGCCCGGCCGCCTCGCGCACGATCGCCAGGATGCGCCGGTAGTCCGCCGACAGCACCTCGGGTCCGATGTCGCCGGCGCGGACCGGGATCAGCAGCACCGACTGGCCGCCCACCTGCGCCTGGACCGGCGCTGGCGCGAGCGACAGGTACTCCCCGAAGCCCTGCTCGCTGATCCGCTGCACGACACGCTCGGCCACCACCAGCTCGTCCCGCTCGACCCGCACCTCGGCCAACTGCTGACCAACGGCTTCAAGATCCAGCCGGCCCGGACCTCGTCTCGTGAGTCGTCGTTCAGCACCGTGTGCGTATCAGGTGACGGATGCTCAGCGATGGCTGAGCCCGTCGGTCAGTCGATGCCTTCGATGATGCGGAAGTCCCGCTCGACGGCGTCGGAAAGGGTCACCAGCGCCTTCTGGTATGCCTCGCTCTCGTATGCCGCGACGGCCTGTTCAAAGCTGTCGAACTCGATCAGAATGACGCGTTGCGTGTTTCCGGCTTCGTGGGCGACGACTCGACCACCACGGGACAGGAGCCGCCCGCCCCCAGCTCGGACGGCCGGACCGGCCAGCTTGTCGTAGGCAGTCAGCCTCTCAGGGTCGGAAATGACGCGGTAGACACTGACCCAGTAGCCCTTGGCCATGGAAACCTCCTGTGTTCGGCCGGACATGTCCGACTTCGAATTGACACTCAGATCGATCGATCCCGGTGACGGATCACCGGGCATTTGTGAGGACGTGCTGATCCGGCCTGGTTCGGCTCTGCCACCCGCGGCTGCCGGTTCGCGTCCCGGCGAAGTCCCCCTCAGCACCCCGGGCGCCTTCGGCGACGGTGGAACGTGCTGCAGACGCCGTGCCGGCGATCACGCTGTCTGGCGGGCGACGGCGCGCGCATGGGCGCGGGTGCCGTCCGGCACCGCCCAGCGGGTGGTGATGTCGTCCTCGGCGCGGTCTTCGGCCAGGGCGCGGCGGACGGCGTCCGCCATCGCGCCGACGGCGACCGCCGTCTGGTGCGCCGGGTGCGGGGCTGGGGCACGGCGTTCGGGGCGAGAGATATATAAAGCATTCATATAAATATTGTATGCTTCGCGCATGAGCCGTCAAGATGCCACTCGTGGCGCATCCGCTGCGATCGGGTCGGCCCTCTACGGGCTGGCCACCAGGGCTGTGAGACGCCTTCCACGCGATATGAGCATCACGTCCGCCGCCACCCTGGCCACCCTGCACAGGACCGGCCCGCGACGCATCACCGATCTGGCCGTGATCGAGGGTGTCACCCAGCCCGCGATGACCGTCCTGGTCCGGGTGATGGAGGAGTCCGGACTGGTCGAGCGGAGGGGCGACGCGTCCGACAAGCGGGTCACGCTGGTGTGTCTGACCGAGGCCGGTGCGTCGTACGTTCAGACGCGGCACCAGGCGGGCGTCGATGCGTTCGCGCGGCTGATCGACGAACTCGCCGACGACGAGGTCGACGCCCTGGTGGCGGCGCTTCCAGCGCTGGCGCACCTGGCAGAGCTCGAAAGCCAGGACCGCGAAGGGCCGAAGCGGTGACGGGGCGCACCCCGGAGCGCTCCGAGGCGCGGCTGCTGGTCCCCGCCCTGATGTTCATCGCCCTGGTCGTGGCGGCGGTCGCCAGCCTCGGGACGCCGCTGATCACCAGTGTGGCGACCACGTTCCACGTCTCGCTCGACAGCGCGCAGTGGACGCTGACCGTCGCACTGCTGAGCGGCGCCGTCGCCACACCCGTCCTCGGCCGGCTCGGCGCCGGCCCACACCGACGGGCCACGATCCTCGCCACGCTGGCGATCGTCGTCGCCGGCAGTGCGCTCACCGTGCTGCCACTGCCGTTCGCGGGCCTGCTCATCGGCAGGGCGGCCCAAGGCGTCGGGGTCGGTCTGACGGCGCTGATGATGGGCGTGGCCCGGGACCATCTTCCCGAGGAGCGCAGCACGGCGACGATCGCCCTGATCTCGGTGGTCTCGATCATCGGCGCCGGGGTCGGCTACCCGCTCACCGCACTGCTCGCCGAGATCGGCGGCGTGCGGGCCGCCTACGGCTTCGGTCTGTTCGTCACCGCTGTCGCCTTCCTGACCGCGTGGCGTTCCCTACCCGCGGCTCCCGAAGGCCGCTCCGCTCACGTGAATGTTCCGGGCGCGCTCGTCCTGGCGGGTGGGCTGTTCCTCGTCCTGTTCCTCGCCAGCGAGAGGAGCCTGTGGAGCCGTCACCTCACCGTGGCGGTGATCCTCGCCGTCGCCGCCGTGTTCCTGCTCTGCGTCTGGACCGCCTCCGAGCTGCGCAGCAAGACCCCCCTGGTCGATGTCCGGGCGGTACGGCACCCGGCGGTCGCCGGCGCGAACATCGCCATGTTCGTCGGCGGGATCGGCATGTACCTTCTGCTCACGCTCATCACGCGGTACGCGCAGACGCCGCACAGCGCCGGCTACGGCTTCGGCCTGACCACCTTCGTCGCCGGGCTGGTCCTCGTCCCGTTCTCGGTGCTGGGGTTCGTCGCCGGCAAACTCACGCCTCGGGTTCGGACGCTGATCGACGCACCCGTGCTCCTGGCCGGCAGCGCCGTCATCGTCGGCGGCGGTTTCGTCCTCTTCGCCGCGGCCCGGTCGAACCTGGCCGAACTGCTCGTCGCGATGGGTGTGCTGGGCTTCGGCGTCGGCAGCTTCTCAGCCGCCATGCCCGGCGTCATCCTGGCCGTCACGCCCAAGAGCGAGACGTCGAGCGCGATGAGCTTCAACTACGTCGTCCGCAGCGTCGGGTACTCCCTGGGCAGCGCGATAGGCGGCCTGGTCCTGGCTACCGGCACCGACACCGGTCATCTCTTCCCGAACGACCACGCCTACACCACCGCAGCGCTGGTCGGCATCGCCGCGATGGCGGTCACCGCCCTGACCGCCACCGCTCTCGCCCGCCAACGCCCGCCCGAGATCAACCCCACCGCGGCCACGGCCAGCGTGCCAAGTCAGGGCCGGTAGAGCCGATGACCGGCTCGCCGAAGGGCGGCGGCCCCGTCGCCCTGGTCGACGCCGAGGAGACATATCGACGATCGCCAGCGCCAATGGCCTGCTGAGAACGAGAGAAACCCGCGCAGCCTGGGAAAGCCCAGGTCAGTCCAGGGCCTTGTCGTCCTCGTTCAGCTCGGGCGCATCCGGGTCGCACAGCGGGCGCAGGTCCCGGCCGGGGCCGCTTGCCTTGATGTTGAACAGGTAGCGGCCCAGGAAGTTGATGTGCCGGCCCTTGAGCGGGTAGAGGGGGGCGACGTCCTCGTCCTTGGTGTCGTGGCCCTCGGCGCGGAGTTGGGCGACGGCGGCATCCAGGTAGCGGGTGTTCCACAGGACGACGGCGTTGAGGACCAGGCCGAGCGCGGCGAGCTGGTCCTCCTGGCCCTCGCGGTACGCCTGGCGGATCTGGCCCCGGCCGCCGTGGCAGATCGCACGGGCCAGGCAATGGCGGGGACTCCTGCACGGTGAGCTGCCGGTTCATCAGCCGCCGCTAGGCGTCGTCGACCGGGTCGACCACGGCGAGCAGGTGCATGGTCTTGTCGATCCGGCCGTACTCGGCGAACGCGGCCCCCAGCGGCCCGTATCCCGACGGTTCGTCGCCGTCGGGCAGGTCCGCGCGCCAGAACTGCTGGTCGTTCAGGTCACGGAAGCGCCCGAGTTCCCGGATTCCTGCGGGTCAGCCCCTCGGAACTCGGACGAAAGTCCCGCTTCTCGGGAGTCAGGTAGAAGGGTTCCTCGATGCTGGTGGATCGGCTGCCTGACACCGATCGGGACTCGGCGGGAGTGGGACTCCAGCCTGGGTCTTCTCCTTTCGGATCCCCCTCACGGGTATGCGATAGGTTGCCGGCCATGACTGAGCTCGGACCCGTCGCCTGGCCACCTGCTCCGATAAGGACCGAACGGCTCGTGCTCCGCGACTCCGAGGCCCGGGACCGTGCGGCGTTCATCGAGCTGCTGGCGTCGCCGGAGGTGCACACCTACCTCGGCGGCCCCCGGCCGCGTCACGAGCTTGAGCGCGAGATGCCTGGGGTGCCCGAGCGGTGGCCGGGGAGTTTCGTCGTTGATCTCGATGGGGCGATGATTGGCCAGATCTTGCTCAGCAGAGCGACGGAGCACCGTAGCCCGGTTGCTGCGGGGAAGGCCGATCTCGGCTACCTGTTCCTGCCGCAGGCGTGGGGATTCGGGTACGCCGCCGAGGCGTGCGCGGCGGCACTCGACTGGTTCGACGGCGTCCTTCCCGGTGAGCCGGTGGTGCTCTGCACCCAGACTGCCAACGTCGGCTCGATGCGCCTCGCGGCAAAGCTGGGGTTCACCGAGGTGGAGCGGTTCCATGCCTGGGACGCCAAGCAGTGGCTCGGCCTGCGGTCCCCGGTCATGCCGTTCGCTTGAGTCCGTGCTCGTCAGCGCGGACCCGCGCCTCGCCAGCACTGCTGGGACGGGGCCCAGCGCCGTAGAAGCTCGACGTCTCCAGGGCTCCCTGGTCGGCAGGGTTCGGGAGCAATACGCTGCGTACGCCCCCCGGACGGTTGTCCGCCGGCCTGGTGTGCCTGCTGCTCGCGTCCAACAAGGGCGGAGGCTGGGGCTGGACCAGCACCACCCCGCTCGGCTTGCTCGGCGGGTCGGCCGTCGCGCTCGTCACGGGCGGGTCTGGCCCGCGCCCCCGGGGCCCCCGCCCGGACCGCCCGCGCGCCTCAGGACGCGGGATACGGCAATAGCCCGCCCGCGATCCGCTCCCACGCCTTCTTCAGTTCGGCGAGCAGCTCCGGCTGGTCCGGGGCGAGGTCTGCCTGCTCGCGTTGGTCCTCGGCGAGGTTGTACAGGTGATCGGCACCGTCGTGGTCCCGGTAGTACTTCCAGTCGTCGCGTCTGAGCGCCCGGTTGTCCCGCACGCGCCAGAACAGGTCCCGTTCCGGCAGCTCCTCGCCCCGCAGCAGGTACCCGGCGAGGCTGGTGCCGTCCAGTGGATACGCCGGGTCGGGCCGGGCGCCGCCCAACTCCAGCAGGGTCGCGGTCCAGTCGGGGGAGAAGTTCGGCTCGTGACTGACCTGGTGGCCGTCGATGCGGGAGGGCCAGCGGACGATGGTGGGGACCCGGATACCACCTTCCTGGAGGTTGGACTTGGCTCCGCTGAGGGGCCACAGGTATGACCAGCGTTCGCCGCCGTTGTCGCTGGCGAACAGCACGACGGTGTCGTTCTCCTGCCTGGAGCGGCGCAGGGCGGCGAGCACCTCGCCGACGGCCGCGTCCAGGCTCTCCACCATCTGGGTGTACTTCGCGACCGATCCGCCGTCGTAGTGGCTCAGGGCGGTCTTGATCTCCGCCTGGGTCGTGGCGGCCCGGATCTTCGCAGTGATCTCGGCGCTGGTCTCCTCGTCGCCTTCCGCGAGCCAGGGCCAGTGCGGGGTGGTGAAGTTGAGGTTGAGCAGCCACGGCTTGCCGTGGTCACGACTGACGTACTCCACGGCCCGCTCGGTGAGGACGGTCGTGTAGTACCGCAGGTCCTTGTACTCCGCGTCGCCCTCGTAGAGGTCGTACTCGCCGAGCTGCCCGAGCTTGGAGAAGTACTCCAGCGCACCGCCGAAGTTCCCGAAGAACTCGTCCCAGCCCGACTTGGTGGGGCTGTAGTCCGGCAGCCAGCCGCAGTGCCACTTGCCGATCAGAGCGGTCGAGTAGCCGGCCTTCTTCAGCAGGGAGGCCAGGGTCGGGTGGTTCGGGTCCAGTCCCTGCGTCTTGCTGGCGATCGGCTCGGCCAGCCCACCCTTCGTGCGGCCCGGGTAGCGCCCCGTGTAGAGGCTGAACCGGGTCGGGGAGCAGGTCGCGGAGCCGGAGTAGGCGTCCGTGAACCGCACCCCCTGGCGGGCCAGGCGGTCCAGGTTCGGCGTCCTGATGTGCGGGGCGCCGTACGAGGAGAGGTCGGCCCAGCCGAGGTCGTCGCCGAGGATGATCAGGAAGTTGGGGCGTCTGCGCGAGGCGTTGGCGGGGCGGGCCTTGAACGGGCGTTCGGCGGAGGCCGCCTCGGCGGCGGTAGCCGTACCGGCGACGGCGGTCACGGCGCCACCGCCGACGAGACCACCGAAGGCACGACGGGATAGGTCAGGCATGAGGACTCCTCGCGGCGGAGAGAAAGGAGGGGTGAGGTACCCCTCGTGCTCGTTGTCATCCATGGGTTGCGGCTCCGGGTCTCGGGGTGGGTGACGACTCGGTCTTCTTCAGGGCGAGGTCTCCTGTGCGGTCGGCCGTTGGCATGTCCGTGTCGCCGTTGTGGTGTTTGGCGCGCTGGATCTGCTCGTAGACGTGGGCGCGCAGTTCGGCGAAGCGGGTGCTGGAGCGGGTGTGCAACTGGTCGCGCTCGTCGGGGAGGTCGATGGTCAGGTCCTCCTGTACCACGGTCGGTGAGGTGGACAGGATGATGGTGCGCTGGCCGAGGTAGACGGCTTCGTCGATGTCGTGGGTGACGAACAGGACGGTGACGCCCAGTTCGTGCCACAACCGCCGGATGAGGTCCTCCAGTTCGGCGCGGGTCTGTGCGTCGACGGCGGCGAAGGGCTCGTCCATGAGGAGTACCTTCGGTTCGAAGGCGACGGCGCGGGCGATGGCGACGCGCTGCTGCATTCCGCCTGAGAGCTGCCAGGGGTAGGCCTGGTGGGCGTCGGCGAGCCCGACCACTTCCAGGGCGTGGTCCACCAGTTCCTTCTCGCGTGCCTTGCCGAGCTTCTTGCGGCGCAGGGGCAGGGCGACGTTGTCGCGGACGTTCATCCAAGCGAACAGGGAGCGGCCGTACTCCTGGAAGACCACGGCCATGCCGGGCGGGGGCCCGTCCACCGGGCGGCCGTCCAGGCATATCTCACCGCTGGTCGGGGTGAGCAGTCCCGCCATGCACTTCAGCAGGGTGGTCTTGCCGCATCCCGAGGGGCCGACCAGGCACACGAGTTCGCCGGCACCGATGTGGAAAGTCAGGTTCCGCAGCGCTTCGACGCTGCGGTTCCGGCCGGTGTAGATCTTCTGCAGTTTGCGTACGTCGAGCATCGACGTCTCCTTGTCAGGGGTTGCGCTGGGCCCGGCGCAGGCCGTGGTACCAAGCCAGGACCCGGTTCTCGACGAGGCGGAAGAGCAGCGACAGGACGAATCCGAGCAGGCCGAGGAGGATGACGCCGCTCCACATCTCAGGGATGGCGAAGGAGCGCTGGAACTGGACGATGGTGAAGCCGATGCCGTTGCTGGCGGCGAACATCTCGCTGATGACCATGAGGATGATCGCGATGGACAGGGACTGCCGCATGCCGGTGACGATCTGCGGGCTGGCCGAGCGCAGCACCAGATGCCTCAGCCGGGACGGTCCGGTGATGCCGTAGGAACGGCAGGTGTCGCCGAGGACCTCGTCGACGGCGCGGACGCCTTCAACGGTGTTGAGCAGGATCGGCCACATGCAGCCACTGACGATGACGAGCACCTTCATGGTGTCGCCGATGCCTGCGAACAGCATGATGACGGGCACGAGTACGGGGGGCGGGATGGCCCGGAAGAGTTCCAGGACCGGCTCCAGGACGTCGCGCACGCCGCGGTGCAAGCCGACCACCAGGCCGAGTCCGACCCCGACGGCGGTGGCGAGGAGATAGCCGGCGAGCAGCCGTATCAGACTGGGTACGACGTCCGAGCGCAGCCGCTCGCCCGTCCACACCTGGCCGAACCTGTCCAGGATGGTGGACAGCGGGGGGACGTAGAAGTCGGTGCTGCCCGCGGTGGCGAACCACCACACAGCGAACAGGACCGCGGGTAGGCCCAGGGCCAGCCCGGTCCGCCGGGCCAGTATGCGGACGGTGAGGTTCCCCCGAGATGCGGAGTGTGTTGACAGAGGGTCAGATGGTTCTCATGAGAGGAACATCGACCATGGCCGCCCCCAGAAAGTACTCGC
>NZ_JBITCT010000063.1:0-42802 GCF_044453465.1 Streptomyces sp. NPDC051677
CCAGCATGGGCATGACGAGCAGTCGCCCCGGACGAGTATCAGTCCCACGATCGAGCGATCACGAACCGGGGAAGATCGGACTTAACGTCCACTCAGAACGGCCTGCTCAAGACAATCGGTGACATCAACAAGAAGCTGGCCCATCCCAAGACGGGTGGTGCCGAGCGTGAACTTCTCGTCGCAGACCTGGGACGGGCCAGCAGGATGCTGGACTATTCCGAGCAGTTCGTCCCCAGGGGGTGAGTAGGGCATGAAAATGACGCATGACGAGTACCGGCGGCAGCTCATCGCGCGAGCGAAGGACGGATCCATCCCGCAACGAGAGGTGAAGGAGATCGCCCAAATCATTTCCGAGGGCCGGGCCGGCCGAGACCTCTACCAACTGTTGTACGCAGTAGCCCGCGCAGGAGGTCCGGCATACGAATCGCTGGTCGCCGAGTATCTGGTTCACCCCGAGGACCCAGAGGTCGCGGCGCTCGCCGTCCAGGTGCTCACCGGGCACTGGAGAGTGGGAGCGAAGTACCGGAAGCACATCCTCGAGTTGCTTGGCTCCCCAGAGTGGGACCTGAGTGACGACGCGTTCATGGCCGCGGTCTCGGGGGCGGGGGAGATCCTGCACGACGGGTTCGACGCCGAACTCCTCCGCACCCTCCTGAAGCTCGCCGAGGAAGGCCGCGGTGAGTATGACGACGACCTCGTGCAGCGTCTCGCGGGGGAGGCGATCGCCCGCGCATTGGGCGCCAGCCACGCCGAGTCGATGAGACCACCCGAGGGAGCCACTCGGGCGGAATGGTCACAGGGCCTGCTGAGGGCAGCGCATGACCGACTGCACGATGCGGCGCGTCAGCCCTGAATCCGCTGCCAACTGAACGGGCCCCGGCCGGGGCCCGTTCAGTTGGCGAGGCGTGGATCTCCCTGAGGCGTGTCAGGCGGCCGTGTTCACGTCGTCGCGGTGTTGCCCATGTACCGGTGGCAGTGGTGGTGCGCCAGGTCGGCAAATGTTGTAGGAATCGGCCAGTGGACGAGTCGTAGACCGGTGCGCCCATCAGGATCAGCCCGGACATGGTCCGGGCTTTGCCCTATTCCGTGGACACTCGCGGAAGGCGACCGCGCAGGGCCCTCGGCGAGCACACTCTCACCGGAAGGCCCTGCCATCGGTGCCGCCTCTGTCAGAGGGCCGCGAACTCGACGAACGCGGTCCACGCCGTGGGGTCTACGGCGAGTGCGGCGCGGGTTGTGTCCTTTGAGTCGCGGACGTGGACCCTGGCGGGGGTGGCAGCCACTTCGACACACTGACCGCCCTCAGCGCCGCTGTAGCTGCTCTTGGCCCAGACAAGCGCAGACGCGGGGCCGCGCTTTGCTTCAGCGTTCATCTCTCTCCCAACAGCTTCTCGATGAAGGCCAGGGACTCACTTGGGGTGAGAGCCTGCGCTCGGATGATCCCATAGCGCGCGGAAAGCGCGTGGACCGCGTCCCGCTCCGTGACCAGTGTGCTCCGTCCTTGAGCCTCCATGTAACCGACCTGTTGCCCCTGTCTTGGCGTCAGCAAGGTGAACGCGCCATCGACACCCGCATTGTCCTCGCGGTCGAGCGGCATCACCTGAAGCTCGACGTTCCGCTTCTGACCGAGCAAAAGCAACTGCTCAAGCTGTCCGCGCCATACCTGCTCACCGCCGAGCAGCCGCCGTACAACCGGCTCCTCCATGACGAAGCTCAGCAACGGAGCAGGCCACCTGTCGAAGATCTCCTGTCGTGCGAGCCGCGCTGCAACACGTTGCTCGATGGTCGCCTCGTCCAGCAGTGGACGCCGCATCCCCAGCAGAGCCCGCGTGTACTCCTCTGTCTGCAACAGGCCGTTGACCACGTGGGTGTCGTACACATAAAGCTCCACCGCCTCGGCCTCCAACTTGGCCGCATCCCGGAAGAACGCCGGATACTGGGCCCGAGCCACCTCCTCCTTGCCTGTGCTCAACACCCCACCCGCTCCCAGCACTTCATCCGCCTGGTCGATGAACTTCGGCGGCGGAATACGTCTCGCCTGCTCGAACGCCGCGATCGTCGAGGCCGAGTACCCGGTCAGTGACCCGAACTTCGCCCGGTCGATCCCAGCCTGCTCCCGGAACAGCTTCAGTTGCCGCCCGAACACGCACAGCATGCCCGTTCCGACCTCGTACTCCGGCTGCTGAACCTCGTCGTCCACGCCGCGACTCCTCCCGTACGACCATCCCGGCCACCGGACTCCGCCCGCCCAACGCAGGGCCAGGAAACCGGTCACGCCCGACACCACACACAAGCGCTCCGCCCACGCGTACAGCCCGCACCCGTCAGCACGTCGCTCCTGGTCAACGCTACGCAGAGTCCCCGACCGTTGACCCCATGAAGTCAGCAACTCCCCCGAACGGGCATATGCCACAGCGCCTCGCACCCGAACGCGAGTTCGCCATGCGCTTCACCTCAACACCGCGCGGCGCCCGCCTCGCCCGCCGACTGGTCTCGCACCGCCTGGACGACTGGGGCCACCCCTACGCAACCCCGGTGAACGAGACGCTCACCCTCATCACAGCTGAACTCACCGCCAACGCCGTACGCCACGGCCACGTCCCCGGCCGGGACTTTCACCTCCAACTCACCCTGGCCGAGAACACCTTCCGCATCGAGGTGACCGACACCCGCGCCGAGAAACAGCCCCCATCCATTCCCCCGACCCCCGACTCCGCATCCGAGTCCGGCCGCGGCCTGCTCCTCGTCGCCGCCCTCGCGGACGACTGGGGCGTCAGCCCTCGCCCGGCCGCCCCGGGCAAGACCGTGTGGGCGGAACTGCGCGAGCGGCGACAGGGCCGCCCGTGCGCGCACCCCTGGGCCGAACTCGCGGTGACGTAGGAGTCAGTCCAGGTGCGTAGGCGCGAACATCCGTAGTACCGCCGGGAGTACGAGCACCGACGGACCGGGCTCCGACAGGGCCTTCGTCAGGTCCGTCTCCAAGGTCCCCGGAGACGTCCGCACCCCCGGTACCCCGAACGACTCCGCCAGCTCCACAAAGTCCGGGCGGGTCAGTTCCGTCGCCGTCGTCGCTGTTTCGCCGAAGGCGGCTGTCATGTATTCGCGGAGGATGCCGTAGCCGCCGTCGTCGATGATCAGCCAGGTGACGGGCAGGGCGTACTGCTTCGCTGTCGCCAGCTCCGCGATGGAGTACAGCGCGCCGCCGTCGCCCGAGACCGCCAGGACCGGGCAGGTCGGGTCGGCCGCCGCCGCGCCCAGGGCTGCCGGGAAGGCGTAGCCGAGGCCGCCGGCGCCCTGGGCCGAGTGCATGGTGTTGGGGGACTCCGGGTCGAAGGCCGACCAGGCCCAGTAGGACAGGATCGTCATGTCCCAGAAGGACGGGGAGTCGGCGGGGAGGGCTCGGCGGATCGACTTCAACAGGCCCTGTTCCAGGGGGAGTTCCTGGGCGGCGATGCGGTCGGCCACCTTCGTCAGGAGTTCTCCCACCCGGTTCCTCGCCGTTTCGTCCGGGCGGTCCTCCACCGTTTCCAGCAGCGCCTGCAGTGCCAGTCTCGCGTCCGCGTGGATGCCCAGCGCCGGGTGGTTGGACTCCAGTTTGCCGAGGTCGGCCTCGATCTGGATGATCCTGCCTCGTGGCTTGAACGTGTGGTAGTTGGACGACAGTTCGCCCAGGCCCGAACCCACGACCAGCAGGACGTCCGCGTCCTCCAGAAAGTCCGTCGTGTGGCGGTCCTCCAGCCAGGACTGGAGGGAGAGGGGGTGCGTCCACGGGAACGCGCCCTTGCCGCCGAAGGTCGTGACGACGGGGGCGTTGATCTTCTCCGCCAGCTGTCGCAGCTTGCGGGACGCGTCCGCCCTCACCACTCCGCCGCCCGCGATGATCGCCGGACGGGCGGCGCTGGACAGCAAGTGGGCTGCCAGGGCCGTCAGTTCGGGGCGGGGGACCAGTTCCTCCGGGGTCGCGTCCGGTGCCGTCACCACGGGCAGCATCGTCTCGGCGAGGAGGACGTCCTGGGGGATCTCCACCCACACCGGGCCGTGCGGCGCCGTCAGCGCCGACTTCCAGGCCTCCGCGATCGCCGACGGGATCTGTGACTGGGTGCGGACCTGGTGGACCGACTTCACCACGCCCCGGAACGAGGCCGCCTGGTCCGGGAGTTCGTGCAGATAGCCGTGGCGGCCGCCGCCCAGGCCCGCCGTCGGGATCTGGCTGCTGATCGCCAGCACCGGCGCCGAGGCAGCCGCCGCCTCCTGGAGCGCGGCCAACGACGTCAGAGCGCCCGGGCCCGTCGAGAGGAGCAGCGGGGCGGCCTCGCCGGTGATGCGGCCGTACGCGTCCGCCGCGAAGCCCGCGTTGTTCTCCACCCGCAGGCCGATGTAGCGCAGCGAGGAGCGGCGCAGGGCGTCGAAGATGCCGAGCGCGTGCTGGCCGGGCAGGCCGAACACCGTCGTCGCGCCCAGGCCGGACAGCGTTTCCACGACCAGGTCTCCCCCGTTGCGGCCCGGCGGGGGGTTCAGTGCCGCCTCCGTCTGCGCGGCCGTCGGGCGGAGTTCCAGGTCGTGGTCGTGGGTCACGTGCGCTCGTTCTCCTTGCGGGCCTCGGCGATCTGGCGGGACATGATCGTGGTCAGTTCGTACGCCGTGTGGGACGCGGCCACCGACGTGATCTCCGCGTGATCGTACGCGGGGGCCACCTCGACTACGTCTGCCGAGACCAGGTTGCAGGACGCGAGGCCGCGCAGGATCTCCAGGAGTTCGCGCGACGTCATGCCGCCCGCCTCCGGCGTGCCCGTGCCGGGCGCGTGCGCCGGGTCGAGGCAGTCGATGTCGATGGAGATGTAGAGGGGGCGGTCGCCGATGCGCTGCCGCAGCTGGTCGGCGACCTCGTCCGCGCCGCGGCGGTAGACGTCCGCCGAGGTGACGATGCCGAAGCCCATCTTCTCGTCGTCGTCGAGGTCCTGCTTGCCGTAGAGCGGGCCGCGGATGCCGACGTGGGAAAGTGCCTCCGTGTCGAGGATCCCCTCCTCCACCGCCCGGCGGAACGGCGTCCCGTGCGTGTACTCCGCGCCGAAGTACGTGTCCCAGGTGTCGAGGTGCGCGTCGAAGTGGAGCAGCGCGACCGGGCCGTGCTTCTTCGCGACGGACCTGAGCAGCGGCAGCGCGATGGTGTGGTCGCCGCCCAGGGTCATCAGGCGCGCGCCCGTGCCCAGCAGGTCGTCCGCGGCGGCCTCGACGGCGTCGACGGCCTCGTTGATGTCGAAGGGGTTCGCGGCGATGTCGCCGGCGTCGGCGACCTGGGCGAGGGCGAAGGGGGAGGCGTCCTGCGCGGGGTTGTACGGGCGCAGCAGCCGGGACGCCTCGCGGATGGCGTTGCCGCCGAAGCGGGCGCCCGGCCGGTACGAGACGCCCGAGTCGAACGGCACGCCCACCACGGCGACGTCGGCGCGGCCGACCTCGTCGAGGCGGGGCAGCCGGGCGAAGGTCGCGGGGCCGGCGTACCTCGGGATGCGGGAGGAGTCGACAGGGCCGCGGGGAGTCTCGTTGCCACTCATGGTCAAATGCCTCTTTCTTACGCTTTATCGCGTATGTACTGCTTCTCTTGCGACTGTACCGATGACGCCCCATCGACCCTAGGCAGCGGGAAAGCGACTGCGAACTGTACGTTTCGTCCAGCTGCGAGCCGCGGAGTGGAGGGAACGTACATCGAGTGACGCGTGTCCCAGCGTCCGGAACAGCCAGGACGCGCACAGTCGGCTGCCTCACAATGGGAGTTATGCCGATACCCGGGACGCCCAGCCGCGCCGAACTCGTCGACCACCTCGTCAGAACCCGTATCGCCGGGGACGTCGCCACGCCTCGCGAGAACAACCTCTCCCACTACCGCCAACTCGCGAACGGCGTGCGCAACTTCTGGCTCGGGCTGGAACTCGGCGACCGCTGGAGCGACGAGCAGGACGTGCTCGCGGTGATGGCGGAGCGGGTGGGAGTCAATGACGATCCCGAGTACCGGTACGGCCAGGACACCATCGACCCCGAGCTGACGGTCGACGGCCTGGACCGGCTGGCGGCGCGGCTGCGCAAGGCGGCCGAGGGGCGGCAGCGGGTGCTGTTCGCCACCGGCCACCCGGGCGGGCTGCTCGACGTGCACCGTGCCACGGCCGCCGCCCTGCGCGCGGCCGGCTGCGAGATCGTCGTCATCCCGGAGGGGCTGCAGACGGACGAGGGGTATGTCTGGCAGCTCGCGGACGTGGCGGTGCTGGAGCACGGGGCCTCGCTGTGGCACACCCACTCGGGCGAGCCGATGAAGGCCATCCTGACGGCGCTGGAGCGCGAGGGGCGCCCGCTGCCGGACCTGGTCGTCGCCGACCACGGCTGGGCGGGCTACGCCGGGCGGCACGGCGTGGACTCCGTCGGGTACGCCGACTGCAACGACCCGGCGCTGTTCATCGGCGAGGCGGAGGGCGTCGTCCAGGTGGCGGTCCCCCTGGACGACCACGTCGTCAGCCCGCGCCACTACGACCCGATGGTCGCGTACCTGCTGGCAGAGGCCGGCCTGTAGGACGCTCGGCTGCAAGCCGGTTCGCGGGCGGCCCGGCCCGGGCGACGGCCGGCCCGGAGGACGGCGGGTCAGTCGCGGGGTCGGGGGGCGCGGACCACGCCCTCCTGGACCACCGATACCGCGAGGCGGCCGTCCTGGGTGTAGATGCGGGCCTGGCCGAGGCCCCGGCCGCCGTGCGCGGACGGAGACTCCTGGTCGTAGAGGAGCCATTCGTCGGCGCGGAACGGGCGGTGGAACCACATCGCGTGGTCCAGGGAGGCGCCCACGACGTCGCCGACGGCCCAGCCGCCGCGGCCGTGCGCGAGGAGGATCGAGTCCAGGAGCGTCATGTCGGAGACGTAGGTGGCGAGGACGACGTGCAGGAGCGGGTCGTCGGCCAGCTTGCCGTTGGCGCGGAACCACACCTGGGAGTGCGGCTCACGCGGCTCGCCGTACCGGCCGTACGGCGGCTCGTCGACGTAGCGCAGGTCGACCGCCTCGCGGGCCTCCAGGAACCTCTCGACGATCTCGGGCGCCAGGTGGTCGTAGCCGCGCAGTCGCTCCTCGGAGGTGGGGAGCGTGACCGGGTCCGGGGCGGGCGGCATGGGGGCCTGGTGCTCGAAGCCCTCCTCGTACCGCTGGAAGGACGCGGACAGCGCGAAGATCGGCTGTCCGTGCTGGACGGCGACGACGCGGCGCGCGGTGAAGGAACGGCCGTCGTTCATCTGGTCGACCGTGTAGACGATGGGCGCGCCAGGGTCGCCCGTGCGCAGGAAATACGCGTGCAGGGAGTGGGCGAGACGGTCCTCGGGGACCGTCCGTCCGGCGGCGACCAGCGCCTGGGCCGCGACCTGCCCGCCGAAGACGCGCGGGACGACGGCGGACCGGGACCGGCCGCGGAAGATGTTCTCCTCGATCTGTTCGAGGTCGAGCAGATCGAGGAGATCCTGAAGTGCCTGGCTCATGGCAGACAGTTGTACCCGCCGGTCATTTCCTGGGGTTTCGCGGGCCTTACAGGCCCATGTCCTTGGCGATGATCGTCTTCATGATCTCGCTGGTGCCGCCGTAGATCCGGTTGACGCGGTTGTCCGCGTACAGGCGGGCGATCGGGTACTCGTTCATGAAGCCGTAGCCGCCGTGCAGCTGGAGGCAGCGGTCGATGACGCGGTGCGCGACCTCGGTGCAGAACAGCTTGGCGCTGGCGGCCTCGGCGGGGGTCAGCTCGCCCGCGTCCAGGGCCTCCGTGGCGCGGTCGGCGACGGCCTCGGCCGCGTCCACCTCGGCCTGGCAGGCGGCCAGCTCGAACTTGGTGTTCTGGAAGTGCGCGACGGGCTGGCCGAAGACGGTGCGCTCCTGCACGTACTGCTTGGCGAACCGCACGGCGGCCTTGGCCTGCGCGTACGCGCCGTAGGCGATGCCCCAGCGCTCGGAGGCGAGGTTGTGGCCGAGGTAGTAGAAGCCCTTGTTCTCCTCGCCGAGGAGGTCCTCGACGGGCACCTTGACGTCGACGAACGCGAGCTCGGCGGTGTCGGAGGTCTTCAGGCCGAGCTTGTCGAGCTTGCGGCCGACGGAGTAGCCCTCGGCCTTGGTGTCCACGACGAAGAGGGATATGCCGTGGCGGCGGTCCTCGGCGCTGGGCGCGGAGGTACGGGCGCAGACGATCATGCGGTCGGCGTGGACGCCGCCGGTGATGAAGGTCTTGGAGCCGTTGAGGACGTAGTGCGTGCCGTCCTCGGAGAGCTTGGCGGTGCTCTTCATGCCGGCGAGGTCGGAGCCGGTGCCCGGCTCGGTCATCGCGATCGCCCACATCTCCTCGCCGGAGACGAACTTCGGCAGGAAGCGCTTCTTCTGCTCGTCGGTGGCGAGCAGCTTGATGTAGGGCAGGCCGAGCAGTACGTGCACGCCGGAGCCGCCGAAGGAGACACCCGCACGGGCGGTCTCCTCGTACAGGACGGCCTCGAACTTGTAGGAGTCGATGCCGGCGCCGCCGTACTCCTCGTCGACGCGGATGCCGAAGACGCCCAGCTCGGCGAGCTTGTAGTAGAAGTCGCGCGGCGCCTGGCCGGCGGCGAACCACTCGTCGTACACGGGGACGACCTCGGCCTCGATGAAGGCCCGGAGGGTCTCCCGGAACGCCTCGTGGTCCTCGTTGAACACCGTACGGCGCACCGCCGCCACCTCCTGGGGTACTCGTCTAAGCGCTTGCTCAGACAATCAAAATACCGGCGGGTAGGGAGGGCGTCCAGAGGTGATCCCGTAACGCTCGTCACTCCGCTCCGGCCGCCGCGAAGGCCCCCCTGGCCATACGGTGCAGCAGTTCCGCCGTCACGCCGCGGCCCGGCAGCGAACCCGGGCGGCCCAGGTGGGGGGTGGAGTTCAGCAGGCCGAAGACGGAGTGCACCGCCGAACGGGCCGTCGGCTCCGTCAACGCAGGGTAGACCTCGCGGACGACCTCCACCCACAGTTCCACGTACTGCCGCTGGAGCTGGCGCACCAGCTTGCGGTCGCTGTCCCGGAGGCGGTCCAGCTCGCGGTCGTGCAGGGTGATCAGAGGGCGGTCGTCGAGGGCGAAGTCGATGTGCCCCTCGATGAGCGAGTCGAGGACCGCCTCGAAGGGCCCGCCGTCGGCCTCCTGGAGGCGCCGTTTCGCACCTGTCAGCAGTCGGCCGCTGATGCCGACCAGCAGCTCGGCGAGCATCGCGTCCTTGCCGGGGAAGTGCCGGTACAGCCCCGGACCGCTGATACCGACCGCGGCCCCTATCTCGTCCACGCCGACGCCGTGGAACCCGCGCTCGGCGAACAGCCGCGCGGCCTCCTTGAGGATCTGCTCGCGGCGGGTGGGGGCGTCGGTTCTCGTGGCCATGAAGACGATTCTAGACAGGGAGGTTAGCGGTCGTTAACCTAAAGGGGATGGTTAACGCTCATTAACAGCCGAGCACGGGCGATCACGGGCGACCAGCGGGTCTCACGGATCTACGGGTCTCACGGGTCTACGGGTCTCACGGGTGAGGGGAACCGCAGGATGGAGCAGGCACCGGAGCTGACGAGCGCGGGGGATCCCGCGTCGGAGGCCTGGCAGGCCAACGAGGACGCGCACCGCGTCCTCGTCGAGGAGCTGCGCGGCAAGCTCGCCGCGGCCCGGCTGGGCGGCGGGGAGAAGGCGCGGGCCCGCCATACCGCGCGCGGGAAGCTGTTGCCCCGGGACCGGGTCGACGCCCTTCTGGACCCGGGGTCGCCCTTCCTGGAGCTCGCGCCGCTGGCCGCCGACGGGATGTACGACGGGCAGGCCCCGGCCGCCGGGGTCATCGCCGGGATCGGGCGGGTCTCCGGGCGCGTGTGTGTGATCGTCGCCAACGACGCCACCGTCAAGGGCGGCACCTACTACCCGATGACGGTGAAGAAGCACCTGCGCGCGCAGGAGGTGGCGCTGGAGAACCGCCTGCCCTGTCTGTACCTGGTCGACTCCGGCGGCGCCTTCCTGCCGATGCAGGACGAGGTGTTCCCCGACCGGGAGCACTTCGGGCGGATCTTCTACAACCAGGCCCGGATGTCGGGGGCGGGCATCCCGCAGATCGCGGCCGTCCTCGGCTCGTGCACGGCCGGCGGGGCGTACGTCCCGGCCATGAGCGACGAGGCCGTCATCGTGCGCAACCAGGGGACGATCTTCCTGGGCGGGCCCCCGCTGGTGAAGGCCGCCACCGGCGAGGTCGTCACCGCGGAGGAACTGGGCGGCGGCGAGGTGCACGCGCGTGTGTCGGGCGTGACCGACCACCTCGCGGAGGACGACGCGCACGCGCTGCGGATCGTGCGGAACATCGTCTCCACGCTCCCCGCGCGCGGGCCCCTCCCCTGGGAGGTGCGCCCGTCCGTCGAGCCCAAGGTGGACCCCTTCGGGCTGTACGGCGCCGTGCCGGTCGACTCCCGCACCCCCTATGACGTACGGGAGGTCATCGCGCGCGTGGTCGACGGCTCCCGGTTCGCGGAGTTCAAGGCCGAGTTCGGGCAGACCCTGGTCACCGGGTTCGCCCGGATCCACGGCCACCCGGTGGGCATCGTCGCCAACAACGGCATCCTGTTCTCCGAGTCCGCCCAGAAGGGCGCCCACTTCATCGAGCTGTGCGACCAGCGCGGGATCCCGCTGGTGTTCCTGCAGAACATCTCCGGGTTCATGGTCGGGCGGGACTACGAGGCCGGGGGCATCGCCAAGCACGGCGCCAAGATGGTGACGGCGGTGGCGTGCACCCGCGTGCCGAAGCTGACGGTCGTGATCGGCGGGTCGTACGGCGCCGGAAACTACTCCATGTGCGGCCGGGCCTACTCGCCCCGCTTCCTGTGGATGTGGCCGGGGGCCAAGATCTCCGTCATGGGCGGCGAGCAGGCGGCGTCGGTGCTCGCGACCGTCAAGCGGGACCAGTTGGAGGCGCGCGGCGAGTCCTGGCCCGCGGCGGACGAGGAGGCCTTCAAGGATCCGATCCGCGCCCAGTACGACCGCCAGGGGAACGCCTATTACGCGACGGCCCGACTCTGGGACGACGGGGTCATCGATCCCCTGGAGACCCGGCAGGTGCTGGGGCTGGCACTGACCGCCTGCGCCAACGCGCCCCTGGGCGAGCCCCAGTTCGGCGTCTTCCGGATGTGAGGGGCATGACGACAATGTTCGACACGGTGCTTGTGGCCAACCGGGGCGAGATCGCCGTCCGCGTCATCCGGACGCTGCGGTCGATGGGCGTGCGCTCGGTGGCCGTCTTCTCGGACGCCGACGCGGACGCCCGGCACGTCCGGGAGGCCGACACGGCGGTCCGGATCGGTCCGGCCGCGGCGGCCGAGAGCTATCTGTCCGTGGAGCGGCTGCTGGAGGCCGCCGCGCGCACGGGCGCACAGGCCGTCCATCCCGGGTACGGCTTCCTGGCGGAGAACGCGGGCTTCGCGCGCGCGTGCGGCGACGCGGGGCTCGTCTTCATCGGGCCGCCCGCCGACGCCATCGCCCTCATGGGCGACAAGATCCGGGCGAAGGAGACCGTGCGGGCGGCCGGGGTGCCGGTCGTCCCGGGGTCGAGCGGCAGCGGGCTGACGGACGACCAGCTCGTCGCCGCCGCCCACGAGATCGGCGTCCCCGTGCTGCTGAAGCCGAGCGCGGGCGGCGGCGGCAAGGGCATGCGGCTGGTGCGGGACGCCGCACTGCTGGCCGACGAGATCGCGGCCGCCCGCCGCGAGGCCCGCGCCTCCTTCGGCGACGACACTCTGCTCGTCGAGCGGTGGGTGGACCGGCCCCGGCACATCGAGATCCAGGTCCTGGCGGACGGCCACGGCAACGTGGTGCACCTGGGCGAGCGCGAGTGCTCCCTGCAGCGCCGGCACCAGAAGATCGTCGAGGAGGCGCCGAGCGTGCTTCT
Organism: Streptomyces sp. NPDC051677; assembly: GCF_044453465.1. Classification (NCBI taxonomy): domain Bacteria; kingdom Bacillati; phylum Actinomycetota; class Actinomycetes; order Kitasatosporales; family Streptomycetaceae; genus Streptomyces; species Streptomyces sp. NPDC051677. The sequence continues at coordinate 11,932 of NZ_JBITCT010000063.1, forward strand.
CGACGAGGCCACGCGCGCGTCGATGGGCGAGGCGGCCGTGCAGGCGGCGCGGTCCTGCGGGTACCGGGGCGCGGGCACGGTGGAGTTCATCGTCCCCGGCCGGGACCCGTCGTCGTACTTCTTCATGGAGATGAACACCCGGCTCCAGGTGGAGCATCCGGTCACCGAGCTGGTCACCGGGCTCGACTTGGTGGAGTGGCAGCTGCGGGTCGCGGCCGGCGAGCCCCTGTCCTTCGGACAGCAGGACGTCCGGCTGACCGGGCACGCGGTCGAGGCGCGGATCTGCGCCGAGGACCCCACGCGCGGCTTCCTGCCCTCCGGCGGGACGGTGCTCAAGCTGCATGAGCCGCAGGGCGACGGCGTGCGCACCGACTCCGGGCTCAGCGAGGGCACCGAGGTCGGCAGCCTGTACGACCCGATGCTGTCCAAGGTGATCGCGTACGGCCCGGACCGGGAGACGGCGCTCAGGAAACTCCGCGCGGCCCTCGCGGAGACGGTCACGCTGGGCGTGCAGACCAACGCGGGCTTCCTGCGCCGCCTCCTCGCCCATCCGGCGGTGGTGGCGGGCGAGTTGGACACGGGGCTGGTCGAGCGCGAGGTGGCCGGGCTGATCTCGGACACGGTGCCGCAGGAGGTCTACGCGGCGGCGGCGCTGCTGCGCCATGGCGCGCTCGCCCCCGACACCGACGCCCCCTCCGACACCGACGCCCGCTCCGGCTCCGGCTCCCGCTCCGGCTGGGCGGACCCGTTCGCCGCCGCCGACGGCTGGCGCCTGGGCGGTGAGCGGGCCTGGACGCCGCACCACCTCCAGGCGGCCGGCCACGAGCCGGTGACCGTGCGCGTGCGCAGCACGCCGGGCGACGCGGCGGAGCTGCTCCTGCCCGGCGCGGACCGACCCCTGCGGGGGTCCGGGGGCGTGCCCCCGCGGGGCGCGGCCGGACACCGGTTCGGCTTCCGGCTCGACGACGTCCGTCACACCTTCGTCGCGCTGCCGGACGGCACCTGGCTGGGGCGGGACGGCGACGCCTGGCAGGTGCGTGACCATGATCCGGTCGCCGCGTCGCTGTCCGGCGCCGGGCACGCGGGCGCCGACTCGCTGACCGCGCCGATGCCCGGCACGGTGACGGTCGTCAAGGTCGCCGTCGGCGACGAGGTGACCGCGGGCCAGAGCCTGCTGGTCGTCGAGGCGATGAAGATGGAACACGTGATCTCCGCGCCGCACACCGGCACGGTCGCCGAGCTGGACGTCACCCCGGGGACGACGGTCGCCATGGACCAGGTGCTCGCCGTCATCGCTCCCACCGAGGCGCCGGCAGAGACAGCGGCATCGGCTTCGGCATCGGCATCGGCAGAGGAGGACCAGTGACACTCCCCATGGTCGTACCGGCCCCGAACCTGCCCGCGCGGATCAGGATCCACGAGGTCGGCGCGCGCGACGGGCTGCAGAACGAGAAGTCGACCGTGCCGACGGCCGTGAAGGCGGAGTTCGTCCGCCGGCTGGCCGACGCGGGCCTGACGACGATCGAGGCGACGAGCTTCGTCCACCCCAGGTGGGTGCCGCAGCTCGCCGACGCCGAGGAGTTGTTCCCGCTCGTCTCCGGCCTGCCGGTGGCGCTCCCGGTCCTGGTGCCGAACGCACGCGGGCTGGACCGGGCGCTGGCGCTGGGTGCGCGGCGCGTAGCCGTGTTCGCCAGCGCCACGGAGTCCTTCGCGAAGGCCAACCTCAACCGCACGCTGGACGAGTCGCTCGCGGTGTTCGAGCCGCTGGTGCGGCGGGCGAAGGACGAGGGCGCGCACGTACGCGGCTATGTGTCGATGTGCTTCGGCGACCCGTGGGAGGGGTCGGTCCCGCTGCACCAGGTCGTGCGGGTCTGCACGGCGCTGCGGGACATGGGCTGCGACGAGCTGAGCCTGGGCGACACGATCGGCGTCGCCACCCCGGGCCACGTCCTGGAGCTGCTGTCGTCGCTCAACGAGCGGGGCGTGCCGACGAACGTGATCGGCGTGCACTTCCACGACACCTACGGCCAGGCGCTCGCCAACACCCTCGCCGCGCTGCAGCACGGCGTCACCGTCGTCGACGCCTCGGCGGGCGGTCTCGGCGGCTGCCCGTTCGCCAAGTCCGCCACCGGCAACCTCGCCACCGAAGACCTCGTGTGGATGCTTCAGGGCCTCGGCATCGACACCGGGGTCGACCTCGGCCGTCTCGTCGCCACCAGCGAGTGGATGGCCGGCCAACTGGGCCGACCCAGCCCGTCCCGCACCGTCCGCGCACTCGGCGAAACAACACAGCCCCACGAGGAGTGATCCACCATGGACCACCGTCTCTCCCCCGAGCTCGAAGAACTCCGCCGTACGGTGGAGGAGTTCGCGCACGACGTCGTCGCGCCCAAGATCGGCGACTTCTACGAGCGGCACGAGTTCCCGTACGAGATCGTCCGCGAGATGGGCCGCATGGGCCTGTTCGGGCTGCCGTTCCCGGAGGAGTACGGCGGCATGGGCGGCGACTACCTCGCCCTCGGCATCGCGTTGGAGGAGTTGGCGCGCGTCGACTCGTCCGTGGCGATCACGCTGGAGGCGGGCGTCTCGCTGGGCGCGATGCCGATCCATCTGTTCGGCACCGAGGAGCAGAAGCGCCAGTGGCTGCCGCGGCTGTGCTCCGGCGAGATCCTGGGCGCTTTCGGGCTGACGGAGCCGGACGGCGGCTCGGACGCGGGCGCGACCCGGACGACGGCGCGGATCGACCCGGAGACCGACGAGTGGGTGATCAACGGCACCAAGTGCTTCATCACCAACTCGGGCACGGACGTCACGGGGTTGGTCACGGTCACGGCGGTGACGGGCCGCAAGCCGGACGGCGCACCGCTGATCTCGGCGATCATCGTCCCGTCCGGCACCCCGGGCTTCACGGTCGCCGCGCCCTACTCGAAGGTCGGCTGGAACGCCTCGGACACCCGTGAGCTGTCCTTCGCCGACGTGCGGGTCCCGGCGGCGAACCTGCTGGGCGAAGAGGGCCGCGGGTACGCGCAGTTCCTGCGGATCCTCGACGAGGGCCGGATCGCCATCGCGGCCCTCGCCACCGGGCTCGCGCAGGGCTGTGTGGACGAGTCGGTGAAGTACGCGAAGGAACGGCACGCGTTCGGCCGTCCGATCGGCGCCAACCAGGCCATCCAGTTCAAGATCGCCGACATGGAGATGAAGGCCCACACCGCCCGCCTCTCCTGGCGCGACGCGGCCTCCCGTCTGGTGTCCGGCGAGCCCTTCAAGAAGGAGGCGGCGCTCGCCAAGCTCTACTCGTCGACGATCGCCGTCGACAACGCCCGCGACGCCACACAGGTCCACGGCGGGTACGGCTTCATGAACGAGTACCCGGTGGCCCGGATGTGGCGCGACTCCAAGATCCTGGAGATCGGGGAGGGCACGAGCGAGGTGCAACGGATGCTGATCGCAAGGGAGTTGGGCCTGGCGGGCTGATCGGTCCGACAGGGCGGCCTCAGGGCGGCTTCGGGGGCGGTGAGAGGGCGGTCTCAGGGAGTCCCCTGGGGCCGCCCTCTTACCGCCCCCCTGGACAGAAACTGAGGTTAGGCTAACCTACATTCGAACCGTCCTCGGGTGATCCGCCCCGTTCGAAAGTAGCCAGAGACATGTCCAACGCCAGAGCCGCTCGTCCCACCCGCCGAGGCATCCTCGCCGCCGGCGGCGCCCTCGGACTCGGCGCCGTCCTCGCCGCCTGCGGGGACGACGACGCGAGCAGCAGCGGCTCTCAGTCGTCGGCGAGCACCTCGGGCAAGTCCGGCCCCTGGACCTTCAAGGACGACCGCGGCACCGCGGTGAAGCTCGACAAGATCCCCGCGAACATCGTCGCCTTCACCGGCGTCGGCGCCGCGCTCTACGACTACGGCATCCAGGTCAAGGGCGTCTTCGGCCCGACCAAGACCACCACCGGCAAGGCCGACGTCCAGGCCGGCGACATGGACATCGCCAAGGTCGAGATCCTCGGCAACGTCTGGGACGAGTTCAACGTCGAGAAGTACGCGGCTCTCGCGCCCGACGTCCTCATCTCCACGATGTTCGACGACGCCGGCACCCTCTGGTACGTCCCCGAGGCCTCCAAGGACAAGATCGCGAAGCTCGCCCCGAGCGTCGGCATCTCCGTCTACGACCGTCAGCTGACCGCTCCGCTGCAGCGCATGTGGGAGCTGGCCGAGTCCCTCGGCGCCGACATGACGGCGGCCGCGGTCACCGCCGCGAAGAAGAAGTTCGAGGACGCGGCCGCCCGGCTGCGCGCCGCCGCGAAGGCCAAGCCCGACATCAAGGTGATGGCCGGTTCCGCGAGCGCCGAGCTGTTCTACGTCTCCGGCACCAACCTCTCCATCGACCTGGAGTACTTCAAGGCGCTCGGCGTGAACTTCGTCGAGCCGCCGGAGAGCGCGAAGAAGCAGGGCGGCGGCTGGTACGAGTCTCTGAGCTGGGAGAACGTCGACAAGTACCCGGCGGACATCATCATGATGGACGACCGGTCCTCGACGATCCAGCCTTCGGCGATCACGGAAGCCACGTGGAAGAAGCTGCCCGCGGTGAAGGCGGGGCAGGTCATCGCCCGGTCGCCGGAGCCGATTCTGTCGTACGACAAGTGTGTGCCGCTGCTGGAGAACCTCGCCGAGGCTCTCGAGAAGGCGAAGAAGGTCAGCTGAAAGATATGCGGCGTCGCGGGGTGAACTGCGGGCAGTCTGTGGCCTGTCGCACCCACGCGGCGGAGCCGCATATCGGCACAGCCCCCGCGCCCCCAAGGATGCCGCCCTCCCCGATGCGTACAGGGAGCCCCCCATGACCACCGCCGTCGCCGCCCCCTTCCGTTTCTTCTCGCTCCACGTCGTACGGACCCGGCGGCTCTCGCCGTCCCTGGTCCGGGTCTCCTTCGCCGGAGAGGATCTCGAGCACTTCTTCTCCGACGGGCAGGACCAGTCGCTGTCCCTCTTCCTGCCGCACCCGGGACAGTCGGAGCCCGCCGTTCCCTTCGAGCTCGGGGACGGCTGGTGGCAGGGGTGGCGGGAACTGCCGGACGACGTACGGGCGGTGATGCGGTCGTACACGCTCCGCGCCCTTCGGCGCGATCCCGACGAGATCGACGTCGACTTCGCGCTGCACACACCGGCCGGTCCCGCCTCCGCGTGGGCCGCCCGGGCCGCCGCCGGGGACCGGGTGGTCCTGCTGGGCCCCGCGATCGCCGACAACCGGGCGATCCGGTTCCGGCCGCCGCAGGACACCGATCTGGTGGTGCTGTGGGGCGACGAGAGCGCGCTGCCGGCGATCGCCTCGATCCTGGAGTCGTTGCCGGCCGGGCAGCGGGTGCGGGCGTGGCTGCAGGTGCATGACGCCGGGGACGTGCAGGGGTTGGCGACCGCGGCGGACGCCGAGATCACCTGGACGGTCGGGGAGAGTTCCCTCGACGCCCTCCGGGAGGCACAGCTCCCGCCCGCCGAGCACCCGTACGTCTGGCTCGCGGGCGAGTCGGGGTCGGTGAAGGCGCTGCGCCGGCACTTCGTGCGGGAGCGCGGTGTGGACCGGCGCCGGGTCACCTTCGTCGGGTACTGGCGCCAGGGCCTGAGCGAGGAACAGCTCCGCGAGGCGGAGTAGCAGCAACCACCGTGCCCCCGCAGGCAGTTGTGCGGGGGCACGGGCGTGATCACAGTCACGGCGGAGCCAGGTTTCCCTAGCCGAAAGTTAGGTTAGCCTTACCTAAATCCAACCGGGGCTCCGCTCCCCGATCCGTCCGCAGCAGCCCCGTCCCCTTCCCCCGGAGGACCCCCACCATGCGCTCGCACCTGCTCAATGACACGACCGCGGAGCAGTACCGCCGCTCCGTGACAGAAGGAGTCGAGCGGGTGGCCGCCAAACTCGCCGCCACCGACCGTCCGTTCACCGGCGTCACGGTCGACGCCCTCGCGCCCCGCATCGACGGGATCGACCTGGACCAGCCGCTGCACGACACCGCGGCCGTCCTGGACGAGCTGGAGGAGGTCTACCTCCGCGACGCGATCTACTTCCACCACCCCCGCTACCTCGCCCACCTCAACTGCCCGGTCGTCATCCCCGCCGTGCTGGGCGAGGCGGTCCTGTCCGCCGTCAACTCCTCCCTCGACACCTGGGACCAGTCGGCCGGCGGCACCCTGATCGAGCGGAAACTGATCGACTGGACGACCGCGCGCATCGGCCTCGGCCCGGCCGCCGACGGGGTGTTCACCTCCGGCGGCACCCAGTCCAACCTCCAGGCGCTGCTGCTCGCCCGTGAGGAGGCCAAGGGGAACGATCTCGGCAAACTCCGTATCTTCGCCTCCGAGGTCAGCCACTTCAGCGTGAAGAAGTCCGCGAAGCTCCTCGGGCTGAGCCAGGACTCGGTGGTCTCCATCCCCGTCGACCACGACAAGCGCATGCAGACCGTCGCGCTCGCCCACGAGCTGGAGCGCTGCACGAAGGCCGGCCTCGTCCCCATGGCCGTCGTCGCCACCGCCGGCACCACCGACTTCGGGTCCATCGACCCGCTGCCCGAGATCGCCGAACTGTGCACCCAGTACGGCGCCTGGATGCACGTCGACGCCGCCTACGGCTGCGGGCTGCTCGCCTCCCTCAAGTACCGGGACCGCGTCGACGGCATCGAGCGCGCCGACTCCGTCACCGTCGACTACCACAAGTCGTTCTTCCAGCCGGTGAGTTCGTCCGCCGTCCTGGTGCGCGACGCCGCCACCCTGCGGCACGCGACGTACCACGCGGAGTACCTCAACCCGCGCCGCATGGTCACCGAGCGCATCCCCAACCAGGTCGACAAGTCCCTGCAGACCACCCGCCGCTTCGACGCGCTCAAGCTGTGGATGACGCTGCGCACGATGGGCGCCGACGGCATCGGGCAGCTCTTCGACGAGGTCTGCGACCTGGCCGTCGAGGGCTGGAGACTGCTGGCCGCCGACCCCCGCTTCGACGTCGTCGTGCAGCCCTCCCTCTCCACCCTGGTCTTCCGCTACATCCCCGCCGCCGTCACCGACCCCGCCGAGATCGATCGCGCCAACCTCTACGCCCGCAAGGCCCTGTTCGCCTCCGGCGACGCGGTGGTCGCGGGCACCAAGGTCGGCGCCCGCCACTACCTGAAGTTCACCCTGCTCAACCCCGAGACCACGACCGACGACATCGCCGCCGTCCTCGACCTGATCGCCGGCCACGCCGAGCAGTACCTGGGAGAGTCCCTTGACCGCGCTTCCTGAAGCCAGCCGCATCCATGACTTCGTGGGGATCGGGCTCGGCCCCTTCAACCTCGGCCTCGCCTGCCTCACCGAGCCCATCGACGGACTCGACGGCGTCTTCCTGGAGTCCAAGCCCGACTTCGAGTGGCACGCCGGCATGTTCCTCGACGGCGCCCACCTCCAGACGCCGTTCATGTCGGACCTGGTCACCCTGGCCGACCCGACCTCGCCGTACTCCTTCCTCAACTACCTGAAGGAGAAGGGGCGGCTGTACTCGTTCTACATCCGCGAGAACTTCTACCCGCTGCGCGTCGAGTACGACGACTACTGCCGCTGGGCGGCCGGCAAGCTCAGCAGCGTGCGCTTCTCGACGACGGTCGCGGAGGTGACGTACGACGAGAGCGACGCGCTGTACGCCGTACGGACCACGGCCGGGGACGTCCACCGCGCCCGCCACCTGGTCCTCGGCACCGGCACCTCCCCATACGTCCCGCAGGCCTGCGCCGGGCTGGGCGGCGACTTCATCCACAACTCCCGCTACGTGCAGCACAAGGCGGAGCTGCAGAAGAAGGAGTCGATCACGCTGGTCGGCAGCGGCCAGTCCGCCGCCGAGATCTACCACGACCTGCTCGGCGAGATCGACGTCCACGGCTACCGGCTGAACTGGGTCACCCGCTCCCCGCGCTTCTTCCCGCTCGAGTACACCAAGCTCACGCTGGAGATGACCTCCCCGGAGTACATCGACTACTTCCGCGCCCTGCCGGAGCGCACCCGCTACCGCCTCACCGCCGAGCAGAAGGGCCTGTTCAAGGGCATCGACGGCGACCTGATCAACGAGATCTTCGACCTGCTCTACCAGAAGAACCTCGGCGGCCCGGTCCCCACCCGGCTGCTCACCAACTCCTCGCTCAACAGCGCCGCTTACGCCGACGGGTCGTACACCCTGTCCTTCCGTCAGGAGGAGCAGGAGAAGGACTTCGAGATCGAGTCCCAGGGCCTGGTCCTGGCCACCGGCTACCGGTACGCCGAGCCGGAGTTCCTCGCGCCGGTCAAGGACAGACTGCGCTACGACTCCCAGGGCAACTTCGACGTCGCCCGCAACTACGCCATCGACACCACGGGCCGGGGCGTGTTCCTGCAGAACGCGGGCGTGCACACGCACAGCATCACCTCGCCCGACCTCGGCATGGGCGCCTACCGCAACAGCTACATCATCCGAGAGCTGCTCGGCAGCGAGTACTACCCGGTCGAGAAGACCATCGCGTTCCAGGAGTTCGCCACATGACCTTCGCCTTCCGCCCGCTCGACCCCCTGAAGGACGCCGAGCTCCTGCACGCCTGGGTCACCCACCCCAAGGCCGCCTTCTGGATGATGCAGGACGCGACGCTGGTGGACGTCGAGCGCGCCTACACGGACATCGCGGCCGACGAGCACCACCACGCGCTGCTCGGTCTCGACGAGGACGGCGTCCCCGCCTTCCTGATGGAGAAGTACGACCCCGCCCACCGCGAACTGGTCGGCCTCTACGAGCCGCGGCCCGGCGACGTCGGCATGCACTTCCTCACCCCGGCGACCGACACGCCCGTGCACGGCTTCACCCGGGCCGTCATCACCGCCGTCATGGCCCACCTCTTCGAGGACCCGGAGGTGCACCGCGTCGTCGTCGAGCCGGACGTGTCCAACAAGGCCGTGCACGCCCTGAACGAAGCCGTCGGATTCGTGCCCGAGCGGGAGATCCAGAAGCCGGAGAAGAGGGCCCTGCTGAGTTTCTGCACCCGGGACCGCTTCGTCGACAGGCACCGCCCCGCCGTGAAGGGAGCGACCATATGAGCCTCGCCGACGCCGTCGCCCACCTCTCCCCCGAACGCTGGGAGAAGGCCAACCGCCTCCTCGTCCGCAAGGCCCTCGCGGAGTTCGCGCACGAGCGGCTCATCACTCCCGAGGAGCGGGACGGCCGGTACGTCGTCCGCAGCGACGACGGGCTGACGTACTACCGCTTCACCGCCGTCCGCCGCGCCCTCGACCACTGGCAGGTGAACGCCGACTCGATCACCCGCACCCGCGACGACGCCGAGCTCCCGCTCGCCGCACTGGACTTCTTCATCGAGCTGAAGAAGACGCTGGGCCTGAGCGACGAGATCCTGCCGGTCTACCTGGAGGAGATCTCCTCCACCCTCTCCGGCGCCTGCTACAAGCTCGCCAAGCCGCAGGTGACCTCCGCCGAGCTGGTGCGCGGCGGCTTCCAGGCCATCGAGACCGGCATGACCGAGGGCCACCCCTGCTTCGTCGCCAACAACGGGCGGCTCGGCTTCGGCGTCCACGAGTACCTGTCGTACGCCCCGGAGACGGCGAGCCCCGTCCGGCTGGTGTGGCTGGCCGCGCACCGCTCACGGGCCGCGTTCACGGCCGGCGTCGGGATCGACTACGAGTCGTTCGTGCGGGAGGAGCTGGGCGAGGCGACCGTCGAGCGGTTCCACGGCCGACTGCGCGAGCAGGGCCTGGACCCCGCCGACCACCTCCTCATCCCCGTCCACCCCTGGCAGTGGTGGAACAAGCTCACCGTCACCTTCGCCGCCGAGATCGCGCGCCGGAACCTGGTGTGCCTGGGCGAGGGCGACGACGAGTACCTGGCCCAGCAGTCCATCCGGACGTTCTTCAACTCCTCGCACCCTGAGAAGCACTACGTGAAGACGGCGCTGTCCGTCCTCAACATGGGCTTCATGCGCGGGCTGTCGGCCGCCTACATGGAGGCGACCCCGGCCATCAACGACTGGCTGGCCCAGCTCATCGACAACGACCCGGTGCTGAAGTCGACGGGCCTGTCGATCATCCGGGAGCGGGCGGCCGTCGGCTACCGGCACCTGGAGTACGAGGCGGCGACGGACCGCTACTCGCCGTACCGCAAGATGCTGGCCGCGCTGTGGCGGGAGAGCCCGGTGCCGACGCTGCGGGAGGGTGAGTCGCTCGCCACGATGGCCTCCCTGGTGCACGTGGACCACGAGGGACGGTCGGTGGCCGGCGCGCTGATCGAGCAGTCGGGGCTGGCGCCGGTGGAGTGGCTGCGCCGCTACCTCCAGGCGTACTACACCCCGTTGCTGCACAGCTTCTACGCCTACGACCTGGCGTTCATGCCGCACGGCGAGAACACGATCCTGGTGCTGAAGGACGGGGTCGTGCAGCGGGCGATCTACAAGGACATCGCCGAGGAGATCGCCGTCATGGACCCGGACGCGGTGCTGCCGCCGGAGGTCCGGCGGATCCGCGTCGACGTGCCCGAGGACACGAAACTGCTGTCGATCTTCACGGACGTCTTCGACTGCTTCTTCCGCTTCCTCGCGGCCGACCTCGCCACCGAGGGGATCCTGGCGGAGGACGACTTCTGGCGCACGGTCGCCGAGGTCACCCACGCCTACCAGGACGCCAACCCCGAACTGGCCGACAGGTTCCGCCAGTACGACCTGTTCGCGCCCGAGTTCGCCCTGTCCTGCCTCAACCGGCTCCAGCTGCGCGACAACAAGCAGATGGTGGACCTGGCCGACCCGTCGGGCGCCCTCCAGCTGATCGGCACCCTGAAGAATCCCGTCTCGGGGTTCTGATCACGACAGGCGGGCGCCCCCGAGTACGGTCCTCGGGGGCGCCCGCCCTGTTCTTTGGAACAATCCCCCCATGGCGGAAATCATCCAGCGGGACGGCACCTGGGTCTTCGACGGCGACGCCCTGCGGCTGACCCCGGGACGGGACAAGAACGTCGGCCTGCTCCGCAAGGAACTGGGTGAACTCGCCGTCCCCCTGGGCGCGTTGGCAGGGATCTCGTTCGAGCAGGGCAAGAGGACCGGACGGCTGAGGCTGCGGCTGCGCGACGGCGCGGACCCGCTGCTGCACGCGACCGGCGGACGGCTGGCCGAGCCGCACGACCCCTACCAGCTGACCGTCGAGTCCGACCGGTACGGCGTCGCCGAGTACGTCGTGGACGAGGTGCGCAGCGCGCTGCTCCTCGACCAGGTCCCGGCCGGGCCGGTGGACCGGTATCTGCTGCCGGGGCCGTCCGTGCCCCTGTCGGCCTCCGCCGGGGACGGCACGGCGAGCTTCGACGGCGAGCGGGTGCGCCTGGAGTGGAACTGGAAGACGGAGGAGGCGAAGTCCTCGGCCGGCGCCCGCACCCTCGCCGTCGAGGACATCACGGGCGTCGAGTGGCATCCCGCGGGCGGTCTGGACAGCGGCTTCCTGCGGTTCCGGGTGCGCGGCGCGGTCACCACGACGCCGCCGCAGTACGACCCCAACGCGGTGCAGCTGTGGGGTTTCAAGAAGGACCCGTTGATGGCGCTGATCGCGGCCGCGGTGCAGGCCCGGCTGCCGCATCCGGCCGCCGCCCCCGAGGACGCCGTACCGGCGCAGCGGCCCGAGCCGGACCCGCTGCCGGGCAGCGACCACGACGCGCTGCTGCGCCGGCTGCGCGAACTCGGCGAACTGCACCGCGACGGCGTCCTGACGGACGAGGAGTTCACGATGGCCAAACAGGCGGTCCTCAAGCGCATGTAGCGCGGGTGCGGACCGCCTGCCGGCGTCAGGTGTGCGTGCCCCGCCTTCCGGGCGCGCGCATCCGGTTACTTGGCCTTGCGGGCCACCGTGAAGTGGTCGATCCGGTCGCCCGTCTCGGCGATGCCCTGGACCTTCAGGGTCGTGTAGTGGCCCTTCGGCGCGGGGGTGACGTCCACGCGCAGGAACGAGTAGTTCAGGTAGCGGACGCGCGACCAGGTGACGGTCTCGTTCTGCTTGCCGTCCTTGAGGTTGACGAAGGAGGCCACGGAGTCGACCTCGTGCTCGTGGCCCTCGTAGGAGTCCGGGGCGGTGAAGGCGTACAGGCTGCGGCCCGCCGCGCCCGCCGTGACGTAGACGACGCCCTCGGTCTCGGAGTAGGCCGTGCCGCCGATCGGCAGCTTCTTGGTGACCGTGTTGCCCTTGATGACGTCGGTGCGCTCGTACTGGTGGTTGTGGCCGTTGATGACCAGGTCCACCTGGTACTTGTCGAACAGCGGCACCCACTCCTGGCGCACGCCCCCCTCCGAGGCGTGCGCGGTGGAGGTGCAGTACGCGCAGTGGTGGAAGAACACGACGATGAAGTCGACGTCCTTCGCGGCGCGGAACTTCTTCAGCTGCGCCTCGAACCACTTGGTCTGGGTGCCGCCGGAGATGCCGAGGTTGGCCGGGATCTCGAAGGAGACGTCGTTGGGGTCCAGCGAGATGATCGCCGTGTTGCCGTAGACGAAGGAGTAGACGCCCGGGAGGTTCTTCGCGTCCGGGCCGTTGTCGGGCAGGCTCCAGCGGGCTTCCTCGCCGCCGTAGCCGTTGGGCGAGTACCAGGCCTCCATGTCGTGGTTGCCGTACGACACCATCCACGGCACGGACTTGGCGACGGACTCGGTCTGGGCGAGGAACTGGTCCCAGGTGCGCGAGTCGAACACCGTGTCGGAGGTCTTGCCCTGGCCGGCCGGGTCGCCGTAGGCGATGTCGCCGGCGTGCAGGTGGAAGGACGGGTTCTGGCCGAGGATCAGGCTGTCGTTGGCCAGCGCGTGGTAGCTGACGCCCTGGTCGCCGAAGGCGGTGAAGGTGAACGGCGCCTTGTGGGCGGGGGCGGTGGTGAAGGTGCCCAGGGTGCCCAGCAGGTGCGGCTCGGCCGGGTCGAAGCCGGCGTGGCCGACGCCGTAGTAGTACGTCTTGCCGGGCTTGAGGCAGGTGAGCTTGGCGTGCACGTAGTACTGGGTGTAGTTGCCGCTCGCGCCCACGCCCGCCGGGGTGAACAGGGTGCGCACCTCGGCCTCGATCTTGCGGGAGAGGTCCCAGGGGTGGGCGCCGATGCGGATGAAGGGCTTCTTCACCGCGACCGGGACCTGCCACGAGACGGTGATCTCGGTGCGCGGGTCGTTGCCGTAGGCGAGGTGGCGGCCGAAGGGCGCGACGAGGGCGCCGTCGACGGACTCGGTGTGCGAGAGGGGCTGCGTGGGAACGGCGGCCTGGGCCGTGGCGCCGGTCACGAACGCGCCACCGGTGACGGCGCCGAGCGTGACGGCGCCGCCTCTGATCATCGTGCGCCGGGAGAACTTGGAGCGCAGGTACTCGTGCTGCTCGGCCATGCTCATGCGGTCGGCGAGCTGCTCGGGTACGCCCATGCGAGGAGTGTCCATGACGTCTGAAACTCGTGGCCTCGGGCGACGGGCCGCAAGACGCCAAATGGACGGATCGCGAACAGGGGCTCATAACACATTCAACGTTCCCCCAAGGCTCCCTAACAGAGGCCTGCCCGAAATCGGGCACGTTTCTTGCGAAACCGGCTCGCGTCCCTCAGGATCTACGGGTGCACGACGAACTTGTTGATCACCTGACGCGCTCCACGCCCCTCCAGCGGGGCGAGGCGCTGCGGGTGATCCAGGATGTGCTCGCCTACTTCGACGAGACGACCGAGAACTACGTCCGTCGCCGCCACCGCGAGCTCCAGGCCCAGGGCCTGGTGAACGTGGAGATCTTCGATCGGATCGAGGCGGACCTGAAATACCGTGCGGTGGCCCCGCCCGAGCTCACGCTCAGGCAACTGCGGCGCATCGTCTACGGCTGAACCGAAGCTTGGGGATACCTGTATATGTGCGGAATCGTCGGATACATCGGGAAGCGTGACGTCGCTCCCCTGCTCCTGGAGGGCCTGCAGCGCCTGGAGTACCGCGGGTACGACTCCGCGGGCATAGTCGTCACCGCCCCGAAGACGGCCGGCCTGAAGATGGTCAAGGCCAAGGGCCGCGTCCGTGACCTGGAGGCCAAGGTCCCGGCGCGCTTCAAGGGCACCACCGGCATCGCCCACACCCGCTGGGCCACCCACGGCGCCCCCTCCGACGTGAACGCCCACCCGCACATGTCGACCGACCTCAAGGTCGCCGTCGTCCACAACGGCATCATCGACAACGCCTCCGACCTGCGCAAGAAGCTGGAGGCGGACGGCGTCGAGTTCCTCTCCGAGACGGACACCGAGGTCCTCGTCCACCTCATCGCCCGCGCCCAGGCCGACAAGCTCGAGGACAAGGTCCGCGAGGCGCTGCGCGTCGTCGAGGGCACCTACGGCATCGCCGTCATGCACGCCGACTTCAACGACCGCATCGTCGTGGCCCGCAACGGCTCGCCGGTCGTCCTCGGCATCGGCGAGAAGGAGATGTTCGTCGCCTCGGACATCGCCGCGCTGGTCGCCCACACCCGCCAGATAGTCACGCTCGACGACGGCGAGATGGCCACCCTCAAGGCCGACGACTTCCGCACCTACACGACGGAGGGCACCCGCACCACCGCGGAGCCCACCACCGTCGAGTGGGAGGCCGCCTCCTACGACATGGGCGGTCACGACACCTACATGCACAAGGAGATCCACGAGCAGGCCGACGCCGTGGACCGCGTGCTGCGCGGCCGCATCGACGACCGCTTCTCCACCGTGCACCTCGGCGGCCTCAACCTGGACGCCCGCGAGGCGCGTCAGATCCGCCGCGTGAAGATCCTCGGCTGCGGCACCTCGTACCACGCGGGCATGATCGGCGCCCAGATGATCGAGGAGCTGGCCCGCATCCCCGCGGACGCCGAGCCCGCCTCCGAGTTCCGCTACCGCAACGCGGTCGTCGACCCCGACACCCTGTACATCGCCGTCTCCCAGTCCGGTGAGACGTACGACGTGCTGGCGGCCGTCCAGGAGCTGAAGCGCAAGGGCGCGCGGGTGCTGGGCGTCGTCAACGTCGTCGGCTCGGCGATCGCCCGCGAGGCCGACGGCGGCGTCTACGTGCACGCCGGCCCCGAGGTCTGCGTCGTGTCGACCAAGTGCTTCACGAACACCACGGTGGCCTTCGCGCTGCTCGCGCTGCACCTCGGCCGCACCCGCGACCTCTCCGTGCGCGACGGCAAGCGCATCATCGAGGGACTGCGCAAGCTGCCGGGCCAGATCGCCGAGATCCTCTCCTACGAGGAGGAGATCAAGAAGCTGGCCGAGGAGTTCGCCGAGGCCCGCTCGATGCTCTTCATCGGCCGCGTCCGGGGCTACCCCGTCGCCCGTGAGGCCTCCCTGAAGCTGAAGGAGGTCTCGTACATCCACGCCGAGGCCTACCCGGCCTCCGAGCTCAAGCACGGCCCGCTGGCCCTCATCGAGCCCGCGCTGCCGACCGTCGCGATCGTCCCGAACGACGACCTGCTGGAGAAGAACCGCGCGGCCCTGGAGGAGATCAAGGCCCGCAGCGGCAGGATCCTCGCCGTGGCCCACGAGTGCCAGGAGAAGGCCGACCAGACGATCGTCGTCCCGAAGAACGAGGACGAACTCGACCCGATCCTCATGGGCATCCCCCTCCAACTCCTCGCCTACTACACGGCGAAGGCCCTCGGCAGGGACATCGACAAGCCCCGCAACCTCGCGAAGTCGGTAACGGTCGAGTAGGCGGGACGAACGGAACGGACCCCCACGTGACGCCACCAGTCACGGGGGGTCCGCTCTCGTTCGCCGGGGAAGCCCAACTCCCCGGCGCGGCTGCCGATCAGCCCGTGGCCGTCACGCCGGGGCGAGCAGCACGCCTGGGAAGCGCCGTGGGCCAATGGGCCGGCGCCGCCGTCGCCGCGTACCAGGCGACCGCCCCCGCCGCGACGGCGAACCAGCCGCCGGCCTTGGTGAGACCGTCGCTGCCGGCGAACCGGGCGACGGCGAGCAGGACGAGCCCGACGAGGAACAACCCGTAGGTGCCCTGGGTCAGTTGGTCGCCGCCCGCGACGGTCAGGGAGAGCGCCACGAGGGCGAACAGGACCAGGAAGAGCCCCGCGGCGTTGTCGGAGACCTGGGTCCCGGCGGAGACCGCCCAGGTGAACCAGAAGGCGCCGAGCACGGTGTAGGCGGTTCCGGTGGCCGTATCGCGGTCCCGGAGGGCGAACAGGCCGGCGACGAACAGCGCGACACCGCCGACGTAGTGGGCGATGGATACGGCGTCCGCAGCCGTCACGCCGTCGATGAGGTCGGTGTACCCGAGGCCGAAGGCCAACAGGGTGACGCCGAGGGCGAGTCGGCCGGCGATGGTGGTGATGCTGCTTCCCGCAGAGACGTCGTTGTCCACGGCAAGCTCCCTTCACGCTTCATGCTTCACGCATGTGCAGGTGTGTGAGCGATATATGCCCTTCACAAGGGCACAAACACCTCTACGCGTCGGTAGTATTACGCTGCGCACAAAGGGAGTGGACGGCAGGAGGGCGAGGCGCCCGGATCTCATCTCTCCCGGAGAGCGGCTCTCGCCCGGAGAGCGGCGCGTTACGGAATGACGATGACGGGCCGCTTCGCCCGCTTGGCGAGCCGCCCCGCGACGGAGCCGAAGATGCGCCCGACGATGCCGTGGGTCGAGCCGACGACGATCGCGTCGGCCTCGTACTCCCGCCCCACCTCTTCGAGTTCGTGGCAGATGTCGCCGCCGCGCTCGACCAGGATCCAGGGCACCTCGGCGAGGTACTCCGCGCACGCGAGCTCCAGACCGAGCACCTCGGTGCGATGGTCCGGCACGTCGACGAAGACGGGCGGCTCGCAGCCGGCCCACACCGTGGTGGGCAGCCGGTTGGCGACGTGGACGATGATCAGGCCCGAGCCGGAGCGATGGGCCATGCCGATGGCGTACGCGAGCGCGCGCTCACTGGACGTGGAGCCGTCGAAGCCGACGACCACGCCGTGCTTGAAGGCGGGATCGCAGGAGTGGCGTGCGTCTTCCGCCGCCAGGGGCTCGGCCGCCGTAGGGTCGGCGACGGGCCGCTTGCGGTCCGCGGGTTCGAAGAATTCGTGACCGGCCATGGCTGTCTCGGCGTATCGATCCTTATACGGGTGGGACGGCGGTGAGCGGCGGAGCTGTCCGGGAATTGTCTTCCCAACCCCATACCCCCAAGGGTACGGCGGCACGCCTCCTGGGCCCAGATCCCGCACGCCCCCGGTGGGGGTTCCAGGGAGCATGCACGAGCGGACGCCCGTAACGCAATGGTTGCTGCCCCGTACAGGCGGTTTGCACAGGATTCATTTACGCGGAACCGACCCCGACAGTGACCGACCGCCCGGACGGACGTTGAACCCCGTGCACCGCCGCCAACCCCGTGCACCATCGCCCGCGCACCGCCCGCCGTACCGCCGCCCCAGGAAGGAGCCCGCCCCGTGCCCTCGTCCCGCGCCACCCGCGACAGTGACCCCCGCGACGACCGGACGACCGACCTGATGCGCTGGGCGGCCTTCAGCTGCGTCCTGGTCCCGGTGGTCCTCCTCTGGTACGGCGCCTCGCTGGCCGGCGCCGCCGGCACCGCCCTCGGCCTCGCCGCCGTCACGGCCGTCTGCCGGGTGTTGCTGCGCCGGTCCGAGCGGTGCGCGGCCCGGTTGCTCGACGAGGAGCACGCGCCGCAGGCGCACCACCGGGGGCGCCGTCAGCGCACCGGAACGGGGTCCCGTCGTGGCGGTCGTCACTCTGGGGGAAACTCACCGGTCGGTTGACCGGTTTTCGCGCACGGACCCGCATCTTTTCAGCCAACTTCCCGACCCTGTGCATTCCTTGCCGTAACCACCCCCCACCCCCCGTTCCACCTGCACGGAAAGGGCCTCAGGGGCCCTGCGCACCCTACGTGGATTGGCCACCGCACCGAGGCGCACTTCCCTGCACGGCCCACTAGTGCAACGCTTCGTGATCGAATGCTTCACGCCAAGTTGCCATGTCGACAATCTGCCGGGTGGTGAACTGGCCACGCCGGCATCATGCGACACAGTAGATTCGATCTTGACTGTCTACGGCGGGGGACTCGTGCAGGACCGAGGGGAAACGTGCAGGAGCGACACAACCGAGGAGCCGCGACCACCGAGGGGGGCTTAGCAGGATGAGCCACGACTCCACTGCCGCGCCGGAAGCCGCGGCCCGGAAACTGTCCGGGCGACGCCGCAAGGAGATCGTCGCGGTGCTGCTGTTCAGCGGCGGCCCCATTTTCGAGAGTTCCATTCCGCTGTCGGTGTTCGGGATTGACCGCCAGGACGCCGGCGTGCCGCGCTACCGCTTGTTGGTGTGCGGCGGCGAAGAAGGCCCGCTGCGGACCACGGGGGGCCTGGAACTCACCGCGCCACACGGCCTGGAGGCGATCTCACGGGCGGGCACGGTCGTCGTGCCGGCCTGGCGTTCGATCACCTCGCCGCCGCCGGAGGAGGCGCTCGACGCGCTGCGCCGGGCGCACGAAGAGGGCGCCCGCATCGTGGGCCTGTGCACCGGCGCGTTCGTGCTGGCCGCCGCAGGCCTGCTCGACGGCCGCCCGGCGACGACCCACTGGATGTACGCACCGACGCTGGCCAAGCGCTACCCGTCGGTGCACGTCGATCCACGAGAACTCTTCGTGGACGACGGCGACGTCCTGACGTCGGCGGGCACCGCGGCCGGAATCGATCTCTGTCTGCACATCGTGCGGACAGATCACGGCAACGAGGCGGCGGGCGCGCTGGCCCGGCGTCTCGTCGTCCCACCGCGCCGATCCGGCGGCCAGGAGCGCTATCTCGACCGGTCTTTACCGGAGGAGATCGGCGCCGACCCGCTCGCCGAGGTCGTCGCCTGGGCGCTGGAACACCTCCACGAGCAGTTCGACGTGGAGACGCTGGCGGCACGCGCCTATATGAGCCGCCGCACCTTCGACCGCCGCTTCCGGTCGCTGACCGGCAGCGCGCCACTGCAGTGGCTGATCACCCAGCGGGTGCTGCAGGCGCAGCGTCTGCTGGAGACGTCGGACTACTCGGTGGACGAGGTCGCGGGCCGGTGCGGCTTCCGCTCGCCGGTGGCCCTGCGCGGCCACTTCCGGCGCCAGCTGGGCTCGTCCCCGGCGGCGTACCGGGCGGCGTACCGGGCGCGCAGGCCACAGGGCGAACGCACGACGGACAGCGAGCCGTCGCCGCCGCCACCGCCGCCGTCGCTGCACCCGGAGGGGCCGGGGCCGGTCCCGCCGCAGGTCCGGCGCACGGCGACCGCGGCGGCCGGCGCGGTGGGCTCGTCGGCGTCCCTGCCGTCCGAGCACGCGCGCGAGGCGTACGCCAGCTCGCGGGCGAGTCTGCCGGGGCAGCGCAGCGGTAGCTGAGCACGTACCTCGTGACGCCGGACGGGACCGACTCGACCCGTCCGGCGTTCGGCGTGGACCTCACGGTCGCGTCCCTTGTGGACAAGGCCCACACAAACGCGGGGCGTCCGAAAAGCCGACGTCAGCTTTAGGGTGGTCGCATGAACGATCGCATGGTGTGGATCGACTGCGAGATGACCGGCCTCTCGCTGTCCGACGACGCTCTCATCGAGGTTGCCGCCCTCGTCACCGACTCCGAGCTGAACATCCTCGGCGACGGTGTGGACATCGTCATCCGCCCGCCGGCCAAGGCACTGGAGACGATGCCGGAGGTGGTGCGCGAGATGCACACCTCGTCCGGGCTGCTCGACGAGCTGGCCGGCGGGACGACGCTCGCGGAGGCCGAGGAGCAGGTGCTGGCGTATGTGCGCAAGCACGTGAAGGAGCCCGGCAAGGCGCCGCTGTGCGGCAACTCCGTCGGCACCGACCGCGGTTTCCTGGCGCGGGACATGGCGGCCCTGGAGAACTACCTCCACTACCGCATCGTGGACGTCTCCTCCATCAAGGAGCTCGCCCGGCGCTGGTACCCGCGGGCGTACTTCAACAGCCCGGAGAAGAACGGCAACCACCGCGCGCTCGCCGACATCCGCGAGTCCATCGCGGAACTGCGCTACTACCGCGAGGCCGTCTTCGTACCGCAGCCCGGCCCGGACTCCGACACGGCCAAGGCCATCGCCGCGAAGCACGTCCTGCCCGCCCAGTAGGGGGCCGCGGGAGGCGCCCGGAAAAGCCGTGCGCGAGCACCCCTTCGGACCCTGTACACTTTTTCTCGGCCGGTAGGGAGACCGCAAAGTCCAACTGCCGGGCGTGGTGGGTGTAGCTCAGCTGGTAGAGCACCTGGTTGTGGTCCAGGATGCCGCGGGTTCGAGTCCCGTCACTCACCCTGAGTCATCAGCCGGTGACTTCCCGTAAGGGAGGTCACCGGCTGATGTGTTTCCGAGAACGGGGGCGTTCGTCCATGGGGCCGGCAGTCCACGCCCAACCGATCAGCACCGCCCGTCTCGACCTCCTCCCCCTGCGCGTGGACCACGCGGCGGAGATGGCGACCGTCCTGGCCGATCCCGCCCTGCACACCTTCATCGGCGGCGCCCCCAGCAGCCCGGAAGCCCTGCACGCCCGCTACGGACGTCTCGTCGCCGGCTCCCCGGACCCGGCCGTCTCCTGGTGCAACTGGGTCCTGCGCCTGCGCGACGCCGGCTGCCTGACCGGCACCGTCCAGGCGACGATCACGGACCGGGGCCGCACCGCCGAGATCGCCTGGGTGACCGGCGTCCCCTGGCAGGGCCGGGGCCTCGCCGCGGAGGCGGCGCGGGGGCTCGTGGGGTGGCTGCGGGAGCAGGGCGTGCACACGGTCATCGCCCACATCCACCCGGACCACCACGCCTCGGCCGCCGTCGCCACGGCGGCGGGACTGTCCCCGACGGGCGAGGAACACGACGGCGAGATCCGGTGGCGGTCGTCTTTGCTGCAGTGACCCGCACCGCCCGGCGCCGGCACTCCCGACCGCGGCGAAGCCCTCCCCCACACGAAAGCGGCCTCAGGACGAGGCCCGCCCCACCAACTCCGTGGCCAGCACCACCTGTCGGCGTTCCAGGCCCCGGGACACCGCCGGGCGGCGGTCCGCGATCTCGGTCAGCAGGAGGTCCAGCATCCTGCGGCCCATCTCCTCGATGGGCTGGCGGACGCTGGTCAGCGGCGGGTCCATGTGGCGCGCGATGGCCGAGTCGTCGTAGCCGACCAGGGCGACGTCCTCCGGGATGCGCAGGCCCGCCTCGCGCAGCGCCTGGCGGGCGCCGGCGGCCATGACGTCGGAACCGGCGAAGACCGCGTCGGGGGCGGGGGTGCGGGCGAGGAGTTCGCGCATCGCGCGGTGGCCGCCCTCCTCGGTGAAGTCGCCCGGGGCGATGAGGCCCTCGTCCACCTCGTACCCCGCGTCGCGCAGGGCGTCGCGGTAGCCGTCGACGCGCCGCTGGGCGCCGTAGACGTCGAGGCGGCCGGTGATGTGGGCGATGCGGGTGCGACCGCGGGAGAGCAGGTGCTCGACCGCCGAGCGGCCGCCGCCGTAGTTGTCGGAGTCCACCGAGGGCAGCGTCTCCCCGGCCGAGCGGGGGCCGCTGATCACCGCCGGGATCTCCAGTTGGGCGAGCAGGTCGGGCAGGGGGTCGTCGGCGTGGACCGAGACCAGCAGGACGCCGTCCACACGGTGCGCCGCCAGGTACTGGGCCAGTCGGCGGCGTTCGCGGTCGCTACCCGCGAAGATCAGCAGCAGCTGCATCTCGGTTTCGGAGAGTTCCGCGCCGACGCCGCGCAGCATGTCCGAGAAGTACGGTTCCGCGAAGAAACGGGTCTCCGGCTCGGGGACGACCAACGCGATCGCGTCCGTGCGGTTGGCGGCGAGGGCGCGGGCCGCGGTGTTCGGGACATAGCCGAGCTCGGCGACCGCCGCCTCCACCGCCGCGCGGGTCGCGTCGCTGACCCGGGGCGAGCCGTTGATCACCCGGGAGACCGTGCCGCGGCCGACGCCGGCACGTGCGGCCACCTCTTCGAGGGTCGGCCGACCACCGCTCCGCCCCCGCGTTCCGTGGCTTGCCATGGGCTCCGCCTTCCCGCCGTTGTTCGCGCTGGCCTGGAATCTAACAGTCCTGCCCGGTCCGGCCCGGTCGGGCCACCGTCGCCGGGGGCCTGCGCCGCGGCGCCGCCGCGCGGGCCGTCGGCGCCCCGCGCCGGACGGGCCCAACTCGCCCTCCCCTGGCGGGAAAGCGCTGTCCCGGCGAGTTAGCTAACGGGCCGATAACTGAACGCATCTCTCCGGTCCCCCGCCCTTGACACCCCCGCCCGAACCGACGACTCTTCAACACATCACCTGTGGGAGCGCTCCCACGGTACCTGACACATACACATCCCGCACGTTCCCCGCCCGAGCCGCAGCGAGTAACTAACGGGCCCAACAATGCAGTTGGCCGGGGGGTCGGCACGTCAGGGCAACAGGAGGACGCAATGCGAGCACGTACCCGAACCGCCCGCCGGGCGGTAGTCCTCGCGACCGTCGCGACACTGGGCGCCGGTCTGCTGGCCGGCTGTGCCGACGACAGCGGCGACGACAACGCCTCCGACGGCGCGTCGTCGGGCGGCGGCAAGGGCAAGACCACGATCACGCTGGGTCTGTTCGGCACCTTCGGCTTCAAGGAGGCCGGCCTCTACACCGAGTACGAGAAGCTCCACCCCGACATCAAGATCGCCGAGAATGTCACGGAGAAGAACGAGAACTACTACCCGGCGCTGGTCAACCACCTCACCACCAACAGCGGCCTGATGGACGTCCAGGCCATCGAGGTGGGCAACATCGCCGAGGTCGTGGCCACCCAGGCGGCCAAGTTCGAGGACATGTCGAAGGTCTCGGGCGTCGACAAGAGCCAGTGGCTGGGCTGGAAGTGGTCGCAGGCCACCACCAAGGACGGCCAGACGATCGGCCTCGGCACCGACGTCGGCCCGATGGCCCTCTGCTACCGCAAGGACCTCTTCCAGGCGGCCGGTCTGCCCACCGACCGTGAGGCGGTCGGCAAGCTGTGGGCCGGCGACTGGAACAAGTTCATCGCCGCCGGCGAGCAGTACAAGAAGAAGGCCAAGGCGGGCACGTTCTTCATGGACTCCCCCGGCGGTCTGATCAACGCGATCCTCAGCAGTGAGAAGGAGAAGTTCTACGACTCCTCCGGCGAGGTCATCTACAAGACGAACCCGGCCGTGAAGGCCGCCTTCGACCTGACCGCGAAGGCCGCCGAGGAGGGCCTGGTCCAGCCCCAGACGCAGTTCCAGCCGGCCTGGAACACGACGATCGCCCAGAGCAAGTTCGCCACCATCGCCTGCCCGCCGTGGATGCTCGGCACCATCAAGGGCAACGCGAAGGCCGAGGACGCCGGCAAGTGGGACGTGGCCGTCGCACCCAAGTCCGGCAACTGGGGCGGCTCCTTCCTGGGCGTGCCCAAGAGCGGCAAGCACGTGAAGGAGGCCGAAGAGCTCGTCAAGTGGCTGACCGCGCCCGAGCAGCAGGCGAAGCTCTTCAAGGTGCAGGGCAACTTCCCGAGCGCGCCGGCCACGTACACGATGCCCGAAGTCACCGGCGCCAAGAACGCGATGACCGGTGACTCGCCGGTCGGCACGGTCTTCTCCGAGGCGGCCAAGACCGCCCCGGTGCAGGTGATCGGCCCGAAGGACCAGATCATCCAGCAGGGCCTGTCCGACAACGGCGTCTTCCTCGTGACGAAGGGCAAGTCGGCGGCGGAAGCCTGGAACACGGCGACCAAGACCATCGACAACAACCTGGACAAGTGACCCGCATGGCCACCCGCCACGACACCGCCGCGCCCCCCGTCAAGGAGGGGGGCGCGGCCCCGGGCCGCCCGCCCGCCGTCTCACCGGAGGCGGAACAGCGGCGCCGGGCCCGGCTCTCCCGCCGCTGGCAGCGCGACATGCGCTGGAGCCCGTACGCGTTCGTCTCGCCGTTCTTCCTGCTGTTCCTCGCGTTCGGCCTGTTCCCGCTGCTCTACACCGGCTGGGCCTCGCTGCACCAGGTGGAGCTGACCGCGCCCACCGACATGACGTGGGTGGGGATGCGCAACTACACGCGCATCTTCGACGACGACTTCTTCTGGAACGCGGCGAAGAACACCCTGACGATCGGGATCATCTCCACCGTTCCGCAGCTGCTGATGGCCATGGGCCTGGCCCACATCCTCAACTACAGGCTGCGGGCCTCGACCTTCTACCGGGTCGCGATGCTCGCGCCGTACGCGACGTCGATCGCGGCGGCCTCGCTCGTCTTCGTGCTGCTCTTCGGGCGCGACTACGGCATGATCAACTGGGCGCTGCACTTCGTCGGGATCGACGCGATCGACTGGCAGAACGACAAGTGGCCGTCGCAGATCGCGGTGTCGTCGATCGTCATCTGGCGGTGGACGGGCTACAACGCGCTGATCTATCTGGCCGCGATGCAGGCGATCCCGCAGGACCTCTACGAGTCGGCGGCGCTGGACGGCGCGAGCCGCTGGAGGCAGTTCCTGCACGTCACGCTGCCGTCGCTGCGGCCGACGATCCTGTTCACGGTCGTCGTGTCGACGATCGGCGCCTCTCAGGTCTTCGGCGAGCCGCTGCTGTTCGACGCGAACAAGGGCGCTTCGGGCGGCGCGGAGCACCAGTTCCAGACGCTGGGGCTGTACCTGTACGAGCAGGGCTGGGTGAACCAGCACCTGGGCCGGGCCTCGGCGATCGCCTGGACGATGTTCCTGATCCTGATCGTGGTCGGCATCGTCAACTACGTCATCTCGCGCCGGCTGCGCGCCAGTAGTTAGGAGTACCGGCCGTGACGACGACGACAACGACCGCGAAGACCGTGGAGCCCGAGGACGCCGTACCGGCGGCCCGCAAGGTGCGCCGGCCGAAGTCCGCGCGGGCGGGCGGGCAGATGCACGGCGGCCCGATCGCGTACGCGATCCTGATCCTGTTCACCATCGTTTCGCTGTTCCCGCTGGTGTGGACGGCGATCGCCGCCTCCCGGGACAACAACCGGCTGGCGCAGAACCCGCCGCCGTTCGTGTTCGGCTCGAACCTCTTCCACAACCTGGACGTGGCCTGGAACGACGCGAACCTGGGCAAGGCGTTCGTCAACACGACGATCGTGGCGGGCACGTCGGCGGCGACGATCGTCTTCCTGTCGACGATCGCCGGGTTCGCCTTCGCCAAGCTGCGGTTCCGGGGCCGGGGCGCGCTGATGCTGATCGTGATCGGCACGATGATGGTGCCGCCGCAGCTGAGCGTGATCCCGCTGTACATGATGGTCGCCAAGCTGGAGTGGACGGACCAGCTGCAGGCGGTGATCCTGCCGTCGCTGGTGAGCGCGTTCGGGGTGTTCTTCATGCGGCAGTACCTGATCCAGGCGCTGCCCGACGAGATCATCGAGGCGGCGCGGGTGGACGGCGCGAGCAGCTGGCGCGTGGTGTGGCACGTGGTGTTCCCCGCGGCGCGCCCCGCGATGGCGGTGCTGGGCATGCTGATGTTCGTCCAGACGTGGAACGACTTCCTGTGGCCGTTCCTGGTGCTGAGCCAGACCGGCAACCCGACCGTGCAGGTCGCGGTCGCGGGCCTGGGCCGTGGCTACACCCCGGACCAGTCCCTGATCATGGCGGGCGCGCTGCTGGGCACGCTGCCGCTGCTGGTGGTCTTCGCGATCTTCGGCAAGCAGATCGTGGGCGGCATCATGCAGGGCGCGGTGAAGGGGTGACGACGCCCGCCTCGCCGTACGACGCCCCCCGCCCGTGACTTCCCCGGGGGCCGGGTCACCGCCGCCTCGGCCCCCTTCGCACCACTTCCCCCCAACCTTCGTCGGTCTCGACGACCTTTCATGGGAGCGCTTCCATGCCTGAGCCCGTCACCCCGGTGACCTTTCCCTCCGCTTTCCTCTGGGGCGCGGCGACGTCCGCGTACCAGATCGAGGGGGCGGTGCGCGAGGACGGCCGCACGCCCTCGATCTGGGACACCTTCAGCCATACGCCGGGCAAGACGGCCGGCGGCGAGCACGGTGACATCGCTGTCGACCACTACCACCGCTACCGCGACGACGTGGCGCTGATGGCGGAGCTGGGCCTCACGGCGTACCGCTTCTCGATCTCCTGGTCGCGGGTCCAGCCGACGGGACGCGGTCCCGCGGTGCAGGTGGGCCTGGACTTCTACCGCCGACTGGTGGACGAGCTGCTGGCGAAGGGCATCAAGCCCGCCGTCACCCTCTACCACTGGGACCTCCCGCAGGAGTTGGAGGACGCGGGCG
Source organism: Streptomyces sp. NPDC051677 (assembly GCF_044453465.1). NCBI lineage: Bacteria > Bacillati > Actinomycetota > Actinomycetes > Kitasatosporales > Streptomycetaceae > Streptomyces > Streptomyces sp. NPDC051677. The sequence goes on from NZ_JBITCT010000063.1 coordinate 38,149, forward strand.
GCTGGCCGGAGCGGGACACGGCGTACCGGTTCGCGGAGTACGCGCAGATCGTCGGGGAGGCGCTCGGCGACCGCGTGGAGAACTGGATCACGCTGAACGAGCCGTGGTGCAGCGCGTTCCTGGGCTACGCCTCCGGGGTGCACGCGCCGGGGCGCACGGACCCGGCGGCCTCGCTGAAGGCGGCCCACCACCTGAACCTGGCGCACGGCCTCGGCACCTCGGCGCTGCGCGCGGCCATGCCGGCCCGCAACGCGGTGGCGATCAGCCTCAACTCGTCGGTGGTGCGCCCGCTCTCCCCGGGCGACCCGGCGGACCTCGCGGCGGTCCGGAAGATCGACGACCTGGCGAACGGCGTCTTCCACGACCCGATCCTGCGGGGCGCGTACCCGGAGACCCTGCTGGCGGCGACCTCGTCCCTGACGGACTGGTCGTACGTCCTGGACGGCGATCTGCGCGCCATCAACCAGCCGCTGGACGCGCTGGGGTTGAACTACTACACGCCCACGCTGGTCTCGGCGGCGGACGCCACGGTGAAGGGCCCGCGCACGGACGGCCACGGCGCGAGCGACCACTCCCCCTGGCCGGCCGCCGACGACGTCGCCTTCCACCAGACGCCCGGCGACCGCACGGAGATGGGCTGGACGATCGACCCGACCGGCCTGCACGAGCTGATCATGCGCTACACCCGGGAGGCCCCGGGCCTGCCGCTGTACGTGACGGAGAACGGCGCCGCCTACGACGACAAGCCCGACCCCGACGGCCGTGTCCACGACCCGGAGCGCATCGCCTACCTGCACGGCCACCTCTCCGCGGTCCACCGAGCCATCGCCGACGGCGCGGACGTCCGGGGCTACTACCTGTGGTCCCTGCTGGACAACTTCGAGTGGGCGTACGGCTACGAGAAGCGGTTCGGCGCGGTGTACGTGGACTACGCGACGCTGACCCGCACCCCGAAGTCGAGCGCCCGGTGGTACGGCGAGGCAGCCCGCACGGGAACCCTGCCGGGGCTCGAGACGGCCTGACCTCGAAAGGGCCTGATGACTCGGCCGCACATGGCCACCTGATGACCACCTGACCCGGGGAGCGGGGAACGGGGCGCGGCACGCGGTGGGGGCGTGCCGCGCCCCGCCGTCCTCTCCCCGGCTATGCCCCGTGCGGCTCCCGTACGACCGCGGCGCCGCCCGGCGGCAACGTCACCGAACCGTCCGGTACCGGGTTTCCGGTGAGGAGTTCGAGTGCCTCGGCGGCGACGGTCACCTTCGCTCCTGTGCCGCCGTGGTCGATGAGGAAGAGGTAGTCGGCGTCCTTCCCCCGGCGGCGGACCGCCTCCACGCCCGTCGGCACACCTCCCTCCAGCACCGGTCGTACGCCCGTCTCCTGCCGGACACGGTCCAGCAGCGCCGCCAGCGTCGGCGGGTCGGGCAGGGTCGCCACGTACCAGGCCGTGCCCGTGCCGTAGCCGTGCCGGGTGATCGCCGGGACGCCCTTCAGCGGGCCCTCCGTGTACGAGGACACCGTCTGCGCACCGGCCGGCCGCACCCGCTCCGACCACAGGGAGCCCGTGCCGCCGCCGTCCAGGCCCACCGTCTCGCCCGGCAGCAGCGGGAACAGTTCGTCCGTGCGGACGCCGAGCGCCTCGCGGAACGCGCCCGGGTAACCGCCCAGCCGTACATGGCAGTTCTCGTCCACCGCCCCGCTGTGGAAGCCGACCGCCAGCGTGCCGCCCTGCTCGGCGAACGCCGTCAGGTTCGTCGCGCCCGCGTCGTCGACCAGGTACAGGCTCGGGGCGAGGACCAGGCGGTACGCCGACAGGTCCGCGTCCGGGCGGACGAAGTCCACGGCGACGCCCGCCCGCCACAGCGGCTCGTACCAGGCGCGCACCAGGTCCAGGTACCGGATCGACTCACTTGGCTGGGACGGGAGTTCCAGCGCCCACTTCGCGTCCCAGTCCCAGACGATCGCCGTCTCGGCCGTGCCCGTGCTGCCGCGCACCTCGGCCAGCGCCTTCAGATCCGCGCCGAGCGCCACGACGTCCCGCCAGATCACGCTGTCCGTGCCCGCGTGCGGCAGCATCGCCGAGTGCCACTGCTCGGCGCCCGCCTTCGCCGCCCGCCACTGGAAGTAGGCGATGCCGTCGGCGCCGTGGGCGACGTGCGCGAGCGCGTTGCGGCGCAACTCCCCTGCGGTCTTCGCCCTGTTGACGGGCTGCCAGTTCACCGCGCCGGTCGAGTGCTCCATCAGCAGCCAGGGCCGGCCACCGGCCAGGGAGCGGACCAGGTCGCCGCTCATCGCGATGTCGATCTCCGACTCGGGGTCCGTGGAGCGGAGGTAGTGGTCGTTGGAGACGATGTCCAGCTGGGGCGCCCAACGCCAGTAGTCCAGCGCGTCGAAGTTGTACATCACCATGAAGTTGGTGGTGGCGGGCGTCGACGGGGCGGCCGCCCGCAGCACGTCTCGCTCCGCCGTGCACAGCGACAGCAGTTCGTCCGAGCAGAAGCGGCGCCAGTCCAGCCGGTGGGTGGGGTTGGGGACGGCGCCGGTCGCGCGGGGCGGGAGGATCTCGTCCCAGTCGTAGTACCACTGGCTCCAGAAGGCGGTGCCCCAGGCGTCGTTGAGCGCCTTCAGGTCATCGGCGTACCTGGTGCGCAGCCAGCGGCGGAACGCCTGCGCGCTCGTGTCGCAGAAGCACTCGGCGTTGTGGCAGCCGTACTCGTTGTGGACGTGCCACATGACGACCGCGGGGTGGTCGGCGTACCGCTCGCCCAGCGCACGGGCGATCCGCAGCGCCGCCTCCCGGTAGGCGGGGCTCGACGGGCAGAACGTCTGGCGACTGCCGTACGACAGTCCCCGGCCGTCCTGGTCCACCGGCAGTGCCTCGGGGTGGGCCCGGAAGAACCACGCCGGTGGCGCGGCCGTCGGGGTGGCCAGGTCGGCGGCGATGCCGTGGGCGTAGAGCATGTCGAGGATGCGGTCGAGGTGCGAGAAGTCGTACGCGCCCTCGGCGGGCTCCAGCAGCGCCCACGAGAAGATGTTGACGCTGACCATGGTCACGCCGGCCTCGGCCATGAGCCGCATGTCCTCGGCCCAGACCTCCTCGGACCACTGCTCGGGGTTGTAGTCGCCGCCGTAGGCGATGCCGGGGACGTTCAGAGCGCGCTCCATCACTCGCCTCCCGACAGGAGACGGCGCGTGGTGTGCACGCCCCACTCGTCGAGCGACAGCAGGCGGTCGCTGGAGGCCATCAGGCCGCCCGTCGCCTCGACGTGCGCCGCCCACTGCTCGCGGGTCTCCACCGCCGGGCGGGCCATCAGGCAGTCCGGGTCGTTCACCCAGAGGCGGCCGTGCTGCCACTGGCGGCCGGCGCCGGTGAACTCGGCCGGGTCCTGGCCGGGCTGGCTGTAGTCGTCGGCCTCGGGACGGCGGTGCGGCGCCGTGTCGGGGCTGACCCGCATCGCGTCGAACAGGCCGAGGGAGGGGAGGATCGGCGCGCCGCAGCCCAGGAGGTAGGACTCCGGGCCGATCGCCGCCCTGATGAGTTCGATGCCTGAGCGGTAGGCCGTCAGGGGGTCCGCGGTCCGGTCGTGCCGGACGCCGTCCAGGGCGCCCGCGTACAGGAAGTCGACCTTGAAGTAGTCGTAGCCCTCGGCGCGCAGGGTGCGGAAGACGTCCGTCAGGTACGCGGCCGCCTCCGGGTGGGTGGTGTCGAGGACGCGCAGGTCGTGGCCCCAGTTGTGGCCGGCGTGCGCGAAGCCGCCGGCGGCGGAAGCGACCAGCCAGTCGGGGTGCTCGGCGGCCAGTTCGCTGCTGGGGTCGACGAGGAAGGGCGCCGTCCAGATGCCGGCCCGGCGACCCCGGGCGCGGATGGCGTCGGCGATGCCGGCACGCGAGCGGAAGCGGCCGGAGAGCGTGAGCCAGTCACCGAGGGCGCGCTGGTAGCCGTCGTCGATCTGGACGACGTCGACGGGCAGGTCGAGGGTGTCCATGGCACGAAGGTTCTCGTGGATGTCGTCCTCGGTGACGGCGGTGAAGTACTCGTACCAGGAGCACCAGACGGTGGGGGCCGGGCGGGGCGCCTCCAGGCCGAGGCTGTCGGCCCAGTCGGCGAGGGCGCCCTGGATGCCGCCGGGGCCCAGGTAGGAGTAGAAGTCCACCTTGCCGTCGGCGCTGATCGCCGCACGGTCCTCGTGTGTCTCCAGCCGGATGGAGGGCACGGACCGCAGCGGATCCACCGCCGCGCACACGACGATCGGTCCGTCCTCGCCCTTGGGGGCGAGGGCCAGCAGTCCCTCCCCCTGGAAGACCCCGGCGGGCACGGTCACGCCCGGCCGGTAGCAGACCGTCGCCCAGTTGGCGTCGGTCGGGCGGTACGGGGCGGCGTCGAGGGCGTAGGCGCCGCTGGGGCTCCAGGACTGCCAGCCCTCCTCGTGGACGCGGGCGCGCCGCGGGTCCACGGGGACGGTGGCGACGTGGGTGAAGGGGTGCTGCACGGAGGTCTCTTTCACAACGGGACGGCTCGGCCTGCTCAGCTGCCCGCTCAGCCCTTGTTGGCGCCGAGCGTGAGGCCGCTGACGAACTGGCGCTGGAGGACGAAGTAGACGATCAGGGTGGGGATCGCGGTGAGCAGGGCGCCGGCGGCGACCAGGTTGGGGTCGGT
>NZ_JBITCT010000064.1:0-42120 GCF_044453465.1 Streptomyces sp. NPDC051677
CGCCGAACAGGCGACGGCCGAACCAACGAATCTGAACACCCATCAACCCCTGCTGACCAGCTGATCAGCACATCCCGCATGACGGGGGAACCTCACTTTGAGAGCCGGATGCCATGTGGGGGTGTGCAGGATGCTCTCGCCGTCAGAATCGGCCACCAACACCGGCACATCCAGCTGATTGCGCTGCAGACGCGCTTCCAGAACCGTGCACGCACTCAAGGCGCGCACTTCCTCGTCAGTGAGGGCGCCGGAGCGGTTCGCCAAAAGATCGTCCCACGCCTCCCGGACCCGATCTCCGACGGTGGGGCAGTCCAGGCAGGCGGCGCGGCCCATGACGACGTCAGATAACCGCACCCGCATAATCGCGGCACACTGCAGGCACTCCACGGTCCAGGCCGATTCGAAGGTGCGATAGCGCTCCTGGGCGGCGAAACCGGCCTTGCGCAGCAATCTCCGGGCGGTCCCCTGGGCTACCTCACCCTTCTCGCCGTCCGCAACCATGGTCTTCAGCTCTTTCACTTCATGCACGGTCGCCCAGTGCGTGTTGTCGGCATGCTGCTGCGCGCGCAGCCATGCCTCAAGCCACACCGCATGACTGCGCTCGGCCAGTCCGCACCCCACGAGGAAAGCCCTCACAGCCGTCAACGAACCAGGCTTCTGCCGGCGTTCGGCGATGCGGTGGGCTGAGCTGCGGGACAACTCCATGCCGGCCGCACTCGCCCTGCGTTGCATCACCCGGTACGGCGGTGCTCCGCACGACAGCCTTAGCTCCGCAAGCGCGGCGCACAGTTCGGGGAAGTTTCTGATGAGGTGAGGTTGCGGAGCACCCGACGCAGAGTCCTCATGCCCCGTGCGCTCGAGGTAGGCATCGAACCACATCCGGTCGATCTCGCCGATGTCCAGCCTGCACGCGTGCGCGAACGCCCGGGCCACATCGAGCTTGGGAACGGTGGCCCCCGATGCTGCCCGCTGCAAGGTCGCCGCACTGTAGTCCCTGGTGCGTTGCGCAAGCTCGGCATAGGAGAGGCCCTGCCGCCTGCGCCCGTTTCGTAAGGCGGCGGCGAGTTTGCCCGCTGCCGGACTCAGGGTGTTCGGGATCGAACCTTCAGGACGGCCCACCGCTTCACACCTCGCTCTGGACGAGAAGGGCGACGACTTTCCACTGGCAGCGCTCCGCTCTTTACTGTTCCGCCGTGCTGACGAAACTGTTATGGCTCCAACCTGAAGACTCCGGGCGGCAGTTGGCGCTGCCGGAAGGAGTGCACAGCATCCTGCCACCTCGAATGCCGTCGCCCCACTCCCTCACGAGGTAATTCGGCTCTGTCTCGTTCGGATGTGCCGACTCCGTACGGCATGAGACGAATTGAATGAACCGCTGACCAGCCATGCCATGGAGAGGTGAGTGGAGATCGGCTTCTCACGGTGCTCGTTAATTTCACTTTGTCTCAGTGTTGCTTGCGAGGTAACGGCCGAAGCTGGCAACATCAATCACCGTCGCCGCTCACCGCGACGACGCCCTGTCTCTATGGCTCCAACCGCAGCTGAACAGGGAAGTTGAGTCGGATGCGTTGGCGCGCGGATGACTCGCGGAAGAGTCGGCCGAACAAAATGGGCCGGCTCTTTTGCCGTGAACGACAATAGTGATCCCGGTAGCGGTCACAACACGTCGACGGTTCGTCCGAAAGCACGCTCATCGGACAGGCCCGCGTACTCCACAGAGCCGCCTGCAACACGACCCTTCACGCCGAGCGCGTCCCGCTGCGTTTGTTTCCCAAGGAGACGTCCGCTCCTGGCGGCCCATCTGCGACGGTTGCGTCCAGGGAAGTGGTGTACGGGTTCGACCTGATCCGGGGGTTTGCTCCGGCATCGGGATGGTGCCCGCATAGATGAACGGCCACCGGCTGATCTTCGAAGTGTCGAAGCCTCGAAAGAGATCAGCACGATGACCGCGCCTGACAGTGTGCCCCTGCATGCGCTCGCGGAAGACAACCTCGCCGCGGCGAGTCCGGATCTGCTGCGTGCGATGGTCAAGACGTTCGCCGACGCGCTCATGTCCGCGGAGGCCGACGCCCTCTGCAACGCCGAATACGGCCAGGTCAGCGACGAACGCGTCAACCACCGCAATGGCTACCGCCCACGCGAGTGGGACACCCGGGCAGGTACCGTCGAGCTCGCCGTCCCCAAGCTGCGTCAGGGCAGTTACTTTCCGCACTGGCTGCTTGAACGGCGCCGACGGGCCGAGCAGGCCCTCATCAGCGTGGTCGCCACCGCCTACCTGCTCGGCGTGAGTACGCGCCGGGTCGAGAAGCTCGCCGAGCCCCTCGGTGTCACCCAGCTGTCGAAGCCACAGGTCAGTGCGATGGCGAAGCACCTGGACGAGCAGGTCGCCGCGTTCCGCAACCGGCCCCTGGACGCCGGGCCGTATGCGTTCGTCTGGGTCGACGCGCTCACCCACAAGGTCCGCGAGGGTGGCCGCATCATTGACGCGATGACGTATGTGTCCATCGCGGCGTGCCTGGGCGAGGACTTCCTCGCCCAGGCACTGCACCGCGAACACCGTCATGTACCCGGCGCCCTCGATGTCGCTGGACTGATGACTTTCGACGACCTCAACCAGATCCTGGCCGGCCACCGCCTGGAACCGCCCCGGATGAGGCTGTCCCGCGACAGCGAGACGCTGCTGGTCGGCGGCTACACCACACCGGTCGCCACCCGCCGGCACACCGTGTGGCACCGCCTGCACCCGGCCGAACTGCACGCCCGCCTGAAGGAGGACGCCTCCCTCGCCCTGGACAGCGTCGACGAACTCCATTCGCCCCTCGCCCGCCTCTGCGAAGCGATCGAGCGCGAACTGCACACCCGCGTCCAGACGAACCTCTACGCCTCGTGGACCAGCACCGAGGGCTTCGGCGTTCACTGGGACGACGAGGAAGCCGTGGCGGCCGGGCACGTGGCGGGGTACGGCGTCGCCACGTGGGCGGGCCTGGAGGAGGAGGCGTTCACGGTGGGGGAGCTGCTCGCCTTGGCCGCCGAAGCCGCCGGCGGACAGCGCCACCTGGCCGCCGTCCAGCTGCCGGTCAGCCTGGTGATGATGACGCCGATCGTGCAGGCCCTGGACGGCCGGGGGCCGCTCCCGGCCGCCGTCGGCGCGGGCCTGCGGGTGATGGTCTCCGCACCGCTGCATGGCGGGGAACTGCCCGCCGTGGTCGACCAGGAGCTCGCCGACCTCATCCGGCCGGGCCTGACCCCCGCACAGGCGTGCGTCCTGGCGATCGCGTCCTGCCCAGGAGTGACGGACGTCCTTCTGGCCGCCTCCGGTGCGCCACACTGGAGGGAGGCGGCCGACGCCGTCGCTCAACCTCCCTGTCCGCCGCCGAGTTGCGGGAGATCACTGGTGTACTCGCCTCCCCCTGACCCGGACACCGAACAGCGCATGCGCGCCCACCACGCCCTCGCCGCGAAGGCCCTGGACTCACGAGTCGAGCCGGGCGGGGAGTTCTGGGGTTGGGCCGGGCGCACCCTGGGTGCCCCGGCCCGCACCGCCACCGGGCAACCGGCGTGGCTGCGGCTCGTGTCCTCCCCGGAGGACAAGGCCGCGGGGAAGCTGTGGGACGGCGCCCTCGACGCCCAGCACGTCTTCGGGGACCTCGACGGGCACCGGCCCGCGCTCCTGGGCGTGCACGACGCCGTCGACGACGGCACTGCCTACCGGGCGGAACTGTCGGCCTGCGTCGACCAGCCCGTCCTGTCCGACGACCCGATCCTCCAGCGCGATCTCCAGCTGCCGGACTCCTGGTGGCAGGAGCTCTCCGGGACGCTGCAGAAGGTCGCGGCCGCCGACACCGACCGCATCGCCGTACGACAGCAGTACATGGACCGGGCCATCCCCAAGTTCGTAGGTATCCCGGCACCCGCGGTTACCTGCTGGACCACCGCCCACGGCGACGTGCACTGGGCCAATCTCACCGAGCCCCTGCGGATTCTGGACTGGGAGGGCTGGGGCCGCGCGCCAGAGGGTTTCGACGCAGCGACCCTCTACGCTTACACGCTGCTCCAGCCGGGCACCGTCGCCCGCGTCCGCGAAGCCTTCCCCATCCCGGGCAGCCCCGCCGGCCTCGCCGCCGAAGCGACCGTGTGCGCCCAGCTGCTCCAGACCGTGACCCGCGGCGACAACCTCGCCCTCGAAGACCAACTGCGCACCTGGGCCGCAGAACTGCGCCGCCGCTGACGAGACTGCAGCCTGCACAGTTGAACCGATTCGGCATCGACTCAAGCGGGACAGACACGCCGCAGGTACCACGGTCGGCGTAGGCCAACCGTCAGCAGGCCGAGCACGGGCCGACAGCGCGACGGAGCAGACACCCTGCGGCTCGGGTCAGCTCCGGCATCCGCATTCGCAGAGCGTCTTCCAGGCCGGACAACCAGCAGACGAGCCCTTGCGGTTACGTGCCTGCGGAAGGGGCGTGCAGCACGTGGAGAAGCAGGGGACGGGGTGGAACAGCCGGGAAGCAGACCACAGGGCGACCTCTCTGACCGACAGGGCGGTTGGGCCTCACACGCCAGCCTCAGCGCCGACCGGCACACACCGTGCGGGCAGGCACGTCGTGATCTCTTCTGGCCCCGTCGTAGCGCAGTTGATCGCAATCTTCACCATGTTGATCGGTTGGCCTGGGGTTGACGGAGCGTGTTGCACGCCGGGGATGGCGAGATGCCCTACATGACGCGGGCCGCGCCGGGCGGCTGTGAGCCCGCGTTCGATCTACTCCCGAACTGTCAGAAGGGGCCGCCTTGCAGAGGGAAAGCGAAGATCAGGAGGTTCCCTCCGGCTCACCGGCGAAGATGAGTACGTCGGAGAAGGTCGCAGCGTTCAACTCCGCTGCCGTGACCGGGCTGGGGTCATACGTGACCAGCGGGTCGTACCTCGTGATGTGCACAGCCGGTGTGCTGACCCTGATCCTGCTAGCCGTGGTGTTCGTCGTAGCGGGGAGGTGACAAGGGGGGTGATGCCCGAACAGGCATCACCCCCCTTCCTTACGTCTGGCCTCAGGCCGTCGCGGTCTCGTGCAGGGACCAGCGTTCCAGACGGATCCGCTCGGTGGTCACCTGCGGCGGTCCGTCGCCTTGCCGTTCGGCCTTTAACGCGGGATTAGCCTCTGTCCGGGACGGGATACCCAGCTGGGGACCGGTGCCCGGCCGGAAGACGAGCATGGCGAAGGCCGCGTTGCCCAGCAGGCGCAGAGCAAGCCGCTTGTTGAACAGCACGCTCTCGCACAAGACCTTCACCTGGGCCGGAACCACCTCCGCCAGATAGCGGTCGGTATCCGTCTCCAGGTCCCGGGCGTCTTCGTACACAGCCCCGATGAGCCCCGGCCGGTGCTGGAAGACCCAGCGGCAGTCATGCGGATAGCGCACCGCCACCTCGGGTGGTTCCGGCTTGGGGCCGACCAGCGTGAGATCACCGCGCAACAGGTTCCACAGACGGGGAAAGTGCTCGAAGACCCTGAGGCACCTGCTGGTCCGCGATGATGACTGTGTGCTGTGATACTTCAGCAGGCGGATCGGGTAACCGCCCTGCCCGACTCGGATGTTGCGTTCGATCACTGGACGACCGCCTCGCACCAGGATCGTCGGAGCTGTGACCGCCATCAGCGGCGCGGTCACCAGCAGTGCGGCCACGGCCACGGCCACGTCCACCATTCTGCGGCTGAGGGACAGCGGCACGGGCTCACACGCCAGCCCGGTGATGGCACGGCGTTTCCCGGTCCGCCGCAGCACCATCACCGCGGTCAGGACGAAGGAGGCGACCATGGCCGCGATGGTCACCGCGTCCGATGTCCCGCCCCTGATGCCGGCGCCGGCAAGAAGCTGCCGCAGCGCCAGAACCGTCGCCGTCATCTGCGCTGCCAGCGCCCATTGCAGACTCAGCCGTGCCGACTTGCGGCGCGGTGGCGGGCAGGTGCCGGCGGCAGGATCCAGCAGATCACGCTGGATCACCAGATTGGTCAGCGTGTCGTCCCCGGACTCGTGGCTTTCCACGGCGGCTTTGGTGAACGCGCTGACCTTGATTTTCAGCAGCAGCTCGTCCGTCTTCTTCGGCGTGATGATCCGGTCGGCGGCCTCATCCACCTCGGCCATGTATCCGGAGATGAGAGCCTCGCCCACCGGATCGTTCTCCTCCGAGAGAATGACCCGGTAGCTCTGCCGGGGGATCCTCCTGACGTCCCAGTTGCTGAAATCCTCCACTATCACTTACCCCCCAAGTCATGCTTCGTCTCCAACTGAGCGCCGGCCTCGCTCAGTTCGAGTGCCTGTTCGTCGGCGATGGCCTTCTTTAGCCGTTTGCGCGCATGCCGGATGTTTGAACGGACCGTGGCAGCCTTCTTGTCCAGCAACTTGGCGATCTCATCGGGCGAATAGCCGTCATACAAAAACGCCATCACCCGGCGCTGCTCTTGGTCCAATAGGCGCAGATGCCGCAGCGCGTCATCGTGTTCGAGCCCCTCGTATGCATCCGCTGCGCCCTGTGGGGCGGGTGCCCAGAACCCGCGCACTGCGGCGTCGGGAGCCTTGCGCAGCCGGACCTCACTGTTGACGTAGGCGCGCTCCGCGGCCAGACGGCAGTAAGCGCGCGGACTGCGGATCTCATGCCAGCGGGGCAGGAGATCGATCAGCACCTCGGATACGGCGTCTTCCGCTTCCTCCCAGGTGGCTCCGAGAGTGGCGACGAACCGCACGAGTCGCTTGTGCTCTGACTGTACGAAGTTGGCGAACTCGTCAAACCCCTCTCGTCCCTGGTCCTGTCTGGATGATGCTGGTTCACCGGCGCGCCTTACCATCGGGTCGCCCTGGCCGCGTTGCTCATGACCGTGAGGGGAGCGAGGCGGCCGGGACGTGCAATGCCCGGTGCGGCTTTTTCTTCTCCTGCCGCGGCGTGCCGCGTTGATAACGGTGGGTCGCCGGCGGAAGCCGTCACGAAGACCTCTTTCGGCTCGGCGGGAGCGGGCGCGCCGGCACATCCAGCTCCAGGCACGCGGTGCCGCCCGGGGGTTGGCGGCACCGCGTGACAGGGCGTCAATGTGGCACAGGGCCAGGCATAGCGCACCGGTGCACTGCCCTGGGTGCATTCGACAACTCCGCCTGGCCGGCCGGGTGCAGATAACGGGTCGCGATCCCAGCCGGGTACACGGGCGCCTTATACCAGGGGGGTCCGACAAACGCGGCCGAGCGAGGCCCGCCGGGGACGGATCTGCGCGGGTAGAACGGCGGTTCAGGCGACGGCTGACGTCTGGTTGTGGCGTAACACACACCGCTGGTGCGTCTGTGGGGAAAGTCCTGGTGAGGCTTGCCTCTTCAGAGGGCCTGGAGCAGACATTCAGGTCAAACCCCAGGTCAATCAGCAAGCCGTGTAGAAATCGGCCCGAGTAAAAGGCATGATGGGACGTGCAAACCCGGGGTGCGTGACATGCGTCACACTTTGTGAACCGCGTGACGTTCCGGGTTGCGGGAGCAAACAAAAGAAGGGCCTCACCCACCGACCTACCACAGACCGTGGGTGAGACCCTGGCGAACCCCGCAGGTGGCCTCGACTCTCTTGGGTCGAGGCCGTCGCCGTTAGACGGGCCAGTTGCCCAGCATCGCCACGGTGAAGTGGACGACCGAGTAGAACTCGGCGATCCACACCAAGATCCTCCAGAACCTGGCGGCCGCACGCCATGTGACGGTCCGCCGGATCTCTCGGATCCCCGCGGTGACCCTGGCCCAGCTGCGCCCGACCGACCGAAGCGTCCGTCGCGCCCACCTGCGCAGGTTCCGAATCCTCGTCAAAGACCAACGGCTCATCGGAACCGCCTTTCCCTTGGGTTCGGGGCCCTGTTGCCCCTAGGGAACGGCAGGGGCCATGGGAAAGGTGAGACGACGATATCCGGCGCAGGGGCGGACGAACGACTACGCAGGGCGATACGTGGCGCACGCCACATGGGGGGAGCGTTGACTCCGGACAGCCCCCGGCGAAACCCGCAGGTCAAGTCGAAACCAGCCGGTATGTTCTGACGTTCGGTCATGTGTTTTGTGTCGAGTCGGGACCCGCCCGGACCGCGGCGAGGGCGTAACTGTCCGGGCGGGGACGGTTACTGAAAGTTCTATTGGTTACGGAAGGTCATGTTCCCCGGGTCGGCGACGAGTTGAAGCGCAGCCATACCACCGGTGCGCCGGGGCGCGACGAGCGGCACCAGGGATCCCAACGACGTCTACGACGCCGCGCTCGTCGGCCGCTCCCTTCTCCCGCGACGGCTGGGATCTGTCGAACGAGGCTGACCTCAACCGCGCGATCCTCAGCTACAACAACGCCCAGGACCGCCTGAAGACGGTCCTGTCCTGGCTGGTCCCGCCGCGAGGGCACGCACGCGATCCCGAACGGCACCCGCAGCATCCCCTCCGGCGTCGACAACCCCGGGGCCAGCCCGGCCCGTTCGCCCGCGAGGCCGAAGGAGACGCCGGGCACGCACAAGCCCGGCGGGAACTCCTCGAACCCGTCGACGCCGAGCACGCCCAGCACACCGGGCGCGCCGTCCACTCCGAGCACGTTCCCGCCCCCCCGGCGGCACCGTCGACCAACTCCAGGACGCGAGCGCGGCGAAGCTCACCGCGAAGGGCGGGCGACATGTTCACCCAGAAGATCGGCATCAACGCCGAGACCAAGACGGACAAGGCCGTGGCCGAGGTCCGCATCCGCTTCACCATCATCGGCGACACCGACGCCACCTCACCGGCCGCGAGAAGGCCGCGGCGATCCTCACCGACACCACCGGCGTGGCCGGCGCCCCGCCTGCAGGCGGGCGACCCTGCCCGTACCCCATCCCGAGGCCGCCCGCGCATCCGGCGGACCCCTGACCCTTGCAGCTGCGAATGAAGTGGAATGAGGTCGGGCGGACCTGGCACCCAGTGCCGCAAGCTGTCGTCGGACCCACCGCCTTCCGCCCTATCGAAGCGACGCCAACAACCCACCCCCACACGGCGTGACGGCCAGATGCGATCCAGGACTACAGGAAAGGTGGGGGAGTTGGGACCATAAGCAGACAGCCGGGCAGGCGGGGGAGTGGTGTCATGGGTTCGGACGAGATCAGGTCCCAGGGCTTCAGCCTGAAGGAGCTGTTCCGTGACGTGACCTACGAGATCGACTACTACCAGCGCGACTACACCTGGGGCGAGGAAGAAGTCCGCACACTGCTGCGGGACCTGTGCGGATCGTTCCGGAACTGGTCCGCCAACCCGTCCTACCTGCGCCGGCCGCACACCGCGCCGCAGTACTTCCTGGGGCCGTTCGTCTACTACGAACCCTTCAAGAACCGGCGCTACCTCGTCGACGGGCAGCAGCGGTTCGTCACGCTTCATTTGCTCTTCCTGCAGCTGCGGCTGGCGGCACAGGAGCGCGCAGACACCCGGGCCGTCGACCGGCTCAACCGGGTGATCACGACGGACGGCGAGCACTTCTCGCTCGGCATCACCGATCACGAACCCGTCCTACGCGCGGTCGCCGAGGCCCGCGCGTACGAAACCGGCATGGGGGATTCGCTCTCCCGCCGCAATCTGTGGGCCCGCAGCCAGCAGATCGAATCCCAGCTCGCAGAAGAACTCGATACAGAAAACCTGACCCGCTTCACCGAGTGGCTGCTGGACCGGGTGGTCCTGGTCGGGATCCGCGCCGCCAGCTCCGACCACGGCTACCGCATGTTCGAGACGATGAACGACCGCGGCGCCCGCCTGACGGCCGTCGACCTCCTCAAGAGTCACCTGCTCTCCCACGTCGGAGCGAACGAAGACCAGCTGAACACCCAATGGCAGGAGATGCTGCGGGAACTGGCCACGGACCGGGAGGACTCCACGGCCGCATCCCGCTTCATCAAGGCCTTCCTGCTGGCCCGCTGCGCACGCGAGGGCCAGGACGAGGACCGTCGGCAGATCGACAGCAATCTCAACGTATGGGTCCGCCAGAACGCCGCCCACCTGGGACTGTTGCCCGAACGGCCCGACAGATTCCTGCACTTCGTGCAGGACTTGCTGAGGTCGGCCAGGCTGTTCCGGCCCTTCCTCGCCGCCGGCCGCGCGCTCAAGGCAGGCGGCGACCGTCTGGAGGCAGTGCTCTTCAACGAACGCAACGGATTGGGCTGCCAGGCCGTCGCCATCCTCGCCGCCATCGACCCCGACGACCGGCCCTCGGACGCCAAGGACAAAGGCCGCCTCATTGCCGACTACATGGACCGCTGGTACGCCCTTCGGGTCCTGCAAGACCTGCCCGTGCAGTCGGCCGACGCCGACGCCCTGGCTTACGACACCCTCGTTCCCCTCCTGCGCAGGTGCCGTACCGTGGCCGACGTCGCCGCCGCGCTCGGCGACCTCGTCACCCAGGACGCAAGCTCGATACGCGACGCGATCACGCTCGGGCTGCGCGGCAACAATGCCCATCAGATCCGCTATCTGCTGGCCCGGGCCACCGCCTACGTCGAAGAGGCCTGCCAGCGCCCCCACGACGTGCTCGCCTATCTCGACCGCGACCGATTCCACATCGAGCATTTGTGGGCCAACCACCACCACCGCGTGCACAAGGAGATACCCGACCCCGTCGTCTTCCGCAGTCGCCGCAACCAACTGGGCGGCCTCGGACTGCTCATGGGGCGCGAGAACTCCAGCATCAACGACCTGCCTTTGAACGACAAGGCCGCCTACTACGCCCGCAGCAACGTCCTGCTGGGCATCATCGCCCCCGGCTACGACCAACGGAACCCCCTGTTGCGCGAGTTCATCAAGACCCACAAGCTCGACAGGGTCCTCAGGCCGTTCGGCCCCCGGGAGACGATGACCTCGGTCGTACAGACCCGCCAGGAGCTGTATCTGTGCCTGTTCGAACGTATCTGGGACCCTGAGCGCCTCGGCCTGCCCGTGCCCGCGACCAGCGAGACAGAAGGCGGCACCCAGCCGCCGGCGCTGCCCCGGCAGGCTGCCGCGCAGCGTCGGTCGGTTGCCGGGCGGCGCCGCACCGATGTCGCCCGTATGGTGGCGGCCCGGATCATCACCGCCGGCACACGGATCGTGCTCACCTACCGCTCCACCGATCACTGGGCGACCATCGACGAAGACGGCGGCATCATCCTCACCGCGACCGGCGGCACCCCCTACGGCCGGGTGGACGAAGCCGGCGCCGTCGCCCGCGGCACCAAGACCTGCCAGGGCATGAACGAATGGCACATCGAAGACGCAGCAGGAGTCCGCATCAGTCTGCGCACCCTGCGCGATCGCGCAGTGGCATCTGGGACCCTCTAACCCCGCCGTTCGGCGGAGTGACACAACGCACGGCACCCGCATCGCTCTCGGTTGCCTGCTGAGACCGAGCAGACTCGACCCTCAGCGCGCAGAGTTCCTGGCGGAGGCGCGGGGAGCTGCTACTCCGCAGGGCTTCGACGCCGAGCGCAGCAAGGAGGCGGCGAGCGCGCGGAGCGAGAGCGGTAGGTACAGGTAGGAGAACAGCAGTCATGGCAGCGCGAAATAGCTTTGAGGTATTGACGGAGCTGTTGCCTCAACGGCCGGGCAGCGGCCTGGTCGTGGACTGGGCAGCGGTCGAGGAAGCCTGGGGGCTTGAGTTTCCCTCCGACTACAAGAACCTCATTGCCCACTACGGCGATGTACTCTTCGGGGACTATCTCGAGGTCATCCCCCCTTCCATCGTCACACCGGCAACCTGCGACGAGCCCGGCGCGCCGCGCGGCGGCATGGGTTTCATCACGGCGGACGCCCGCGACACCTGGGCGGACACGGAGCCCTCTGGAATCGACGCCGAACCTGAGGAATTGGTGACCTGGGGAGCCGCGTGCAGTGCCGACCTCTTCTGCTGGCTTACCCGCGGCGAACCGGGCAAGTGGCCCGTACTGGTCTTCAGCCACGGCGATGACGTCTGGACCCAGTACGACTTCGGGATGGTGGAGTTCCTGGTCCGCGTACTGACTGCGCAACCGGGCGTCGAGACGATGGAGGAGACGATGTTGTGGGGCGACAGGAATCCTTCGTACGTCAATTCCGGGGAACGTCGCGGCGCACGGGGAAAGTGACCCTTTCCAGCAACGGACCAGCTCTTCGCCCTTGCGGCGACGGAGTGGAATGACCAGACCGGTGTCCTGATAACCATCATGGGCAATCGTCGTAGTTTTGACGATGGCGGCTTTGGCGCCGGATTCCTCCCGCCTTCGGGAGTCGTGCCGGTTGCCGGCCCACCACTACGCGGCAGTATGTGAGGCGTCGTCGGACACAGGGTTCACAAGCCGACACGACGGACGCATATAGGGGCACGCAGTGCCTCGCATGGAGGGCGTGATCAAACTTCAGTGGCAACGCTCAAGGTTCGATGACACGGGACACGCCAGAGAACCGGAGCCTGGGAAGCTGGACCAGCTAGTATTTCGTGATTCTGTTTGTGGAACTTGAGGCGTCCGTGATCGTTGAGTCCAGTATGGATCTCTCCTCTGAACAGATGGCTGAGTTACGGGAGTTGGCGGGTTCGCGGGATGTGCCGGCTGTCGTGGCGCTTCGCGCGCGGATCGTGTTGTGGTCGGCGGAGGGACGACGGCGCAAGGACATCGCCGAGCTCGCCGGTGTGGCACCGTTGACGGTGGACCGCTGTAAGTCCCGTTATGCCGAGTGGGGTGTTGCGGGGCTGGAGGACAAACGCCGGGGCGGGCCCCGAACTGAAGTTTCCCCGTGCTCTTGGACACTCGTTGGTTATGCCGCGAGAGTGTGTTGGTGTCGCTGCCTGGTCTCGACCGGGGTGAGATAGCCGAAGGTCCTGTGTTTGCGCAGACGGCGGCGGTTATAGAAGGTCTCGATGAAGGTGAAGACCTCGGCGCGGGCGGTGGCCCGGTCGGGCCAGGTCCGGGTTCCGATCTCCTCCTTGAGCAGAGCCCAGAAGCTCTCCGCGGCGGCATTGTCGAAGCATGATCCGGTGCGTCCGCAGCTCTGGCGCAGCCCCAACGTTCGTATCTGGTCGCGGAATTGGACGGATGTGTACTCGCTGCCGCGATCGCTGTGTATGACACAACCGGGCTCCAAATGCGCCCGGCCGTGAGCCATGTCGAGGGCGTCGGTGACGAGTTCGGCGCGATGGTGGTCGGCCATGGCGTAGCCGACGACCTCGCGCGTGGCCAGGTCGAGCCAGCAGGCGAGGTAGAGCCAGCCCTCGGCGGTGGGCAGGCAGGTGATGTCGCCGACCAGCTTGATGCCGGGGCGCTCGGCATGGAAGTCGCGGCCGATCAGGTCCGGGGCCGGCTTCGCCTTCGTGTCCGGCCTGGTCAGCGAGCGTCTCCTGCGGCGGGTGACGCCGCGGATGTCGCGCTCGCGCATCAGGCGGGCGATGCGCTTGCGGTTCACCTGTCGCCCCCGGCGCCGCAGTTCGGCATGGATTCGCGGGACACCGTAGGTGTGGCGGGAGGCGATGTGCAGCACGGTGATCTCGTGCGCGAGTGCGTCGTCGGCCGCTTGGCGGGCCCGGCGGGCGGCCTCGCTCTCGCGCCAGGCGTAGTAGGAGGAGCGGGCCACGTGCAGTACACGGCACAGCAGAACGATCGGACAGTTCGCCTTCTCCGCATGGATCAACCGGTACAACGCGTTCACCGGTCGCTTTCCTTCGCGAAGAAGGCGGTCGCTTTTTTCAGGATCTCGATGGTCTGCTGCTGTTCGCGGTTCTCCTTGCGCAACCGCCGCAGTTCCTCACGCTCAGCGCTGGTCAGCTCGCCCGGCTGCCCCTTGCTCTGGTCTGCCTTGGCCCGGCGGTACCAGCTGCGCAGGGACTCGGAGCTGATGCCGAGTTCCCGGGCGACCGCCGTGACCGTTTTGCCCGAGGAGTCGACGAGCGCGATCGCGTCCCGCTTGAACTCTTCGGTGTACCGCTTCGTGTACTTGTTTCCCACCTGGTGCTACTTCCTCTGGAACCTCAGGTCCCAGTCTCCAGGTGTCCACGATCAAGGGGAAGCTTCACCTGCCCGTAGGCCGCATCCGCGGTCACCCAGGCAATCGGCAGAGCAGAGTCCAGCGCCCGCTGAACCATGACGCGTGCCAGGTCCGGCTTGGTAGCGAAGGACTTCTCCTCGGGGATCCGGGCCGCGCGGCACCGATCGGGATCCTCAGTCCAGGACTTGGGCAGGTAGAGCTCGCGGTCCACCAGCGCCCGGCCCCTGGTAGAAGCGTAGGCAGCGAACACTCCGATCTGGCAGTTCTCCGTACGGCCCGCAGTGCCGGAATATTGCCGCTGCACCCCGGCGGAGACGGTGCCCTTCTTCAGGAAGCCGGTGTCGTCGACGATCAGCACGCCGTTTGGCTGCCCGAGCCGCTCGGCCACGTAGTCCTGCAGGTCGTCGCGGATCTGGTCCGGATCCCACTGGCACCATGACAGCAACCGCTGGAGCCCATACGGCGTGCCGTGGCCTGCGTACTCGGCTATCTGCCAGCTGTTCTTCCTGCCCACCGGGCCCAGCAGGCCGCGCACGTAGTCCCGCATCCGCCGCCGCGGCTCAACGCGGCCGAAGCGCCCGCTCACTCGCTGCAGTAGCGACTCCAACTCGGCATCCCACAGATGTACTTCGACATCGCTGTCCGTCCCCATGCCTGGTTCAACGCACCCCGATCGAGTGAGTCACGAACCACCACCTCCCTGACGGAGCATCAGTTCGCTAGACTCCCAAAAGGGCCTGTGACCAGGACAAATGGAGAAGTGCAACTGGAGTATTAGTTGGTGTCCTGAGCCGGCCCGGACGCCCGAGAGTCGGAGGGGTCCGGGGCGGCTCGCAGACGTTCGAAGACGAGGTCGAAGGTGAATCCCGCGGTGAACCCGATTGTGATCACGAAGAACAGCAGCCTCCGTACGTCGAGTTCGTCCAGCATCGCGGGTACGGCCAGTAACTGAGCGGCGACGTAGGTGAGGACGGCCACCATGCCCGCGCCCAGGCCGCGAACGCAGGACGTGGGCCAACTCGGCGTGGGTTCGAAGGAGTTGCGGATGATCGCGCCGGACATCGCGGCGAGCAGGGGAGCGCCCAGGAGCAGTGCGAGGCCGCGTGCGTCTGCCGGGCGGGGTTCCCCGGACACGATGATGCCGAGCAGGGACAGGACGGTCAGCAGGGCCGCGACGGCGAGGCCCGTGGCGGACCGGCGGGCGCTGCGCCGTGCCTTTTGTTCGGCCGCGACCCGGAACGTCTCCCTGCGGTGCCGCTGGGCCTGCAGGCAGGCGGCCAGCCGTTGCCCCGAGTCCGGTGCCCAGTCCCCGCCCAGCACGGCCATGTCCTCGTCGAGCGCGTCGTTGCGCACCTTGTCGAGGTTCACCCAGACCAGGCCGGCTCCGCCGCCGAAGGCGGCCACCGGCAGTAGCGGGACGCGCTGCGACATGGCCACCACGCCTGCGACCCGCGTGGACTGCCCGCCTCCGATCAGTACGGCGCCGTCGCAGCCCACGATCGTCCGGTAGAAGGACACCTCCCACTCGCTGCTGGAGTCGCGCACCACCTCTATACGCATGCCGCCACCCGGAGGCAATCGGAAGTCGGCCTCCCGATGACGGGGGAGGTGGACGTATACGGTGCTCGGCTGGGCTTCGTCCGTCCCGTCGGCGTACCCCTCGACCACGTAACTCTCGACGTACTGGGGCTTGCTGGAGAAGACCGCGAGGTCGAAGCCGGCGAGAGCCAGCTCGCGGCCCAGTTCCCGGCACGCCGACGGGGCCAGGTGTGCGTTTCTGAGCGGGGGGTTGAACTCCCGGTCAGGGTCGACGCTGCCGATCACGGCGACAACAGGGCGCTCACGCCGGTGCGGGGTCGTCACCGGAGCAGCGTAGTTGGCAACTGCCATATAAGTAGGGCTTTTCAGCTGAAAGGGCTGCGCGGCCGCGCAGTTTGCCACCACAATTGACGCGGGGCGAGAGCTGACCGCCGGAGACAGGGGCATCGCCGGGCGGGATCCAGGGGGTAAGCGGCACTGAAGGTCTTCATATCCCACGGGTCGGGGATGGACAGAGAGGTCGAGGCGGCACGCAAGTGCATCGTCGCCCATCTGACCGACCGTGGCTACGACGTGTTCACCGACGTGGACAAACTCCGGGTCGGGGATGAATGGCATCCGGTTCTCTTCGAGGAGATGTACCTCTGCGATGCGGCGATCGTGCTCCTCGGGCCGCGGACGATCCGCGAGTCCGACTGGGTGAGGCGCGAGGCAGAAGTGCTGATGAGCCGGCACATCGTGCGCAGCCTACGCACAGTGCTGCCCGTCTTCATCGGTACACAGGATACGAAGGAGGCCCGCCGCAGAGGTTTTGGCCATCTGCTGAACATCCAGGCGGAATTCGGCAGACGCGAAAGCAATCCCATGCCCGAGGGCACGGACGTCACGCAGTTCGCGGAATGGATCACCGCCGAGTTCGCCCCCATTGTCGGCCCTGTCGGCGTCGCCAGCGAGTTCCACCAGTGGGCCAGCCGCATCTCCGGATTCCTCAGAAGCGCCCGGCTTCGGGACTTCGACACGGTTGTCGACGCAGCAACGGCCCTGTGCTGCACAGACGACGAAATCCTGCACGTGCGCGCACGGGTCGGCGCCGAGCTCTTTCTCGCTCACGTCCTGCTGAGGGAAGGGGAGAAAGTACGGGACGGCGAAGCGGACAGCGCGCTACCGGGGGCACTGGCGGCCCTCCGCCCTGGGCTCCTCGGTAACCAACTGACCCAGCTCAAGGATGAGGTCGTGCCGGGCTGGGTGGACCCGGCCGACGCCGAAGTCTTCGCGTCGCCCCCTGTGGACGGCACGGCCAAAGACCGGCCGCTTGTCCTGCTCAGCGCCTACGCCGAGTGGACGGCGGAACAGCACGTGCGCCGTACCGTCTACAACGCGCCGGGCAGCTACCGGCTGAGAGGGCTTCCGGAGAGCCGGCAGATCCGAGCCGACGAGAGCACGGCGGAGGAGGCGCTCATGGCCATGTGCAACGCCGCCTTGAAGACCGTGTTCGGCGTTCCACCGAACATGCCCCTGGCCCCCGGCCATGTGCGGCAGAGGCAGACCGGCGAATACCTGGTCATCGACTCGACGGGGCGGCAACTGCGAGACATAGCGGCGGTGGTGAACCGGATCCACGCAGACTTCCCCTGGGTGACGGTGATCGTCCTCATACCGGACGGAGCTCCGTCCGCAGAGACCCTCCGCGAACTCGGCATCGATCGCGCGGTCCCCGTGACACTGAGCCACGATGTGGAACTCAGGGCCTTCCGCCTCGACCAGATGCTCGGCGACGTCGCCGGGGCCACCGGATGACTGACAGCATTCAGATTAAGAGGACGACAGGATGACCGACGCGACCGGCTCCCAGCTCGACGTACCCGACCGAGGCGATGGTCTGGTCTACGTCATGCCCGACGACCTGGACCTCGCGGTGCGGGTCGCCCTGGCTGCCGGGCGTCCCCTGCTGCTGCGCGGCAAGCCGGGATCGGGCAAGAGTTCGCTCGCCCCCTACGTCGCGCGACAGCGGAACTGGCGCTACTACTCCTTCGTCGTCACCTCACAGACCCGTGCGCGCGACCTCCAGTGGACGTTCGACGGAGTCCGGCGCCTGGCCGACGCCCAGATCAGCCAGGCGTCGTCCGATCCTGGCTATTACGTCGAACCGGGGCCCCTGTGGTGGGCGTTCGCGCCTATGTCGGCCTCCCGGCACATCCAGGCCAATGCGTGGAAGCGGGCTAACGATAACTCCGCACCCGTCTTCGAGCATCCTCTGCAGAAGGCAAACGAGGGCCGCTCCGAGCGGCATTCCGTGGTGCTGATCGACGAGATCGACAAAGCCGACCCGGACGTTCCGAACGGACTCCTGGAACCGCTGTCCTCGCACGGGTTCACGGTCGCCGAGTCCGGGAGCCGGGTGGAGATCGAAGAGACCTCGTCGGCCGAACGCAGCGAACCGTTCCAGCGCAACCTGGTCGTTATCACGACCAACGAGGAACGGGAACTGCCGCAGGCCTTCCTCCGGCGCTGCGTGGTTGCCGAACTCACACCGCCCGACAGCGCCCACGAACTGGTCAGGATCGCGGAGGAACATCTCCGTATCCGGCTAGGCGAGGTCACCGAGGAGGACCGCGCACTGGCCGTGGAACTGGCAGGGGAGCTGCGCGAAGCGCGCGCCTCGGCCCGCACGGAAGGGATCCGCGAGCCCAGCACCGCTGAATACCTGGACGCGTTCTGGGCGTGCCGCGCGCTGAAGATCGGGGTAGATGATCGCCGCTGGAAGGCGGTCCGCGGCCTCACCCTCATCAAGCCGCAACGGCTGAGGGACTGACCGCGCATGGCTGCGCACCAGCCGCCGACCGGCGAGCCCGACCGGCCGCGGGGGGAGATCTGGATCGGCGACGTTGTCCGGGCCGTTGCCGCGCTCAGCGTGGATCCGGCGGACAAGGCGGTGCTGTCCAGGATCGCGAACCTGCTGGGCATGGAGACGGCCGCCCCGGTCCGTCCGCCATCCCGTTCCGGCTCCTCCGAACCGCGGCCGCGTCCGAGGACGGTTCCGTCGGCTCCGCCGTCGTCGCCCACCCCGCCAGCGCAGGAAGACCCGCGCCAGAGGCGCCGCGACGGTCTGGCCGTACCCCTGCTCCAGCCGTTGTCCGCGTGGGACTCTGTACCCCGGGTGTGGAGCGAACCGGCGCTGGCCGGACCGAGTTCGCGGGCCACTGGTGAGAGGCCCGCCCTTCAAGGGCTGCTCCCCCCGCACTCCGAGGCCGCGACGCTGCGGCTCCTTGTGTCCCGGCTCGTCGCCGAAGGCCCCGTCGACATCGAACGCCTGCTGGGCCTGATGGGAACGGCCACCGTCGTCACCGAGCTGCCGCGCCAACCGGTTCGCACAGTCCGCTTCGGCGTCCAGGTCCTCGTGGACCTCGGCGAAGGCATGGAGCCGTTCCTACGCGACGCGATGCGGGTCTTGGAAAGGGCGGCCGCCATCAGCGGGCGCCACGGATGCGACGTACTCTATTTTGCCGACTGCCCCCTCCACCGCTCCGGACCGGGAGCGGCCTGGACCTGGGGTTCCTACCATCCCCCGGCCACCGGGACGCGCGTCTTGGTCCTCAGCGACTTCGGACTGCACCTCGACGCGGCAGGCCGTCTCCCGCCGCGATACGAGGAGGACTGGCGCCATACCGCCGGCCTTATCCGGCACAACGGTTGTTCTCCGGTGGCCCTCGTCCCCGCGCCCCTTGATCGCTGGCCACACTGGCTCACCGACCTTATGCCGGCGCTCTGCTGGGACCGGACCACCACGGCCGCCGTCGCACGGTCGAGGCTGCCATGAACACGCGGCACGGCCGGTTGCCCGGACAGGAGCCTGAACCCTTCCGCGTCGAGGACCTCCCGCAACCCGCACGCAGGCTGGCCGTCGTCCTCAGCACGGCTACGCGCATCGAGCCAGAACTCATGCGCACCGCCCGGCTGGAGCTGCGGCCCACGCTCGACGTGGGTGCCGAGGCGACGCTCTGGTTCGGCGACTGGGCAAGCCGCAGCGGCGCAGACCACATGGCGCTGCACCACGACCTGCTCATCCCGCTGCGCGGGCTGTTGAGCGCAGAGCTCGCTGCCGACCCGGGCAAGGGCGCGGTACGGAGGACCGGCGCAGTGATCAGCCGCGCCCACCGCGGACTGTCACCCGCTCTCGCACTGGAGGAGCAGGTCACCTGGGCCGCCGTGCTGGCCGACGCGGGCCTGGCCACGGACGGCGGCGATGACCCCGATACGGCCATCGACCGCATGCTGGAGCGAGTCCTACGGGCGGCGCTGGAGGAACCGGACCGCCGCGAGGGCCTGCGACGCTGGTTCACCGGAGCCTGGCAGCGCTTTCCCGAGCGGGTGCGGCTCGCGCCCGGAGCGCAGGCCCTGTTCGACGTGCTCGTGCAGGGCGGTGGGCCCGATGCCTCCGCATCAGGACACCCCTCGCCTTTGCGCTTCGAGGGCAGTACCGACATCGTTCTGACTCTGCGTCACGACGGCGCGTACATCACCGCGGGAGACCCCGTGTGGCCCGTGGAGGGCATTCTGGTGCCGGACACCCACCCGCGCGTCCTCGATGTCTCATCCGATCCGGTGAACTGGAGCCGGGCACAGAAACTCCGCGTTCCCCGACACGGCACCGCTGCGGTGGATGTCTCCCACGTGCCGGTCTACGTACGGACCGCCCGTGGCGTCATCTACCAGCTTGGCGCGCCGGACTCCTCAGCGACCGTGCGGTACGGGTTGCCCGGTGCCGTACCGATGCAGGACGACCTCGATGCGGAGGTCGCCGCAGACAACCCCGCTGACGCCCTGGTTGGCAGCGGCCGCCCGCCTCGCATACACGAGGAAGGAACAGAGCACGACTCCGCCGGATCTGCTTCGCCGGAGCAGCCGGAGCAGTTCGACCAGTACGAACCCACACGGAGCGGTGTCTTTCTAAGCCCGCCTTACGGCCAGATCGCAACCCCCCTCCACGGAGGGGTAGCGCGCGACATCCTCATCGAGATCCTGTCGCCCACACGAGACCAGCGTTCACGGGTCCACGTCCTCGCTGGCATCGGCGGCTCCGGGAAGAGCCGGATCGCCCTGGAGGCCGCCCACCGGCTTCGAGAGAGCAGGACGGTGTGGTGGGTCCGGGCAGACCAGATCACAACTGCCATGCGCGAGGTCGCCTACCAGCTGGGCACGCCGCGCAGCCTGTTCGATCAGGCCGTCAGTAATGGGGACGCGCCGCATGACATCGTGTGGAGTGCGCTCGAAGCGGCCCCCGAGCCCTGGCTGCTGGTTTTCGACAACGTGGACCAGCCCAGCCAACTCGGTTACAGGGGGAGGGATGCAGCCGAAGGCACGGGCTGGTTGCGCGAGCCGCGTACCCCACACGGGCTGGTCATCGTGACGAGCAGGAACCAGAGCCGCTGGCCGTCCAACAGCATGGTGCACCTCGTACACTCACTGGATGAGGTCGACGGCGCCGCGATGCTCCTGGAAAGCGCCCCTAGAGCCGGGACCATGGACCAGGCGCGTGAGCTTGCCGTCACACTCGGTTGCTTGCCCTTGGCCCTGCATACTGCCGCCGCCTACCTGAACTCGGTCACCGACACTTCTCTTTCGGGTCCGGCGGTCCATGACTTCGAGACCTACACCCAAGCCATCAGGTCCCGCACTGATGAGGCGCCGGGCATGAGCGACAGAGGACTTCACAGCGTAATGGGCCTCGACGTAACCTCGCGGGTATGCGGCATGTCGCTGGAGCTGCTGACCCGCTCAGGATTGCCTGAGGCCGCCCCGCTGCTCAAGTTGTTCGCCTGCCTCGCGCCCACCCCTATCCCGGTCGACGCGCTGATGAGTAGTGACACCATTGAGCTGTCCCCACTGTTCGCCGGACCGTCGCGATTTTCCAGAGCCAAGCGGAACGCTGCGCTGCGCGGGCTGGCCGACCTGTGCCTTATCGAGGTCGGGGCCGAGCGCCCCGGCGCTGAGCCGGCGGATCCGGCAGTATCCCACCCCGTCCCGCTCCTGCACCTGCACCCCGTGATCCACGGCCTGATGCGTGCTGACGAAGACGTCCGACGTCGGCAGGTCGACTACCAGCGGCTTAACCTCCAACTGCTGGAGGGCATCGCCCAAGAGCTGCCACCCGACATGCCAGCGAACTGGGGCCTATGGGCTACCGTCGCTCCTCACGCCATCGAGGTTCTCCGGGCGGCCCTCCACACAGGCATGTATGCCCCCGATCTTGACGTCGCGCTGTCCGCTCTCGTCCTCGCCCGGCTTACGGCCCGGTATCTCATCGCCGTTGGTGTGCTGCCGACTGCAGCCGCGTTGGTCAACCCGATCATCGCCGGGTGCGAGACTTTCGGCTTCGACGAGGACTCCCCGGACATCCTGCAACTGAAGTTTGAGAGGGGCCGCGTCGCCCTGGAGGCCGGGCAAGCCCTAGACGCGGAGGACGAGTTCGCACGGATCGCGGCCGTACGGGATCAAGTCCTCGGCGCCCACCACCCGGACACCCTGGCCGCTCGCCACGCCCTGGCCAGGAGCGTACTGGAACAGGGCCGGTTCGCCGAGGCCGAATCCCTGCTGCGGGCAATCGTCCAGATCGAGTACGCGGTGCACGGAACGGAACACCCCGACACCCTTGTCACACGTCACTCCCTCGTCCGGGCGACGATGGCGCTGGGCCATGTCAGCGAGGTACTGGACGAGGCGCGCGACCTCCTTGCGGTGAGCCTGCGCCAACTGGGTCATGACAACCCCGAGACCCTGCGCATCCGTCAGACGCTCACACGCATCCTGCTCCAGATGGATCGGACGGACGAGGCGGAACGTGAGATCGACACCGCCCTCTCGAGCAGTCCGGTGGCTCCGGACTCGCCCCTAACCATGGCATTACGGCACACACGCTGCCTGATCCTAGTGACGCGGGGCCGCATCGCGGAGGCCGCCGAAGAGCTCGCCTCGCTTCTGGAGGACCAAATCAGATCGCAAGGTCCCGGGCATCCCGAGACGGAACGCACCCGCGAGATGCTGCAACGCGTAGAGGAGATCCTGTCCACCTGACCCGGACCGATTGCCCGAGCATCCACGGCCTCGAGGCCGGGAGCGGTCCTCTGGGAACAGATAAGGATCCTGACAGCTGACACTCAGCCTTTTCAACCTCGGCTTGAGGCGTTGAGGCGGAGGGTGAGGATCGCTTGGACGAGGCTGGTGACGAACGGCGTCTACGCGGTGAGGTCGAGGAAGTCGGCGACGGGCCGCTTGGAACCCCGATTTTCAAGATCCTCGACAGCGTCAGGCGCTCACCGAGGTTCCCCACCCGCTTGAGGACTTGACCAAGTGAGCCGAGGAGCAGCCCGGTCGTTTTCAAGAGTCGCCATCACCGTGCACGCGGCGGCCGATGCGCCGCCCGGGGTAGGGCAGAGAATCCGGGCCCGTCAAAGACGCCGTATGCCCCGGCTGCCCCGCTGCTCGTCTCCGACTGGGACGCGCGGTGCCACAGGGCGTCATGCACGTACTCCTGTCCCTCTGCAGAAATGGTTCCGCCCTCTCCAGGCGCCGCGTGGCACCTCACCGGCAGATTCCTTGGAAGTGCCATGTCACGTTTGCCGGGCTTCGTGTTTTAGGGGGCAGACGCAGCGCGGCGGGCGCGCTGCCGGCACAGTGGAGTGGGCATGGAACCGGTGACGATTGCGGTCACGGCGGGGGCGGCAACGGCGGGCTATCTGCTGCGTTTCGGCGTCCGGTGGATCAGGACTCGCGCGGACGTACGCCGTGCGGAACTGGACCAGCAGGGCCTGTCGGAGCGGACCCGCTCCTTGCCGCCGGGCAGCCGACTGACCGAGAAGACTGCCGACCGCGAGGTCGAGATCGTGGTCGGCGGCAGCCTCCCGGCCGGCGGGAACCAGGAGGGGTGATCACATGATGGAACCCCCGACGCCAGTCGGGGCCGAAACCCAGCACCCGCCGGTGCTGGGCCTTCCGGCTGTCCAGCGTGACGACTTCGACGCCTTCTACACCCGTGAGGTGCGGGCGGTGTCCGTATTCCTGATGCACCAGGGCGCCACCCCCTACGAAGCCGCCGACGCCGCGCACGAGGCCATCAGCAAACTGCTGCCAGACCAATGGCGCACCGTGGAATACCCCAGGGCCTGGCTTCGGGTGACCGCACAGCGCTACTACTGGCGCCAGAACGACCGGCGTGTATCTCCGACGGACGCGGTACCCGATCGCCCCGGCGGGACCTGCCCGGTGTCCGAAGTGGTGCTCACGGAGACCCAGCGGCGGATCACCGACGCGCTGCATCGGCTCACATCCGCCCAGCGGACCGTCATGGCCTGGCGCCTCGACGGCTTCGACTACAGCGAGATCTCCCGAGCACTCGACATGACACCCGAAGCCGTACGACAGAACATCAGCAGGGCGCGCAAGAACCTGATCTCCATCCTCGACCTCAGCAAGGGGGATGCACATGAATGACCACACGCCCCGCGAGGGCGAAGGCCGCACCGCGGAGGAACTGCTTGACCAAGTCCTGGCCAGCAATCACGTCGAACTCCTGAACACCATGGCTGATGCGCTGGACACCGAGGCTGGTCTCGAGGCGCTGAAGCCGCTGCGTGCCGAGGCGCCGCCGTCCGTGCAGGACACGGCACCACGGCCACGTACCTGCGCGCCCTCTGTTCGCGCCGCGCCGCCGACTACTCGCCTCAGGGAGCGCAGGATCACGGTGCAGCAGGCTGCTACCCAGCCGTTCCTGTCCCTGCGCACCGCCATTGTTGTGCTGGCCGCGCTCGGCATCGGCATGGTCGTTGGCTGCCTCACCGTCCTGACTGGCGCTTCTGTGGAGGTCTCCGTGCTCGCCGGACTGGCCAGCGTCGGCGCCAGCACCCCCGTCCTGAGCAGCCTCATCGAGTGACCGCGGCCCCTGACCGCGGCCCCTGCCGCATGCAACGAGGGGCCCGGCCCGCTGCGAGGCTCCAGGCGCGGGGGATGGACAGTGGGTGCGGGGCAGGCGCACCCGGCACCGGATCTGTTACAGATTCAGAGCCTGAGGCACCGCGGCGCATGTAGTGCAGGGCAGCCAACAGGAACCCACAGACAATGACGGTTGTCCTGTGGATTGCCAAGCCGGCGCCAAGCCCCGAACAGGGCGGCTAGCCCTGGGCGCCCTGTTCGAAGTCCTCGCACTGCGCGAGTTCCGCAACCTGCCTGAGGCCTTCCTCCACCCCGTCCTCGATTTGGTCTGCGGCCATGTGAATCAGGGTCTCCAACTCCTCGAACTCGTCCTCGACGGCGGCGAATTCGGTGAAGATGGCATGCTTGTCGGCTTCGGACACGGCCAGGGCTTCGGCACGGGTACGCCAGCGGACAAGGTCGGCCGGACGGTGGGTGCCGGGTCGGCTCCGGGACTTCTCAAGATCGACGGGACGGTCCCGCGGCAGCTGGGCCAGGCGCAGGGCGTCTCCCGCAGCCAGCCACGGCAGCGCATCAACCGACACCAGGCGCTCATCAACGCTGTCGAGGCGGGCTAGCAGATAGCTGCTGAGCGCGCTGCGCACACCGGCCGGATCCAGATCGAGCTCCGCCCGCAGCTGCGCAGCGACGGTCTTGGGCAGGTGCCCTGCCAGCGGCGTCGGTTTCGTGGGCGGCTGAGGGCTCTGGCCAGTTCACGACCTGCAGCTGCGGCAAGCCGAGCCGCGGTGCCAGCTCGATATTGGCCTCTTCTTCCCAGGTGGTGGCCCAGACCAGGTCGCACGGCAGCGCCGCGAGCCGCGGCCCGATCTGCGGGTCGAGCCGCGCCAGATGCGAGTTCGATGCGGTGCCCGCCAGATCGCGCTGCGGGCCGTCACCGAACGGCAGGAGCGGCCCGCCGACGTCCAGGAAGAGCAGTGGACGGCTCCCGTGCCTGGTCATGCTGCGCTCACCTTGGGACGCTCGACGAGGTAGCCGTTGTGGAATGTGGCGCCGTTGCGGACGAGGGCGACGAGATGGGGTGCGGTGATCGCGCGCCAGCGGGCCTGGGCGGACTCGGCGAGCTTGAACACCATGGCCAGGGCCGCTGCGGGGCTGCCAGCTCCGCGGGTGACCCGGGTCCTCAACTTGACGGTGCTGAAGGTGGATTCGATCGGGTTCGTCGTCCTGAGGTGGACCCAGTGTTCGGCGGGGAAGTCGTAGAACGCCAGGAGTTCATCAGTTTCGTCGGTGACCTTCTTCACCGCCTTGGGCCACTTCGCGCCGTAAGCGCGATCGAAGTCCTTGACGGCCTTCTCTGCGTGGTCACGGTCTTCGGCGTTGTAGATCTCCTGCAATGCCTTCTTCGCTCCGGGCTGGGCCGACTTCGGCAGGGCGTTGACCACGTTCCGGGTTTTATGAAGCCGTAAAGAATCAAGGTGCTGCTTTATATGGGTGGGCTCGTTGTCAGGGTATGGCGGTTTCGGAGGAGCTCTGTTCCCAACTCCAGTGCAGGTTCGCGGTGTTGTTGCCGCATCTGAACGAGCGGCAGCGACGTCTGGCCCTGGCCACCGAGGCCCGGCTGATCGGACACGGCGGCATACGGGCGGTGGCGCGGATCGCGCAGGTCAGCGAGACGACCGTGCGACGTGGCGTGTGGGAGCTGGAAGCGGGGGTCGGGCCGCTGCCGGGCAGCCGGGTGCGGGCACCAGGCGGAGGCCGCAAGCGGGCGGACGAGAACGACCCTGCTCTGCTCACGGCGTTGTTGGGGTTGGTCGAGCCGGACGAGCGGGGTGATCCGCAGTCGCCGCTGCGGTGGACGACGAAGTCGCTGCGGAACCTGGCCGAGGAGCTGACCCGGCAGGGGCACCCGGTGTCCGCGCCCACGGTTGGCCGGCTGCTGCGACAGGAGGGGTTCAGTCTGCAGGCGAACGTCAAGACCCTCGAAGGTGCACAGCACCCCGACCGGGATGCCCAGTTCCGCTACATCAACGAGCAGGTCAAGCAGCACCAGGCCGTCGGCGAGCCGGTGATCAGCGTGGATACGAAGAAGCGGGAGCAGATCGGACGCCTACCGATGGCCGGCCGCGAGTGGCGCCCCACGGGCGAGCCGGTCGAGGTGGAGGACCATCACTTCTTCTTCAGCGGCCCGCACGTTCAGCAGGCGATCCCGTACGGGATCTACGACATCGCCCGCAACACCGGCTGGGTCAACGTCGGTGTCGACCACGACACGTCGGTCTTCGCGGTCGAGTCGATCCGCCGCTGGTGGCGCTGTCGCGGCAGCCTTGACTACCCGAGAGCGTCACGGCTGCTGATCACCTCGGACGCGGGCGGCTCCAACGGCTACCGCTACCGGGTCTGGAAGAGCGAACTGGCCGCCCTGGCCGCAGAAACCGGGCTGGCGATCACGGTGTGTCACTTTCCTCCAGGCACAAGCAAATGGAACAAAATCGAGCACCGGCTGTTCTCCCACATCACCCACAACTGGCGCGGCAGGCCGCTGACCAGACACGACGTCGTTATCAAGACGATCGCCGCCACCCGCACCCGAGCTGGCCTGCACGTCGAAGCCCAGCTGGATCCCGGTGACTACCCCACCGGCATCGCGATCAGCAAGGACCGCTTTGCCGCGCTGCCGCTGGTCCGGCACGAGGTTCACAGCCAGTGGAACTACACCCTGCTGCCCGAGTCCTCCGCGCCGCAGGCCCTGCCCGCCGGCGAGACGCACGGCGTCGCCGACCGGCGTCGCGAGCTTCTAGTCCGCCTGGCCGACCCGCGGCTGACCGGGCTGAGCAGTATGGAACTCGCTGATTTGCGCGCCGAGTTGGCCCCGCACCAGGCCGCCCGGTCCCAGGAACGCTACAGCGAGCAACGTGGCGGACGCGCCCGGCGCGCAACCGGCAATCAGCGGGGCCAAGCCGCTGTTCGACGACGGCGCTCGGGTGATGCTCACTCTTCTCTATCAGCGGCAAGTGTGCTCGATGAAGCTGCTGGGCGACATGCTGGAGGTGACCCCCACCTGCATCGGTCACCTCGTCGCCGAGACCCGCCGGGTCCTGGAGGACCACGGCCACCGGCCCGGTTACGCCTCCAGTCGGTTCACCACGGCGGACGCGCTGATGACCTTCCTCGACACCGACCAGACCCCGCCCCGCACCCGGATCATGGACAGCCTGTCCCATCCACGGCTTACCGGCATGTCCCGCGCGGAGCTGGATGAGCTCACTCGCCGCCTCGCCCCACGCCAGGTTGCCCAGGTCGAACGGGCCTCCTACCAGCGCCGGGGTGCCGATCGCCAGCCGGGCAGCCGCGGCGGCGTCTTCCCTCAGAAGCTCGGTGACAGAGAGCGCGTCGTGGTCGCCGTCCTCTACCTCCGGAAACTGTGCACCCTGGACGTCCTTGCCGACGCGCTGGGGGACGTGAGCAGGTCCTCGATCGGGAACTTCGTTCGCGAGATCCGGCCCCTGCTTGCGGACAGCGGACTCCTCCCACCCCCGGCCATCACCCGCTACCGCAATGCCCCCGACCTCCTCGCCGCCGCGAACGAAGAAGCCGACACACCGACAAGTTGATTGTTTACGGCTTCTATGGACCCAGCACCTTTGGTGCCTGGCCTGCGGAAACACCTCCAGCATCAACTGCTGCAGTTCCTCGCCGCGCGCGGGGACAGCGATGCCGCTCGCCGTCCTGTCTCCGAGGCGCTGCGGGCGCTGCAGGCCGTCCCAGGTGCGGCCGGGCCCGTTCGGCGACGCCGGCCGCGCAGCGGAGGAGGAGCCGCTGGGGGCGGGAGCGGAGGCTGATGTGGGGCACGTCGCTGCGGCTGTGTGACGGGCGCAGGTGACGAAGGTGGCCGCGCGCATGGATGGGGAAGCGGTACCAGCTGGCCGGGAAACCAATCGGCGCCATCGCGGACACGGTCCGGGGCCGGTTGTCAGTGGCGGGTGGTACACCTGGACGTCACGGTGAAGTCGTGTGCTTTTCCGGCTTGTTGATCACAATGGCGTGAAGAGGTAGGACATGGTCGAGGCGGAACTTCCCGAGCAGGGCGTGGTGTTCTGGCCGGTCGGCACCGGCGACTCCACCACCATCGTGCTGGGCGACGGCCTGGTCATGCAGATCGACCTACGCGACATGAAGGCCGCCGACGAAGACGACGCGGTGGTGGCCGCGGTCATCGACCGGCTGGCCGAGACCCTGCCCAAGCAGCCCGACGGGGAGGCGCCCTACCTGGCCCTGTTCGCGCTCACCCACGCGGACAAGGACCACTGCTGCGGCTTCGGTGACCTGCTCGACAGCCCGATCCACATCGGTGAGATCTGGGCGACGCCCCGGCTGTGGCGCGAACGCGACGAGGACACCCCGATGTGCGAGGACGCCCAGCTCTTCCACGACGAAGTCGAACGCCGCGTGAAGGCCACCATCGAGGCCGTCAAGGCCGGCAAGGAGCCGGACAGCGGCGACAAGGTCCGCATCATCGGCTACGACGACGACCGCGACCAGCACTCCTACGCCGCACTTCCCGACGCGTACTTCACCACCCCCGGCAATCCGATCAGCGCCATCGACGGCAACGACGTCTCCGGCCGGTTCGAGGCCTTCGTCCACGCCCCGTTCCGCGGCGACTGCGCAGGCGAGCGCAACGACACCTCGCTCGCCCTGCAGGTGAAGCTGACCTCCGAGGACGGTACGGAGGGTCGCATCCTGCTTCTGGGCGACCTCGCCTACCCGACCATCAAGAAGATCCTCGACTACAGCGAATCCCACGACCGCACCGAGCGCGTCGAGTGGGACATCCTGCTCTCCCCGCACCACTGCTCGAAGAAGGTCATGTACGCGCCTGGCGAGGACGGAGCCGAGGAGCTCAAGCAGGACATCCTCGATCAGCTGAAGGCCCATGCCCGGTCCGACGCCCGCGTAATAGCCAGCTCCCTGCCCTTTAGGCCCAGCGACAAGAGCGGCGACAACCCGCCCCACCTGCTCGCACGCGCCGCCTACGAGACGATCAGCGAACTGCCCGTGCTGTGCACTGGGGAACACCCCAGCGAGGACGACCCCCGCCCGGTGGTCTTCGTCCTCGAACCGGGCCTGGGCCTGGACCTGGTGGCCACCGGCGAACTCGAAGAGAAGTCCGCTGCCCTGGCAGGCCGCTCAGGCACCCTGCTGACCGCACTGGGCCTGACCCACAGCGTCCCTCTGGAGGCTGCCCCCGACGTTCCGCAGCAGCGCGGTATCGAAGCGGGCCGCGAAGCGGTGCGCCAGGCCCGCGGCGACGAGGCCGTCCCCGCCACCTCTGTCGGATTCGGTGACGTGTGAGCGAGTCCCTCCTGCCCACAGCAACTCCCGGCCAGCAGCTGGCCGTCACTCACCTTGAGCGGATCGCCGCCACCAACCGCGCCCTCGAGCTGGGCCGCATCACCACCGCCGATGAGGCCGGCGGGTACCCCGGCTGGATCGAGGCCCGCCTCGGGATGGACTGCTCCACCCTGCCCCGCACGCCCGCCGGCCTGCACTTCAAACGGCGGGAGGCGATCACCCTGCTGATCCCGCCCAGGTTTCCGTTCGCCGTGCCCCAGGTGCGCACCGCGCACACCCGCTTCGCGGGCGCCCCACACGTCAACTGGGCCCGTTATCTGTGCATGTACCGCTCACCGGCGACCGAATGGGACCCGGCCGACGGCATGTACGGCTTCATCACCCGCGTCTGGGACTGGTTCCAGGCCGCAGCCGCAGGAGAACTCGACACCCCCGGCGAACCGCTCCACCCGCCCAACGCCCTCACGCACCACGCCGCGGGCCTGCTGGTCGTCCGCCACGATGCCCCCACCGCGTCCGACCTGCCCTGGATCGGTGCGGCACTGTTGCACCGCGTCCGCGACGACCGCCAGGACGTCGTCGGCTGGCTTCCCCTGGGCTCCTGGCCCGCCAGCGCCGACCAGGCCCGACAGACGGCCGCACTGCCGCCGGATGCGGACGTCTTCCTCGCCCCCGCCCTGATCACTACTCGGCAACTGACCTTCGAATACCCCAACACCGCCCGCGAGCTGATCAGACTCCTCGCCGGCCAAGGCATCACGCCCGCCATGATTTTGGGCCTGATCGGTGTGGCCGCCGAACGCAACCGCACCGTCCTGCTGCCCGCCGCCGACCCGGATGACGACACCCCCGTCGCCCCCCTCTACTTCCTGTTCGGCACCCCCTCCCGCGGCATCGCCGGAAGCGACCACCTCCTGCCTCACCTGGTCGCCTGGAGCCTCCCCGACCTGGCCGACATCATGGGGCGCCTGTCCGCAGCCGCCTTCGACGACTACCCGCCGCTGGCCGAACTCGGCAAGAACTTCCTCGAGCAGACCAGCGAGAAATGGCTGGACAGCCTGCCCACCCGCTGGGCCCGCATCCAGGAAGCCCGCCCGGAAGTCACCGTCCGCCGCGACGCCGGCACCCCAGCCGCATGGCTGACCGGCAAACAGATCCTCGTCCTGGGCTCCGGCGCCCTGGGCGCCCCCCTCGCGGAGATGTGCGTACGCGCCGCAGCAGCCCGCGTCACCGTGGCCGACTCCTCACTCGTCCACCCTGGCATCCTCGCCCGCCAGCCCTACACGGACGCCGACATCGGCCTCTCCAAATGCCGCACCCTGGCGGGCCGGCTCTCCGCCATCGCCCCCCACACCACCCGCGTCGAACCCCTGCCCGGCAACATCGTCACCACCCTCGCCGACGCCGACGTGCCCTCCTACGACCTCATCGTCGACGCCACCGCCAACCGCATCGTGCGCGCTCACCTGGAAGCCGCCCGCGCCACCGCCCCCACCGCCTGGCCGCCCCTGGCCACCGTGATGATCGGCCACCAGGCGACCCGCGGCATCGCCGCCCTCTCGCCCACCCACGGCACCGGAGGCGGCACCGACATCCTGCGCCGCACCGGGCTCGCCCTCCGCGCCGACGCCACCGGAGCCCACGCCGACATCCTCGACGACTTCTTCCCCGCCCAGCCGCGCACCGACCTCTTCCAGCCCGAACCCGGGTGCTCCGACGCCACCTTCACCGGCTCCGCCGCCGACGCAACCGGCCTGGCCGGCCAGCTCATGACCGGCATCCTCCACGCCCTGAACACCCCCGAGCCCCAGCAGACCATGGCCGCCCTCACCGTCCGCTCACCCGCCGGCCCCCACGACCCCGTCCTACCCGGCGCCCGCTGGTGGACCTGCCCCAACGACACCGTCCTGACCGAGGAAGGCGGCTACCAGGTCCGCATCAGCACCGCCGCCCTCGCCGAAATGCGTGCCGAAGCCCGCCGCGGCGCCCGCGTCCGCGGCCCCCGGGTGGAAACCGGCGGCATGCTCCTGGGCGCCATCGACGACGCCACCCGCATTCTGTGGATCGACGAAGCCACCGGCCCGCCGCCCGACTCCCTGCTCAGCGAACACCACTTTGAACACGGCACCACCGGCATCCGAGAACACCTCGCAGCCCGCCGCACCGCCACCCAGGCAACCACCCGCTTCCTCGGCATGTGGCACACCCACCCGCACGGCCCGGCCCGCCCCAGCCCCACCGACCTCGCCGCCATGGGCACCCTCACCCTGCCCCTGGAGGACACCCCGCCCCGCGCCCTCGTCCTCATCGCCGGCGGCCCCACCCCCACGTGGAAGGCCTGGCTCGAGGACAACGAACCACCCCACTTCTACGCCCGCCTCGCCGACCGCACCGACACCCCCGCACCCGACCCCACAACGGCCCGTGCATCCACCGGACAGCCGGACATCACCTGGTGGCCCGGCGGCTACGCCACCCAGCCCCACCGCCTGTCCGCCTCACGCTGATCGGACGACGCCCGCCCATGACCCGCACCATTGGCCTCGCCCTGTCCGGCGGAGGCTCCCGCGCCGCCGCCTTCCACCTCGGCTGCCTGCGCGCCCTGCACGACCGTGACCTCCTCACCCAAATCCGCGTCGTCTCCGGGATCTCCGGCGGCTCCCTCCTGGCCGCCCTGTGGGCCTACGGGCCCGCTGACTTCGCGGACTTCGACGCACACACCACCGACCTGCTGCGCACCGGCCTGCAGTGGGACATCATCCGCAAGGCCTTCACCCCCGCCGCCGTGGCCCGCAACCTCACCGCCGCAAGCCGGGCGCGGGCCAACGGATTGTTCTCCCGCACCGTCGTTGCCACACGCACCGCCAACCGCACCGACGCCCTGGCCGCCCTCCTGGCCGAGCGGGCCTTCGGCTCCAAGACCATGGACCAGGTCACCCATCCCGGCCTCGACACCGTCATCTCCGCCACCGACCTGGTCACCACGAACGCTGTCCGCTTCGGCAGCACCCTAAGCAGCTGCTCCCGCTACGGAACCATCACCGAACCCGTCCAGGTCGCCTCTGCGGTGGCCGCCTCCGCGGCATTCCCCGTCCTCCTGCCAGCCATGGAACGCACCTTCACCTTCGAACGCTCCGGCCAACGCCAGCGCCACACCGTCCTGCTGACCGACGGCGGCGTCTTCGACAACCTCGGCCTGTCCGTCCTCGAACCCGGCCGCAACCCCGCCTTCACCCCGCAGGTCTTCGACGTGCCCTACATCATCGCCTGCGACGCCGGACCCGGCGAACTCCCCTCCAAGGCATCGCACTTCGTCGCCGGACGCCTGCGCCGCTCCTTCGAGGTCGTCCACCGCAAGAACCAGGACGGCGGCCGCGCCCGGCTCCACGAGTGGGGTGCTGCCGGACGCATCGACGGATTCACACTCGCCTACCTGGGCATGCAAGATCACCGGCTGCCCGCTCCACCCGCCGACCTCGTCCCGCGGGACAACGTCGCTTCCTACCCGACGAACTTCGCGGCGATCAGCCGCGCCAACTTCATCGCCCTGACCACCCGGGGCGAACAGCTCATGCGCTCCCTGCTCCCGCTCTACCTGCACCAGGACTAACCCGGACGACCTGCGGGACAGGCCTGCACCTTGCTGCCGCACTCGGCCGGCTACGCCTGCCAGTACGCCACCGACTGGGTGGCCGACAAGACCCGCTACCAGCTGGCTGCCGACCCCGCCGCGTTCAGCGAAACGCTGAGCCGCTGCCGAATGAGCCGATCACGGTGACGCTCGCTCGCCAGCAGCCCGCGACGTGGGCGCGGGCCACGCGCAGGCCCCGGCTGGACGGGGGAGGCCAGCCGGGGCGGCAGGTGGTGTCGTGCGGAGGGCGGTCGCCTCTCGGCGGAGGGCTCCATGGGGCTTCAGCCGGACGATCGTCCCCATGGGCTATAGGTGAGGCCCGGGGACACTGTCCCCTCCGCTAGCCACGTATGCAGGAACGGCGAACTGCCCTTGTCTGTTCCCCCGTTGATGCCGTCCGGCGTGTGAACTGCGGCACGCCGTGGAGGCCCTGGGGCAGGAACGGAGCCGCGGCAGTCGCTACTCGGTCGGGTGACGCTGCCGCATCAGCGGAACCCTGCCCGCCGCCCTGGCGTAGTGCCGTACATGAACCCGATCAACGAAGTGCACGTGCAGGAGCCCGGGTTGGTCGTCGTCGACGTCACAGCCGCCGACGCTGCGACCGCGCTCGCCCTCCAGGATGCTCTCGCCGTGCAGTGGGCGACGGCGACAGCAGACTGTGTGACGCGCGACCCAGGCCAGCCCGGCGTACGGCTGCGCTGCTATCTGGATACGCGCCAGCCGCTCGGCTCATAGGCACATCAGCGGTACAGCTACCCTGCGGCGTCCCCGCGCTTCATCTGCGTCCGAGCCGGTAGGCGCTGTCGGCGTGCGCCGGGTGTTGTCCCGGCGCGTCTGCCGCGTCACTGCCGCAGCCGCTGGTGGGTCGCACACTGCTGCTCGTGCTGAGCTGCGCAGTAGGTCACATCTGCTGCGACAATATCCCGAATGCGATGACACCTCGAAAGCGAATTACAAAATAAATTGCAACTGTGAATCAGATGTCACCTTTCAAGTGAAACGGGACCTCAGTAGCGGTCCGAGGTGCTGTTGAGGCGCAGGACTGAGAGGTATCCCGCCGGTAGTCCTGCTGTATCGAGCGGGCGTGCGTTGCTGCATGCACGACTCTGCATCGGATTCTTCAGCCGGGCAGTGTGAGCCGGCCAAGAGAACGCCGCTGCCTGGGACTCGACCGAACAGGGCGTGCGTGCCTGGCACGGCGCGGAGTACTCGGGGTGTGCCAGCTCCGGCCAGTCGTCGCCCGGCCTGGCGGTGCCTGCTGCACGACCGGAACGGCCCGCTGCTGCTGCCATGGCCGGCCCCGGGAAGCTGTCTTGGGGGGCTGGTGCTGGCCCAAGCCGCCTGCCAGGCGAGGGCAGTTCCGTCATGCGGGCTCCGGCACTGGTATGGCCCGCTGCAGCCGTGACGGCGCCGTTAGCAGCCAGGGTTGTGAGCGGGCCTGCATGGATCCAGGGCGGTTTGATCCGGCCGTCGCTCAGGCCTGAACAGCCCGCATGCCAGGCCATTGCGGTGGCCTGAGGAGCTCATTCTTTTGCGCTGTCTCGTCTTCCCGCGCAGTGCTGGCGCCACTCGCACGGGCAAGGCAACGTAGGAGCAGCCCCCGGTAAGGAGCCAATTGTGCCTCAATGCAGCAGTAGTTGACGCCGCGGTCCGGTCTGAACAACTGCAGACAACCGCAGTGTCTGAGCAGGTCAGAGCCGTCCATTCTTCAGATCTGTCTCGCGGTGTCTCGCCGGCTTCTGGTTCTTCGTGTTCCTCGCCCATGCTGAGGAACACGAAGCGAGTCGCGTATGGTCGCTTCAGGCACGGTCGTTGGTCCCTGTAGGGGCTTTCCTGTGCCCGGTTGTTCGTCATTCTTCATCTGTTGGTCCAGACGGGGTGACGGAAGCATTGCGTGGGTGCTGGTTGCAGCCTCACCTGCGCCTCTGAGCGTGTGGCGGGGCCTGTCTGCTGGGCCCCGCCCACACGCCGCAGCGGAGGATCGGCCGGCTCATCGGATGGTGCGCCAGCCTGCCGCGTGGTTGACGTTCGAGCGAAGCAACGGGCGGCCACCTGCGAGGAACGCGTTCTGTAGCTGACGCAGAGGTCCTGCTGGGGCCTCACGCAACGGACTCTCAGAGGGACTGCTTGCGGTGGTCGGATGTGTCGGACCGTTGGAGCGCCGGTCCCCGGCCCAGCCAGGTCCGTGGCTGCCGAAGCGTTCTGGATTGCCGCGCCTGCTGTCAAACCGTGGTTCTGGCCAGTTGGAGGGAACACCAGAGCGCTGCCAGGCGGCAGCCTCATAGCGCATGCAGCGGCTGCATGGGGCCGGTCGGGCAGCCTACTTGGACCTCATCCAGCCCGGGCAGCGGATGGCCGAGCCGTACTGGGAAGCACTCGAAATCCAGTGCTTCAGTGGCCCTGAGCGCAGGCTGGAGATGCTCAGAGGCTTCAGGGACCGGCATCACGGGTGCCCGCGGCGATCCGGGCACTCGTGCAGAGTTTTGGCAACAGCCCGCGGTCGGGACGCTGGAGCGTGCCCTGGAAGAGTTCTGCGCCCAGGCAGCCAGGCCACGCCGGCAGTGGCGGCGCACTGGTCTTTTTGAACACGGCTGTTCGCAGCAGGCACTGGACACCGGCGGGGCTGGCGCAGCGGGCATCTGGCTGCCCAGACCGACGGGTATGTATCGCCGTCCAGGGACCAGCCATCAGGACACCTGGACATCGCGCTGCGACGGTTCACGGGCGGCGCAGGCCTCTCCGGGGCACTGCAGGAGTTGCGGCGCCAGCCGGAGTGGGACGACTGCCGCATGGACCGGGTGTTTCACAGAGCCGAGGGCATCGGACAGTTCTTTGTGCGGGCCTGCTCCTTTTTGCCCGGCCGGGGCGCCAGAGGCGTCATGCACGCGCGCACCCCCTCTCTGGGTAAATTTACTACCTCCCCTCTAGAGAAATTTACCATCGAAAATATTCTTCATTTATTTTATCGGAAAAAGCGAACAAATCCGATGCCGGGCACTTTTGGTTGTCGTTTTCTGAAGCGCATGATCATGCTCGCTGGAGTGACCGTTGATGCGGCACCTTCGGCAGGGTGTGGAAACTGCGGCAGAGGAATCCTCTCACAGGAGCGGATTCCCCTTTTCAGTGGATCGAACCCGGCGGTGTACGGGTAAACACGGCCCCGGTCGCTGCTGCACTTCTCTCCGGCGTGTGTGATGTGAACAGACCTCGGGAAACTGGGAGGTCTGACAGGACTCCCTCGAAGAAAACGTTGTTCAGAAAGGCGGTGCCGGACGACGTCACGTCCTTGGATAGGTGGCTATGCCGGAAAGGCTGGCGTCAACGTTCCCGTGATCATCACGGCTGAGGTTGTAAACGTCTACTGGCCACCACGGCCCGACCGGGTATCCGGTGTCGTAGGGCGCAGCGCATCCGGGCAGACGGCCCTTGCGTCTTTCTTTCCGGCGGACGCAAGGGGGAGGGCGGCATGGTGGGCAGCGGTCGGCAACGGGCGACGACGGTACGACTGGCCAGGCGGCCGGGACCCGGCCGGGTCCGGGTCCGAGCCCGGCCCCGGCCCCGCAGTCCGGCAGGGCTCCGGCGGTGGTGGCGCCGCATCGACTGGGGCAGGGCCGGCACCATCACGGCGGTCGTCGCCGCTCTCGCGGGACTGCTGCTCACGGGCGTGTCCACGCTCTACGACGCGCTCGTCTCGCAGGGCGGGCTGGAGCAGGCGCGTCAGGCGGCCGATCAGGAGACCCGTGCCCAGGCCCTGCGCGTGTCCTACTGGACGGAATACCCGACGCCCTACGTCAAGCGCTTACATGTCATCAATAGTTCGCCGGATCCGGTGTCGGAAGCCGATCTGCTCCTGTCGTCTGCAGAAGGGAGGCCGGATCATGTGCTCCAGTTCCCGGTCTTGGGACCGTGCTCCGAAACGGTCGTGAAGGAAGAGGTGTGGGCCGGACAGTCGGGTCAGGGGCCGCCGTACGCGCCGGGTGACCGGCCACCCGGCGTCGTCCGCTGGATGGCTTTCCGCGACCGGGACGGTGTCGTCTGGAAACGGGACGGCAAAGGGCTCTCCCGCTTGTCGGACGACTGGACCGTGATGAGCGTGGGCAATTCCGACGCCGCCTTGGAGATCACGGGTGTCACCGAGGGCACGCCGGGTGTCCTGCCAGTGAAACAGGCCCCGTCGTGCGGAGACGGCTGACGCCCTCGCACGACCCTGCCGTGGCACTTCACGGCTCAGGTGCGGCCTGCACATGTGCCGGTCCCGCGTTGCGGTGGACGGGCCTGGTGCTGGGGCTCGGGGACGAGGAAGGCCGGCCCCTGCGGGTGGAGCACCTCGAACGCGGAGAGACGGTCGACGTCGTCGCCTACCCGCTCGCCCCGGACCCTGAGGAGAACCTCGATCTGCTCAAGGGCTGGTGCAGCCGGCCTCCGGACGAGACAGAGGTGCCATGGGCGCCGATCGCGGACTGAGATGGCCACGGTCGTGAGAACCGCCGTCCGCGCGGGCTTCACCGGACGGGGCACTCAGGCACAGAGAGCGTGCCCGGCAAGGGAGACAGCCACAAAACCGGGAACAGCGAGCCGGCGCGAGAGGCCGTCGAGCTTGTGCTGCTCACCTGCGGCGGCCTGCTCCGTCGCGTCCTCGGCGGCGTGGAGGACATCTGCACCATGACATCGTCGGCGGCCCTCCTCACCGGCCCACCACCGGCACCGGGGTGATCCGCAGGGGGCGGTGTCCGTCACGACGGCCGCGTGGACTTGCCGGTGTCCCGTCCACCCGGCGCTGCCGTGGTCACGGAGCCCAGGAGAGCTCCTCGCTCCCCGCCGTACGGGAGACGGAGGGCAGCTTCGGCGAGCCGGACATGGCCGCGCGGCTGCACCGGCTGCCGCCCTTGACGGTGTTCGCCGTGGCCAAGAACACGGAGGCCTTCTCCGGCATGGCGGTACCGGCGACGACCTCGACGTGGAGGTCCGAGACGCTGGTGGAGGCGCACGTCATGCGCAGGGCGCGAGGCCAAGGAGCCATGACGGCCGAGGAGACGGTGTGCGCCTGGCCGGCCGCGCTCACGGTGAGCCGGCGCGGTGCGCGACCGTCCGGCGGCCGCCTCCGGCGAGTCGGAGACGACGGTGCTGCATGGGATCGGCGGCGCAGCCAGGGTGCCCTCGCATGTCTGTGTCCCACCGGCCGGTCCAGGCCTGTGACCGGCGCCCCTTTCAGACAGAGGGCAGCAGGCGAACCCGGAGCCGGACCGCGCCGCCGAGCCGCCGTATGCCGTGCTGCCGGTGGTGACCGAGCTGCCAGGACAACACCCCTCCGCCCGACGGGCATCCCGCTCCACCCGAACAGGCCCACGCCCTGCAGCCAAGAAAAAGAGGGGCGGGCGCGAGGCCGACGAACATTTCGTACCCGCCCCAGACAAGCAGGCCGGTTACCCGGCCCAGGGCTCGGCGGTGCCGCTCTCGCGGCAGAACCTGCCCCACTCCCGCTGTTCCTCGGGGGTGGGGGAGCGTACGAGCGTCTGGGCCAGCACGGTGAGTTCCCTCCTGGTGCGGGGGCTCGCCCCGACGGCCGCCTCGCTCGCCCGGGAGAGCATGTGGGCGGGCAGGAACTTGCCGGCGAACAGGCGGTCGACGAGCGGCATGTCCAGCTTGGCGCGCGCGGCGAACTCCTTGATGGTCACGTCCTCCTCGGTCAGCGCCCGCTCCAGCACGTACGCGAAGC
Organism: Streptomyces sp. NPDC051677; assembly: GCF_044453465.1. NCBI lineage: Bacteria > Bacillati > Actinomycetota > Actinomycetes > Kitasatosporales > Streptomycetaceae > Streptomyces > Streptomyces sp. NPDC051677. The sequence goes on from NZ_JBITCT010000064.1 coordinate 39,153, forward strand.
GCGTGCGCGCGAGGGAGGAGACGATATCCCCGGCCTGTTCGCCGGCCGGCTCCACCAGGCGAGACCTGCGCAGGGAGCGCGGGTTCCAGCCGGTGCGCACGTCGCGCGCCGGGTCGAGGCTGGCGAAGGTGCGCGCCCACCCTTGCTGCTGGCGTACCGGCACGCCGCAGCCGGCCAGGACCGCGGCTAGGTGCTCGAAGGACATGGCGCGCTCCCCGGCCAGGACGGCGCCCAGGGTGGCCCGACTGTAGGGGACACCGATGCGCTCGGTGGCCTGCGACAACTCGCGCAGCGACATACCGGTGTACTTGCGCAGCGCGGTCAGGGCGAGGAGGAACTGCGTCTCGGTCTCCAGGCCCGGCACGACCGCCCGGCCCCGGGTGCGCTCCCAGTAGCCGAACGCCCGGGCCTGCAGCGCGGCCGCGTCGGCGGGAGTCTCCTCCTCCTGCAGCTCGGACACCTTGTTCCACAGGCGACGCGCGGTCATGAGGTCGCCGTTGCAGGCGCGGATCCAGCCCTCCACGGTCCGCCACGAGACGCGGGGATCGCCGTTGTGCGCCTTGGACAGCGAGCCCTCCGAGACCCCGGACATCTGCGAGATCTTCTTCAGGGTCATGGACTCGGTGATCGTGCTGGCGTCGGACTGCGTGACACGCAGGAACCGCGCGAGCTTGATCACCGGATCGTCCCGCTGGGGCAGCGGGTCGGGTGTACGGGCCATCGCCGGTCTCCTTCCTGTCCGGCCCGAAGGCCGGAGCCCGTCAGGGCCCCGGCCGAAGGGGTCCAGGACGTCAGGAGCCGGAGCCCAGCGAGGCCCGGACATGGTTGGCCAGCAGGACGATCAGCAGGACGCCTGCGCCGGTCGCCTCGGTGGACTTGCCCAGGACCATGCACGTCACGACGACCGCCGCGACGATCGCCGTGATCGCCACGGACGGCCAGGACACGGTGTTCGCCGTGCCGTTGGCCGCGCCGATCGCCGTACCCGCCCCGGGCGGGGGCAGGACAACGCCGTGGACGACCAGCGGCGCGGAGCCGGACACCGGCACGGACACCGAGGCCGTCGGCATGACCGGCTCGGAGGCCTGCATGGCGCCGTTGACGATGAAGTACGGGCCCGTCGGCGCGGCCGGCAAGGCCGAGAACGTCGAGCCAGCCACAACACCGGGAGCGTCCTGCGCAGGAGTACAGGGGACCAGCCGGCCGTCCATAAGAAAGAACGGCCCCGTCCCGATGGAAGACGAGCTCGAGGGCTCGTAGGAATGGATCACGCCTATACCTAACTATCCGTCACTATCTGTTCAGATGTGGTCGAAACGGTGGCGCCGATAAGCGGCGCCACCGTCGAGGGCTCCTGAACTCCTTTCACCTGGTGGTCCAGACAGGGATTTGGGTCGTGCTCGAGCACCGTGCCCCCGTCGCGTCAGTTGCAGCCGACGCTGTCGAGGTGCGAGAGGTCCTCGGTACCAATCATTACCTACGCGCTACCACTCGCTGAGGCCGTGAGCCACTTCTGAAGATCATTCAGCGGCCCCTGCCCCCACGTCAGTTGGGCATTTCACCTGCTCAAGCGGCAGCTGATGCCGCGCTCAACATCGGTGCGCCGCCGCGGAATCGAGAACCCGGCACACAGTCCATGAAGGCCCTCCCAGTCCACGACGCGCTCGCCGAAGCAGCCCAACGACACCCCAACGGACCGGCCCCCGCGCCGAGTTCCCAACCATCGCCCGCACGCCGAGGAGCAACCCCGGCGATCCGGCGATCGAGTCCGGAACGACCATCGCGGCGGCCACCACGACCTCAGCCACAGGAACTGTGAACTGCGACAACATGCCCCGAACGAAGAGACGTTCAGCGCGGAGCGCACACCTCGGCGCCGACCTGCCCGGCCCCGGCAGCCACCCGGCTGAGCAGACGCACACCATGACCACCACCCCGCCGCGTCACTCAGTACCGAGGGCAACCTCGCGCCGCCCCGGACCGCGACCGCACCCCGAGCAGGAGAAGGAGCATCGCGACGACGCACCTGAGGACCGACGCCGCCGTGGCCAAGCACATGGCCACCAAGGCCTTGAAGGAGACGACCGAGCGCACGGTCTTCTCCAAGTCGATCGAGGAGATGACCGTCACCGAGATCGGCGGCAGCACCAAGAGGAGGGCGGTCACCACCGCCTCCCCGGACACGAACAGACAGACGGTGGCCGTGACGCACCCGGAGGCGCCAGCCTCCAACGAGGGAGGGAGAGGACGCCTCACCGGTAGACCGAGCCCACTGTGGAGGAGCAGGACGGGTTCGTCGACGCCATGCAGCCCCTCGTACCGCACGCCGAAGCCGGCGATGACGGATCGGCTCCCCGGCGAGGAGGTTGCCGATCCCCAAGGGGCCCCGAGCCCTTCGGCCCTCCGCGACGCTGACGCTCAGCAGTACGGAGGCCAGCCGCTCCTCCTCGGTCCAACCCCCACACCCATATACAGAGCACCCGCAAAACCACCCCGAGCGCCGACAGGCGCGCCAGCCCCACCCACCTGCGGGCCACCAGGCCCGCAACACCCCAACACCCAGTCACGACGCCCGAAATGACGCCGCGCTACATCTGAAAAACAGTCAACCACCAAGGGCCGCGCCAGCGGCCCGGCATAAGCCACACAGAATTCGCCGCCAGGCGAATTCCAGGACGAGGAACTAAGCGCGCCAGCGCTCTCGAAAATTCACACCACTCAAAAACTCAATGAAAGGACGCGCCAGCGGCCCAATAAAACCCAAACGAGAATTTTGCCGCCAGGCAAAATACATAAACCCAAACTCCACCCAAAAACCCAGAATTTGCCGCCAGGCAAATTCACGCGCCAAACCAAGGGCCGCGCCAGCGGCCCGGCATAAACTCACAGAGAATTCGCCGCCAGGCGAATTCCGGGGCGAGGAATTCCGCCAGGAATTCCCAAAGGGGCTTTATGCCCCTCCGCCCCG
>NZ_JBITCT010000065.1:0-41692 GCF_044453465.1 Streptomyces sp. NPDC051677
TGGAGCGCCGGTAAGACGGGCACACGTGCCCGCGCAGCGCGGTGAAGCAGGAAGCCCCCGGAAGGGTCAGCCGACCCAGGCCGGAATCCCTGGACTTTAGGCCAGGGAGCACGTCAAGGTGCTGAGGTACGTGATCGACAGGGGAGGGGTGGGGACCGTGCAGGAGGGGACCATGCCCGGAACCGTGCTGCTGCTGGCGGCCTCGCCCGCGGGCAAGGGGTGTCTGGTGGACGCGGCCTCCGTGCTCCCCGTGCTGGCGGCCGTGCCGCCTTCGGTGCTCGCCGGCACCGACACCGCGAACGTCGTCGAGCTCGCCGATCCGCTGGAGCCGCAGGCCGTGCTGACGCGGCTGCGAGCCGCCGCGGCCGCGCCCGGGCCGCTGACCTTGTTCGTCGCCGGGCAGCTGCAACTCGACCGGCGGCAGCGGCTGCCGCATCTGGCGCTGGCCCGTACGACGGCCTCGACCGTCCGGTACACGGCGTTGCCGTGGCACTGGTTGCGGGAGGAGCTGCGGCTGCGGCCGGCCGGCACGACGACGGTCGTGCTCGATCTGCGGGCGGACGCGGAGGTGTGGGAGTGGCTGCGCGGAAACGTGCTGGACTGCGGCGTCGGGGTCGCCCTGTACGGGCGGGTCGCGCAGCCGCCTGCGCGGGGCCGGCGAGCTGTCGCCGCTCCGTCCTACATGAAGGCCGTCGCGACGATATTGCGCAGCGGCGGACGGCCTGCGCCGGAGCAGCTGCACCAGATGGCGTTGGCCCGGATCGGGCGCGAGGGGGAGACCGGCGACCTGATGTTGTCCGCCCCCGCTGCTCCTGCCGCCCCCGTTGCTCCCGCTGCACCTGCCGCCCCCGCTGCTCCCGCCGCGCCTGCCTCCGCTGCACCTGCCGCCCCCGTTGCTCCCGCCGCACCTGCCGCCCCCGCACCTGCCGCCTTTGTCTGGTCCCGTCCCCCGGGGGCTCCCGTCCCCGACCCCTCGCTTCGGCCCGAAGGGCCTCGCCCTCACACTCCCCCGGACGGGCCGGAGGGTGACCCGCACGCCCGTATCTCCGCCGCTGTTCAGGCCGGGCGGCACGTCGACGCCGATGCGATCGCCGCGCGGTGGGAGCAGGCCGCCGCCGCCGAGCACGGGGGCGGGTCGCAGGAGGCGTTGCACTGGGCCGAGGTGCGGGCGGATCTGGCGATGTTCGCGGGGGACGCCGAGCGCAGTTGCCGTACGTGGATGGCGGTGGCCGTGGCTCGGCTGGAGGCCGGGCAGCCGGTCGACGCGCCTGCCGTGGAGGCGGCCGTGGACCGGGCGCACCACCAGTGGGGGCGGATCGGCGCCGCGGATCGCGCCCGTGAGCTGGGGCCCGCCCTCGCTGAGCTGCGGGCCCGGGTGCCCGGTCGGCGGGAGGGTGCGCTGGACCACGTCCAGCAGCAGTTGCGGCAGTTGCAGACCCACGGGTGAGGTGAGTCGTCCCGGCGACGGGAAGCGGCCGCCGACGCGAGGGGAAGGGTGCGTCGGCGACCGCGGCTGCGGGGCCCTGCGGGGCCCGGCGTCAGAAGGCGGGGACCTCGGACGGGCGGGCCTTGTTGATGTTGTCCTGGAAGTTGCCGGTCAGGGGGAAGTTGGCCTTGCCCCACTTGGAGTTCCACAGGGCGTTGCGCGGTGTGTCGTCCATCTGGTGGATGTCGACCAGGGCCGGCTTGTCCCAGCCGCCGTCGCCCCAGGCCTCCGGCCGCTCGCCCCACTTGGCGAAGCGGAAGGCGTGCGTGCTCGCGCCGTCCTTGTGGTAGACGATCTGGACGTGGTTGCCGTCCATCGGCACGTCCTTGATCGCGTGGGTGCTGTAGCCGCCGTGCCGGGAGGCGGCCAGGTAGCGGGGCTTCTCCTCGCCCTGCTTCTGGAAGACGATGACGGACTCCCAGTCGTTGCGGTGACCGAAGGCGTCGGCGCCGTTGAGGGTCTGGTCCTTCTCGAAGTACAGGGCGTAGATGTAGGCGCACCAGCCGTTCTTGCACCAGGACTGCGTGTACGTGTTGGCCTTGCCGAGGTGGTTCGTCCGGCAGCCGCCGGTGATCGACCCGCTGTTCTTCAGGCCGCCGTTGAGGTGTCCGCTCGCGTCGACGGCGGCGGCGGGGAAGCAGCTGTCGGAGTCGTAGTCGAACTCCGGCATGTACTTGAGCTCGAAGGTGCCGGCCTTCTGCGTCAGCGGGTTCAGGATGGCGGCGTCGGCGCTGCCCGCCAGACCGACGGCGAGGGCGGTGACGCTGCCCGCGACCACGGCGATCTTGCCGAGCCGGGACATCGTCTTCTTCTTGGGGGCCTTGGACATGCTTGGTCTCTCCCGTTGCGAAAGTGGGGTTCGTTCGCACACCAGGGGATCCGGCGTGACGACACCGAGATTCGCAACGGGAGAGTTGATTGACAGCCCTCTCCATCAGGGCAATCAATGTTTTTCAGGGCGGTCGGAGTTTCTGCGGTGTCTCAGGCGCAGCGGTGTCTCAGGCGTAACGGTGTCTCAGGCGTAGCGGTGTCTCAGGCATAGGGGTCGAACGTGATGCCGCTCGGCTTGGCCTTGTTGAGGTGGTCGGCGAACTTGGAGTCCTGGAGCGGGAGGTTCGCGTCGCCCCAGTCGGAGGCGTTCAGCTTGTCGCGCAGTCCGGCCGCCATGTTGTCCCAGGTGAGCAGGTTCTCCTGGTGCCAGGCGCCGGTGTCGTTCTCCGGCGTCTCGCCCCACTTGGCGAAGCGGAAGGCGTGGGTGCTCGCGCCGTCCTTGTGGTAGACGGCCTCGACGCGCTGCCCGCTCATCGGGACGTCGGCGATCGGGTGGGTGCTGAAGCCGCCGTGTGCGGAGGCGGACAGGTAGGACGGGGTGTCCGCGCCCTGCTTGACCCAGACGACCATGCACTCCCAGTCGTGGCGGTGGCCGATGCCAGGGGAGGCCTCGTCCTTCTCGAAGTAGCTGGCGTAGACGATCCCGCACCAGCCGTTGTCGCACTTGGCCCGCGAGTAGGTGTTGGCCTTGCCGAGGTGGCCGCTGCGGCACTCGCCGGTGACGGGGCCGGTCGGCTTGAGGCCGCCGTTGAGGTTGCCGCTCGGGTCGATCGCGGCGGCCGGGTAGCAACTGTCCGAGTCGTAGTCGTAGACCGGCTCGAAGTTCTTCTGGAACGCGGTCGCGTTCTCGGGCAGGTTCTGCAGCACGCCGGCGGAGGCGCTGCCGGTCAGGCCGACGGCGAGGGCGGCGGCGCTGCCTGCGACGGCGGCGGCTCGGGCGAGGCGGTGGGGCACGGGGGGCTCCAGTCGACGGCGGATTCGACCTGGACATGACATCCAGGCGTCCGAAGACTGGCAGTCCGAAAGCGCTGGAGAAAGGCTTTTCTACGAACTCGCGTGGGCTTTTCGCCGAACTGATCGCGAGAATCTGTGAGCCGCCGACCGACAGGGCGAAGCCGCCGGGCATGACGAATCCCGGGCGCCGTACAGCCCCGGGCATGACGAAGCCCCCGGCGAGACGGGAGCGTGGGAGTGTCCCGCCGGGGGCGGCTCGTGCTGCTGGGCACTCGGCCAGTGGCTGAAATCAACTCCGCCCGGGTGACAGTGACCCGCACCACGTCACCCCTCCGACGCCTGATGGCAACCTGTCCGTTGCCAAGCGACTCGTATGGTCATGGCGCTCGATGTCGCTTTCGCCAGGTGTACGGAGGTACGAGCGCATGGGACGTCCCGAGAGACCGGTGGACCCGCAAGGCGGCCCCGTCCAGCGCCTCGCCCATCAACTGCGCGAGCTGCGCAAGGAGGCCGGCAGCCCCTCGTACCGCGCGATGGAGAAGACGGCGGGCTTCTCCGCGACCACCCTGTCCCAGGCCGCCGCGGGAGAACGCCTGCCGTCCCTCGCCGTGGTCCGCGGATACGTGTGCGCGTGCGGGGCGGACGTCGGGGAGTGGGAGGCCCGCTGGAAGGAGGCCGAGGCCGAGGCGGCGGGAACGGCGCGCGTGGCGGACGAGGCCGTGCCGCCGCCGTACCGGGGGCTGGCCCGCTTCGAGCCGGACGACCGCGAGCTGTTCTTCGGCCGGGACCGGCTGGTCGAGCAGCTGAACCGGCTGGTCTGCGACCACCGGTTCGCGGTGCTGTTCGGCGCGTCCGGGAGCGGCAAGTCGTCGCTGCTGCGGGCCGGGCTCATCCCGCGGCTCAGGGACGAGATCGCGACCCGGGGGCGACCGGCGGTCCTGCGCGTCCTCACCCCGGGAGACCGGCCCGCGCAGACGTACGGCCCGCTGCTCGCGCCCGCCGAGGGGGAGCCGGAGAGCTGGGTGGTGGTCGACCAGTTCGAGGAGCTGTTCACCCTCTGCCGGGACCGCGCCGAGCGGGCCCGCTTCCTCGATCTGCTGCTCGCCGCCCGCGACCCGGACAGCCGGCTGAAGGTCCTCATCGCCGTGCGCGCCGACTTCTACGCCCGCTGCGCCGAGCACCGCGACCTGGCGGACGCCCTGAACGGCGCCGGACTCCTGGTCGGCGCGATGACCGCCGACGAGCTGCGGGACGCGGTGGTCAAACCGGCGCAGACGGTGGGGCACCTGGTGGAGCGGGAGCTGACCGCGAAGATCGTCGAGGAGGTCCTCGACGAGCCCGGCGGCCTGCCGATGCTCTCGCACGCCCTGCTGGAGACCTGGCGCCGGCGCAGGGGCCGCATGCTGACGCTGGCCGCGTACGAGGCGGCGGGCGGGGTGCGCGGCGCGATCGCGGCCAGCGCCGAGGACGTGTACGGGCAGCTGACCACGCCCCGTCGGCGGGCCGCCCGGCAGCTGCTGCTGCGGATGGTCGAGCCGGGCCGGGGCGCCCCCGACACCCGCCGCCCCGTCACCAGCGCCGAACTCGACGAGTGGGCCGACCCCGACGTCCGGGTGGTGGTGGAGCGGCTTGCCCGCGCCCGGCTGGTGACCGCCGACGAGGAGGGCGTCCATCTCGCCCATGAGGCGCTGATCACCTGCTGGCCCCGGCTGCGGCGCTGGGTCGACCAGGACCGCGAACGCCTGCGCCGGCACCGGGCCCTGACCGAGGCGGCCCGCACCTGGGTGGAGCACGACCGCGACCCCGGCAGCCTGTACCGGGGCGCCCGGCTCGACCACGCCGAGGAGCACTTCCCGGAACCGGGGCGGGACCCCGCGCTGACGGCGACGGAACGGGCGTTCCTGATCGCCGCGTTCGAGGCCCGCGAGGCGGAACGCCGGGCCGCCGTCCGAGCCGCACGCCGGGCGCGCACCGCGCTGGGCGTGCTGTCGGCCGTCCTCGTGGTGGCGCTGGTGGCGGGGCTGTCCGCGTGGACGCAGAGACGGGACAACGAGCGGCGCGCCACCGAGGACGCGGCCCGCCGTCTGGCCTCCGTCGCGGACGGCCTGCGCACCACCGACCCCCGCACCGCACAGCTCCTCGGCGTCGCCGCCTGGCGGGCAGCCCACCTGCCGGAGACGCGCGGCGCGCTGCTGGGCTCGCTGGGCCAGCCGGAGCTGGACGCCTTCGGCGACCCGGCGTCGGGCGACGGCCTCTCGCGGTTTCTGACGGACTCCGGGCGTGCCCTGCTCAGCGTCGGGGGACGCGAGTGGCGGACCTGGGACGTGGCATCGCACCGGCGGATCGCGTCCGGACGGCTGCCGCAGAACCGTCAGGCGCAGGCGGCGAGCCCCGACGGGCGGCTGATCGCGCTCCTCGAAGACGACGGGGTGCGGCTGTGGGACACGGTCGCCGGGCGGTGGCGCGGCGACCCGCTGCCGGAGTCGTCCACGGTGGATTTCTCCGGGAGCAGCTACCTCGTGTCCGAGACGGACGACCCCGACGTGCAGGTGCGCTCGGTCGCGGACGGCAGGCTGCTGTTCCGGACGCAGGCGAAGGATTCGGCGGTGGTGGCGGCGAGCCCGGACGGCTCCGTGGTCGCGGCCTGCCCGAACGGGGACGGCCCGCTGCGGGTACGGAACCTGCGCACGCAGCGCACGGTGCACGGCCGCTGGGAGCGTACGGCCGCGATCTGCGGCGAGGAACGGTCGACGCTGGTGCTCGGCGGCCGGCAGCAGCTCGCCGCGGTGACCCCGACCGGGGTGCTCGTCTGGGACCTCCGGTCCGGGAACCAGCTGGCCGGCCTCCACGACGCCGGGGTGTCGTACGTCTCCCTCAGCGCGGACGGGAGGTTCCTGGCGACCGCCGACGCGCAGGAGGTCAGGGTGTGGCGGCCGGGCGTCGAGGCCCCGGTGTTCCGGCACTCCCTGAACAACCAGCACCTGTACGGCGGCCTGGCCTGGGACGCCTCGCGCCCGCTGCTGCGCTATCTGGAGGGCGGCACGGTGCACACGCTGGACGTCTCGGCGGCCGTTGCCTCCGCCTGGCTGGACGCCCCGATGGACCAGGTGCTGCTCAGCCCGGACGGCCGCACCCTCGCCACCGCGAGCCGCACCGGCGACCACTACCGCGTCGAACTGCGCGACACCGGGGACGGACGTCGCCTGCGCACGCTGCCCTCCCCGCGGCTCCCCGTCTCCACCGACCCCTCCTCCCCCGTGGACGCGGAGTACACCTCCGCGCTGCTGGCGTTCAGCCCCGACGGCAAGGCGCTCGCGTACGGCGTCTCGGCCCCCAGCAGTGAGACGTCCCGGCAGCCCCTGACGATCTGGGACGTCGCCGGGGGCCGCACCCGCACGACTGTGGACCTGGCCACGAAGACGTCGACCGGGGCGGTGGTGACCATCGCCCTCGGCCCGGACGCCCGCACCCTCCACCTCACCCGCGCCAGTCTCTCCACCATCGGCGCCGGGGGCGTCGGCATGCTCGTCAACGAGAGCTGGGACACGGCCCGGGGCCGCAGAACGGCGGTCCTGCCCGCGCTGTCCAGCAGCCACCTGGCCGCCCGCCCCGACGGCGGGATCCTGGTCGGCGACAACCGGATCGCCGTCCTGCCCGCGGGCAGGGTCAGCGGCCGGGCCCTCGTTCAGGGCGACGGGATCGGCGCCCTCGCCTTCGCCTCCGACGGCTCGCTGCTGGCAGCGGGCGACCAGACGGGACGGGTCGCGCTGTGGGACGGCCGGCTGCGGGAACGCGTCGGCGTCCTGCGCAACGTCTTCCGCGCCCTGCCGGACGACATCGGCGACGGGGCCTTCGGCGACACCTCGGAAGCGGTCAGCGCCCTCGCGATCAGCCCCGACGGCAAGACGCTCGCGGTCGGCGGCGAGGCGGGCAGCCTGCAGCTGTGGGACATCGCCGCCCAGGAGCCGCTGGGCTCTCCCCTGACGACGTCCGGCGAGCAGATCGACACGCTCGCCTTCAGCGCCGACGGCCGCACGGTGTACGCGGGCGGCGCGCACGTGCCGTTGCAGCGGTACCCGATCGATCCGGCGCGGGCGGTCGAGGCGGTGTGCGCACGGACCTCGGGGGCCGGGCTGACGCGGGCCCAGTGGCGGACCTACGCGCCCGGTGTGCCGTACCGGAACGTGTGCGAGGGCTGACGGGCGGCCGCCGCGGTCGCGCAGGTCAGTAGTGGTGGAGCCGGACGCCGCGGGGTGCCCCGGGTTCAGCGGTCCGCGTCGTGGACCTGCTGCACGTGGCCGACCTGCCCCGCGTCGGCGGTCCGCGCCGGGCCCGCGTGGGCCGCGGTGATCAGGGCGGCGATGGCGAGCAGGGCTGCCGCCACGGCCCTGGCATAGGGCACGGAAGGGCGTGCGGATGTGCTTCCGGGCACGGCGACCTCGCAATGTCGGCGACTGCGAAACTCACGTCAGCCAGCTGTTAAGCGTGCTTAACTCGCTGTTTAACCTAGGGCCTGAGATAGTCCAACGGCAAGAGGGTCAAGGTGAGTTGGGGGAGCCGGGGCGTGGCAGAGCGGGACGAGCCCGAGGTCGTCGGGCGCCGGGTGCAGCGGCTGCGCATCGAACGGGGGCTGACACAGCGGCAGTTGGCCGAGCCGACGTACACCCCTGCCTACGTCTCCACGCTGGAGGCCGGCCGGGTGCGGCCCTCCGACGAGGCGCTCAAGCACATCGCCGAACGGCTCGGCGTCGACTTCGAGGAGCTGGCCACCGGCCGGCCCGCCCGCCTGGTCACCGATCTGCGGCTCCGGCTCACCGAGGCCCAGCGGGCGCTGGCCACCGGGGACGCCGAGGACGCGGCCCGGCAGTACACGGACCTGCTCGCGGAGGCGGAGGAGCACGGGCTCGCCGAGGAGCAGGCCACCGCGCTGCTCGGGCTCGGGGAGTGCGGGATCGACACGGGCGACCTGGACGCCGCCCGCCGCTTCTTCGAACGCGCCGAGGGCGCGCTCGCCGACGCCCCGCTGCCCGCCCGCGTCCCCGCCCTGCGCGGACGCGCCGTCGCGCACTACCTCGCCGGTGAACTCCGTTACGCGGTCTACCTGTTGGAGTCCACCCTCGACGAGCTCAACCGGGGCGGCCTGCACGACCCCGACGCGCTGCTGCTGCTCTACGCCTCCGTCATCGGCCCGTACATGGACATGGGCGCGCAGGCCCGCGCCGCGCAGGCCGCCGAGTTCGCCCTCGCCCTCGCGCCCCAGGTCGGCGACCCCGCGCTGGTCGCCCGCATGCACCGGTCCGTCGCCCGCACCCTCCTCGCCGAGGGCCGCCTCGCGGAGGCCGACGCCTCACTGGCCAAGGCCGCCGAGCTCTACCGTCAGCTCCACCTGCGCACCGAGCTCGCCAACTGCCACTGGATGCGCGGCTACGTCTATGCGCAGAACGGCGAACTGGAGCGCGCGGAGGACGAGTTGAAGGCGGCCCAGGCCATGCTGTCCGCGCAGCGCGCCGCCCTCTACACCAGCCAGGTCGCCGTAGAGCTGGCCGACGTCCTGCACCGCAGGGGCAGGTCGCAGGAGGCCGCGGAACTGCTGCACGGCGTCCTCGGGGACCTGTCGCCGGACCGCGGCGCGGTGCACGCCGCGGGAGCGCACCGGCTGCTCGGCATCATCGCCGAGGACGCGCGGGACACGGACGCGGCGGAGGAGCACTACGTGCGGGCGCTCAGCCTGCTGGAGCGTGCGGGCGCGGCGGGCGACCTGGCCGACCTGTGCCGCCTGCTCGGCGATCTGCTGCGCCGCACGGGCCGCGTCGAGGCCGCCCTGGACGCCTACCGCACCGGCCTCGGCCACCGCACGGCCCCCGGCACGACGACCCTGGGCCCGGCCCCGGCCCAACCCCCGCTGTAGCCGTGCCGTCTGTACCTGTTGCATGGGATCACCTGGGAGGTTTTGTGGGTCCGAGTCCGCGCGAGGTGTTTCTCCGGCTTGTTCATGGGGTCGCCGACGGCGACTTCGACGACTTGCCCGACCTGTACGGCGAGGCCACCGACGTCCGCCACCCGATGGCGACGCCGCAGTCCGAGCCCTTGACGAGCCGGCGCGCGCTCCAGGAGCACTTCACGGTGCCGCCCGGGGCTCGGGCGGCCGTCCCGAAGAGACGGGTCGTCGACGTCGTCGTCCACGAGATGGCCGACCCTGAGGTGATCGTCGCCGAGTTCGCCTACGAGTTCACCCAGCCGGACGGCTCCACGGCCAAGGTGCCCTGCGTGTTCGTCATGCGGGTCCGAGACGGCCGGATCATCGAGTCCCGCGACTACATCGACCCGATCCGCACGTACACGGCACGCGGAGACCTCGACCGCCTCATCGCAGCGCTGCACGAGAACGCGTCGTAGGCGGACGGGCTAGCCGAGACCGCGATGGGCGGCCCACAGCCCCCCGGCGCGGTCGGCCGCTTCGGCGACCAGGGCCGTCAGTTCGGGTTCGTCGGGGACGGGGAACGAGACGTATGCGCCCCGACCGCCGTTGACCGGCCGGCCGTAGGCCTTCGCGGCGAGGCGACCATCCGGCAGAAGCCGGACGTTGAGCGTGGTCAGCATGAACGTCTCACCGCGTCGAGTGTCCGTCCAGCGGAGCGCCTGCGGGATCGTGACGTTGATCGCCAGAGCGCTTATTTCCAGGTCGCTGCTCATCAACGGATGATCTCACGCGGGTCCGTTGCCTGCGGGACGCCCAGTCGAGACAGACAAGGTGGCACAACAACGCGGTCAGCAGGCCCGATAGCGGGAGGCGAGTTCGCGGCTCTGTCCCCCGAAGGCACGACAGGGCCCGGGACTCGAACTCCCGGAACGCTCGGTCAACGGCGCACCGGCCCCTGGTGGCCCAACGTGCCGGCGTCGTCGTGAAGGTCGCCTCGTTCGGCATCTGCGACGGACACGTCACCCGCATCTGGGCAGTCCGCAACCCGGAAAAGCTGCGCCCTTGGACGCGGGAAGGGTAGTGCTAGCGCCAGCAGGTCATTTCGTTGGAGCCGCTTGGAGCTTCCGGACCATGACGGCATACAGCGGGGAGTCGTCGGAGGGCTTCGACTCGCCTGCCTTGCTGTAGCCCCAACGCTCGTACAGGGCCTGGACCCTGGGATGTCCGGCCTCCACCTGGAGCGTGACCATGTCGGCCGTCACTTCTTTGAGCAGCGCGTCATGGATCTGCTGGGCTCGCCCCGTGCCACGCCACTTGGGGATCACCATGAGTTCGGACAATGCGAACACGGAGCCTCTGAGGTCGGAAGGGCGCCGGTGCCCTTTCCACCAGCCACCCGGCTTGAGCATCGAGCCGTACGCATAGCCAACCGGGCCGCCCTCCTCCCAGCCCGAAAAGCACTGCCAGTCTTCTCGGGAAGACCAGAGATCAACGAAGTAGGAGAAGCGCTCACGCGAGTGAAACGGGTCCGGGTCGTCGGCGTATGCCTCGTCGTGGATGTCCAGCAGCAGAGAACGTACGTCCCGCGCGTCGGCGTGCGTGTAGCGCTTCAGATCCATTGGCCAGACTCCTCAATCCAGGCGGTGATCTCGGGTGCCTTCGATCCAGAGGCTACGAGCACCTGGCGCGTCGCAGCCAGGGTCTTGGCCGTGCGTTGTGATCCGTAGGACGAGGGCAGCATTGTGTACGCCTGCCGACTGGTCTCACAGGCAAGCTCCAACTCCTCTTGCCGAGCCTGAGTGAGGGCCAAGTGTGCGGTATACAAGGCACGATTTCGAACCATGCTGTCTGGAATGGTCGCAAGTGTGCGATGTAGGCAGTATTCGGCCCTTCCGTGATCGCCGAGTGCCGCCCATACAAACGAGGACAGAGCGTCGACCTCGCTGCTGTCGTAGAACCTGATCCACTCGGGGCGCTGTTGTTGCCCACTGGTGCGCGCAAAGGACCTCTCGGCATCCTTGAGGGCACGCAGAGCTTCAGATTCCCGCCGCAAGCGCGCTAGTCCGTTGGCGTTGCGCATGTGCCCGAGAGAGGCATACAACGGGTCCCGTCGTGCGATTGACGAGCGCTTCATGACCTCTGCTCCTGCGACTGCTTCAGCGTGGTTCTCCCGCTGACTGGACGTCATGAAGATGTAGTTCCAGACGTGATACGTCGCTTCACTGTCCCGAGACAGACCCGCGAAGGTCAGGGCCTTGTCAAGATGCGCGCGTGCCCGCTGCGGTGCGCTGGCGTCGATCGAGGCGAAGGCAGCCGAGCTGATGACCTCCGCTGCGAGTCGATGAAGCATGTCCGTTACGCGAGTTGAGGCTGTGGACAGGGCTAGAGAGGAGTGGATTCGAGAAGCTAGTTCCACCGCAAGGTTCTCCACCTTTCGTGGACCTCGTCCCGCATCGTCGTACCGAAGGATGGCCACGTACTCCTGATGGAAGCGACGGACGTCATTGACGCCGAGTCGTCCATGGTCGCCAGTGCCTGGGGTCCCAACAGTCAAGAGTGAGCCGCTCGTTGCGGTGAGGAACGTACGACGGTGCACGGGATCGTCCTCCGGTGGTGCACTGCTCCTTTTGCGGGGTTCGAACCCTAGATCCTTGGCTGGGGCGGAGAGAACCCGTTCCAGAGACAACCGGATGCGATCTTGCGGCCACTTCGTCGCACCGCGTAGCCATCGGCGTACATCCGCGTCAGTGACGTTACCCGGTTTCCCGGTCAGAAGTTCGATCTCAGCATTGACCTGACGTGCTAACTCGGCCTGGCTGAAGCCGAGTTCCGTCATCCGGCCTTCGAGCTTCTGGTTCACCTGTGGCATGACTCCACGGTAGTTCTGGGCGACTCCAGGGACACGGGGGAAGGTAAAAATCACCGGGGTCATGCGAGGTCGTTTCCCCTCGTTCCACCTGTCCCGGATGCCGCAGCCGTCGTTGACTGGGTATCGCCACACAGCAATCTATGTGGCGAAGAACGAGGCATAGGCAGTGACTGTCACATGAGTATTCCGCTTCGTAGAACCGAAGCAGTGACACACACCCTTACCGCCCTGTCCGTTCGCCTTTCCCCCGGCGGCGGGCGGGCAGGCCCAGACGCCCGCCACCGGCCTACGACATTGCGGGCCGGGAGTGGGTCAGCAAGTGCCCATCGGATCAGAGGAAGAGAGGACTCCCGAATGACTGTGGCACCTGAAAGGCCGGTCGCTCTGCAACAGGGACGCGACCTCGTGTCGCCCGAGCTGTTCCAGCGCCTGGTGGACTTCTGCGCCGAGGAGTACGGGCACGAGAACTCCATGGCCGAGCGGGTCATGAACGAGGCTCTGGCCTTCCTGGACGTGATGGGCCAGACAGGCGAGGGCCTGTCGCCCGCCAAGAACGTGGACCCCGGATGGCACACGTTCATGCTCCACACCGAGGAGTACGAGAAGTGGTGCGTGGAGCGGTACGGCCGGTTCATTCACCACGCGCCGAAGAGTCGGTACCGCGATCGGGTCACGATGGCGGACGTGGTGGGCAAGATCCGCGCCCACGGTTTCGCGGTCGACGAGTCGCTGTGGGGCACCAAGGCCGAGTGCAACGAGCCGGCGTGCTGCGGGGACGGCGGCTGCTGACGCCGGTCGCCGTCAGTGGCAGCCGTTGGAGTCCGGCCCTCACGGTTCGGGACTCCAAGTGCGAACAGGGAGTTTTCATGGCGACCGCCGAAGGAACCAAGGGCCGGGGAAGGGTGACCGTCTTCTCCTTGTTCGGATCTGTCTTCGGCTACGCAAGCACGATCGTGGATGACCAACAGGTCGCCTACATCGGTCCGCTCACTCCGGGCATCGATTGGCGCAAGCTCTGGCAGCTGGCCGAGTGGAACCACAACGGCGGGGCCTCGGAGTCCAGAAAGGCGCAGTGGATCGTCTCGCAGGCGTCCCGCGCGTTCATTTGCGGCAGTGACGTTGTCGTGAAGCTCTTCAACGCAGATTGGGAGATGGACCCTGGCGGCTGGGTCGTGGAGCTTGGCGGCTCCTGGTCCAACCAGGACGTATTGGTCACTGGCAACCTCACGGTGCCGGACCTCACCGCTGAGCAGATCGCCCCGAAGCACACCTACTACCCGCAATGCGCGGGATGACGCCCCGACCACACTCACCCTGGCCGAGGTCACGTGGCCGAGGCGTCCGGCTCCCAACCACCATCAGATGAAGGGAACATGTTCATGAGGGTAGACGGTCCGGCGACGACGCCGGGCCCTGATCCGCCGGGCGGACCTCCGCTGGTCAAGCCGCGGGGCCGGTACCAGCATCCCGACGACCGCTGAACGGCCCTGAACCAGCCCCGGTCGTCTCCTCCCTCGTAGGGGATGGCCGGGGCCTCCCACTGCCCGGGCGTGGACACCTGAAGGAGACAGGCAGTCCCCATGTACCCATCTCGACTGCTCGAACGGGTGAGAGCGGCCCTGTTCGGGGCACGCACCCTCGGCAGACACAGCCGACCCGCTACAGCCGCCATGGCACCCCCAGCACCTGCTGCCCGCCTCTCGACGGACGCTTGGCACGCGCGGATGGTCGTCGCCCGCAGGTGTCGCAGAGAGCGGCATGCGCCGCACTCTCAGGGTCCGCAGCCGCGCGCCGAGCCGTTGCTGCCCGAACCGCGGGAGCACACGGCCGCTCTCGTCCGGCTGTACGTGGACCGCCTGGCCGACCCGCCCAGGAAAGCCGACACAAACGCCCAGGCAGACCCGTGGAGGGATGCCGGGTGACCATGACCATCGAGGTGTACCGGATCAATCCGGAAACCGGCGTCCGCACCACCGTGCGCCGAAAGCACGCGGTAAAGCCAGTGGAGATGGTGGAAGTCGGCCAGAAATACCCGCCATGCATGTGCGCGCGCTGTGAGGGGCGTACGGAATTGCTGCGCGCCAAATTGGCCGAAGTGAACCGCCGGAGCAGGGGAGAATTGTGATGCGTTCGAGCGTCAAGTCCGTCGCCGACCCGTCCGCCATGTCTCCGGAATGCGCGCTCGCGCAGCGTCCGGAGTACAAGAGCCTGCACCGCGACTGCCGCCGGATCGAGGACATTCCGCTGCCGGGCGGGACGGGCATTGTGCTGATGCCTCGCTGCTCCTGCGGCTGCCACTCCTTCAACAAGGCGAAAGCCTGAACGTTCGCGCAGGTGAAGCAGCCCGTGGACCCGTGCGAGAAGCCGTAGAAGCCGTGGCGGATACCGGTTTCCCCGGTGGGCGGGGGGTACCCGGCGGCCACGGGACGGGAGCAGGGCCCTGGACGGAGGCGATGGCCGTGGGCGACCAGGAGCGGGAACGGGTCGCCGACGTCATCGCCGTGGAGCTGCGTGGAGCCGGCCCGCAGGACGTGCCGCAGCGGCTGTGCGACGCGGTGCTGAAGTTGCTGCCGGTGAGCGGGGCGAGCGTGTCGCTGGTCGGCGACGGGATGCCCGTACCGCTGGGGGCGAGCGGCGGACGGGCCGCGTATGTGATGGAGATGCAGGTGAGCCTCGGGGACGGCCCCTGTCTGGAGGCCGCGGAGACCGGTTCGGTGGTCGTCGCCCCGGACCTGACCTCGGACCGGGACGCCGTCCGCTGGCCGGTGTACGCCCAGCAGGCGGCTGCCGCCGGGGTGCGGTCGGTGTACGCGCTGCCCCTGGGCGACAGCGCGGTGTGCGTGGGCACCCTCGACCTGTACCGGGACGTCCCCGGCGAGCTCGCCGGGGACGACGTGCGCACGGCGCGGATGGTGGCGGACGTGGTGACGGCGGCGCTGGTGGCCCTGCCGAGGGCCGGGCGGAGCGGCGAGGGAGGCGCGGACGGCTCGGAAGGTGTGGACGGGGTGGACGGGGTCGACGGGGTGGACGGCGCGGGCTTCTGGCTGAGCCCGCTGGCCACCGATCACGGCGAGGTGTACCGGGCCGTCGGCATGGTCATGGCGCAGCTCGGCGTCGCCGCGGACGAGGCGCTGGCCCGGCTGCGGGGCCAGGCCTTCGCGAAGGGCCGGTCGGTGCTGGAGCTGGCCCACGAGGTGGTCGCCCAGCGCACCCGCTTCGACGACGACTCGACCGTCTGAGCCGCGCTCCTCAGACCTGCACCGTTTCCTCGACCTGCACGTTCCCCTCGGTCTGCGCGTTCCCCTCGGTCTGCGCGTTCCCCTCGACCTGCACGTCGTTTAGACCTGCACCCTTCCCTGTTTCCTGACGTCCGCCAGTCGCCGTACGCCGAGCTGGACCGCCGCCTGCGTCGCCTCGTTCGGGACGTCGGCGAGGCCGCCGTTGGTGAGGGCGAAGGCGTCCTCGCCGGCGCGGACGGCGGCCACGTCCAGGGCCAGGACGGTCGGATCGCCGCCGGGGTTCTCCTCGGCCGTCGCCCAGACCGTCAGGGTCACGCGCAGGCCCTGGCGGACGTCGCCCACCTCCGGCAGCGCCAGCTCGGAGACCTGCACGTCCAGCACGGTGTCGCCGGTGGCCTCGGCGGCGAACCGGGCGCATGTCTGCGGCATCGTCTTCAGCCAGGCCAGCGTGCGGTCCACGGCCGCCGGACGGTCGCCGGTGAGCTGGTAGCGGAGCTGGGCCCCGGTGTCGGGGTCGTCGAGTCCGACGACCGCTCGGGCGGGGCCGCCGAACAGCTCGTCGGCGTAGAGGGCGTCCAGGAGCTTCTGGCAGGCAGGGGTGGAGGTGGTCGCCTTGAGCATCCCGTCCCGCCAGGTCGCCGCGCCGCGCGTGGGGACCCAGGGCGCGCCGAGGTCGGCGTCGGTGATGAGAGCGGCGTGCGCCTGCGCCTCGGTGAGACCGGAGGAGGCGCTCGGCGCGGTGGGCTTGGCCGAGGTCCGCGCGACGGTGGGGGTGGCCGGTGCGGCGGTCGGCGGGTGCTCCAGACCGAGGGTGGCGCAGCCGGCGGCGACGGCGGCGACAGTGCCCAGGAGAAGGGCGGAGGCCAGGACGGTACGACCACGGGTACGACGGGCCATCGGGGGTGCCTCCAGGAGTACGCGCGGGAATGCCGCGGCGCGGGGGTGCCTCCCTTCACGGCAACACCGCCGCCGCGGCACGACCAGCGCGGCGGGCCGTACGGGTTACCGGCGTTGCTGCGGGCGGGTGGCGGGTGGCGGGTGGCAGGTGGCGGGCGCGGGCGGCCGGCGGCGGAAAACGGATCGCGGCCCGTCGGGTCCCGTTGCTACGGTCACGGCATGAAGCGCGCCCAGCCGTCCCTGACGACGACGCCGGACCTCGTCCCGGCGCGCTGATCCACGACTGGATGCCGAAGCCCCGGGGCGAGTGCCCCGGGGCTTCGCCGTTCCGTGCCCCGGTTCCCTCGCCCCGCCCGAGCGAAGGAACCCACATGCCCCAGCTGCCTCACCCGCCTCACCTGCCTCACGACCACCGTCGTCTCGGCCGCGAACTGGACCTGTTCGACACCGACCCTCTGATGGGCGCGGGTCTGCCGTACTGGCTGCCCGACGGCGCGGTCGTGCGCCACACCCTGGAGGAGTACGTACGCGAGGCCGAGCGCGCCGCCGGCTACCGGCACGTGTACTCGCCGGTCCTCGGCAAACGCGAGCTGTACGAGATCTCCGGCCACTGGGACCACTACAGCGAGGACATGTTCCCGCCCATGCGACTCGGGGCCGAGCAGGTCGTGCTGCGTCCCAGCCTCTGCCCCCACCACGCGCTCATCTACCGCTCCCGCTCCCACAGCTACCGCGAACTGCCGCTCCGTATCGCCGAGGTGGGCGGCATGTACCGCTCGGAGCTGTCCGGCGTGCTCGGCGGTCTGACCCGGGTGCGGGCCATCCAGCTCAACGACGCGCACGTCTTCTGCACCCTGGAGCAGGTGGTCGACGAGGCCCGCGCGGCCCTCGGCCTCATCGGCCGCGCCTACGCGGACCTGGGCATCCGCGCCTCCCGGTACCGGCTCTCGCTGCCGGGCGAGGGCGGCAAGTACGTCGCCGATCCCGAGCTCTGGCGGCGGGCCACCGCACTGCTCCGGCAGGTCCTGGACGAGGCGGGCCTCGCCTACGACGCCGTCGAGGGCGAGGCCGCGTTCTACGGCCCGAAGATCGACGTGCAGATCGTCGACGGCGCCGGCCGTGAGGCGACCCTGTCCACCGTCCAGATCGACTTCCACCAGCCCGAACGCTTCGACCTGCACTACATCGGCGCGGACGGGGCGAAGCACCGCCCGGTGATGGTGCACCGCAGTGTCATCGGCAGTGTGGAACGGGCCGTCGCGCACCTCGTCGAGGAGCACGGCGGCGCGTTCCCGGTCTGGCTGGCCCCCGTCCAGCTGGTCGTGCTGCCGGTGTCGCAGGCGCAGGCGCAAGCGGCGGCGGAGCTGGTGCGGCGGGCGGTGGCGGCCGGACTCCGCGCGGAGCTCGCGGGCCCGGAACAGGGCAGCCTCGGGGCCCGGATCCGGGCGGCGCGGCTGGCGCCGTACCAGGCGGTGATCGGGGAGCGGGAGGCGAGGGACGACCTGGCCGCCGTCCGTCTGCGCGACGGCCGTCGCCCCGGGGCGATGCCGGCCGGGGAACTGCTTCTGCGGATCGGGGAGCGGGTAGCGGCCCGTGGTGCCGGGGTGTGGGAAGGGGACGTGCCCGCATAGGGTCGGGAACGGCCGTGGTGGTGCGGAAGGAGTCGTCCGGTGACCGAGCAGCCCATCCCTGTGATCATCGACTGCGACACGGGCGTCGACGACGCCCTCGCCCTGCTGTTCGCCGTCCGCCATCCCGGCCTGGACGTGCGGGCGGTGACCTGTGTGGCCGGGAACACGGACGTGGACGGCGTGGTCCGCAACACGCTGACCGTGCTGGAGCAGGCGGGCGCCGGGGACATCCCGGTCGCCCGGGGCGCCGAGCGCCCGCTGATCGAGCCGGTCCGCGTGGCCCGGCATGTGCACGGGGAGGACGGCATGGGCGACCTGGGCCTGCCCGCCCCGACCCGCAGGCCGGTGGACGTCGACGCGGTGACGTTGCTGCGCCGCGAGATCCTCGCCTCCCCGCGCCCGGTGACCCTGATCCCGACCGCGCCGCTGACGAACATCGCGCTGCTTCTGCGCACGCACCCGGACGTGGTCCGCAACATCGAGCGGATCGTGTTCATGGGCGGCGCGGTGACGACCGGGAACGCCACGCCGGTCGCGGAGTTCAACGTGTGGCACGACCCGGAGGCGGCGGCGGTCCTGCTCACCACCGGGGTGCCGATCACGATGTACGGCCTGGACGTCTTCAAGCGGGTCCTGGTCCCGGCGGCGGACGTGGCACGGCTGCGGGCGAGCGGCGAGCCCCGGCTCCGTCTCGCCGGCGAACTCCTCGCCCACCGGGACCCGGCTGTCTCCGGCGACCCCACCCCGACCGGCGGTCTCGGCGACGCGGGCGCGGTCTGCGCGGTGGCCGACCCGGCGGGCCTGACCACCGAGCTCCTCCCGGTCGAGGTCTCCCTCGCCCCCGGCCCGGCCCGCGGCCAGACGATCGTCGACCGCCGCCCGCGCCCCGGCGAGGCCGAGATCCACGAGGGCGTACGCGAACAGCCCCGCGTGGACGTGGCGTTGGACGTGGACGTGGAGCGGTACGTCAAGCTGTGGCTGACGACGGTCGAGGGCCCCTAGGACACGTCCTGGGCCTGAGGCCGGCGCCCCGGCTCACACCCGCCCACCGGCTCTCACACCCGGCCGCCGGCTCTCACACCCGGCCGCCGGCTCTCACACCCGGCCGCCGGCTCTCACACCCGGCCGCCGAAGAAGACCTGCACCTCCCGGATGAGGCCGTCCCGTACGGTGATCGCCTCGACGTTGCGGTGTCTGGCGCCCGTGGTGAGCTCGTACTCGTAGTACGCGAAGACGAGCTCCGCGTCCGCCGGGGTGACCTGCAGCAGCCGCTGCTCCGTCATCCGGTCGGCCGTCGGGAAGCAGCGCTCGAAGAACGCCGCCTTGTCGATGTGGTCGTCCTGGGGGCTGGTGAAGGTGAAGTCGTCGGCGTAGAGCGGCAGGGCCGCGTCGCGGTCCTGGGCCCTGTAGTGCCGGAACGCGGCCTCGACGACGTCTTTCGGCTCGCCCGGAATGCCGTGAGTGTCCCTCATGTGGCAACCGTAGCGCCGGTCAGGGAATTCCAGCCTGTTGAGGCCCCTTGAGGGCCGAACGGGGGCAAGGGCCGAACGGGGGCAAGGGCCGAACGGGGGTCTGGGTGCAGCTGCCCCCAGACCCCCGACGTGCGTGTCAGCCGCGCAGCGCCTTCCGGCGGCGGGTCGCGACGACGATGGCCGCGCCGCCCGCCAGCAGGGCGGCGGCCCCACCCGCGATCAACGGAGTGTTGCTGCTCGCGCCGGTCTCCGCGAGGTCGCCGCCGCCGCCGTTGGGCGTGGCGGCCGGCGGGGCGGTCGACTCGGAGGCGGACGCGGACGGCGACGGCGTGCCCGACTCAGACTCCGACGCGGACGGCGACGGCGACGCAGACGTGCTCGCGGACGACGACGGCGACGACGGCGACGACGGCTGCGACGGCGACGGCGAGGACGGCGTCGACGGCGTCCCGCCACCGCCGGCCGGCGGGGACGACGGCGGCTGCTCGGTGGCCGTGCAGTCCTTCGTGCCGCCGTTCCAGGCCGCGATCAGCTTGTCCTTGATGACCGGGCGGTCCGGCCCCTTGGGCAGGTCCCCGTGGACGAAGCCGTCCTTCGCGTCGAGCTTGCCGTCGAACTTGACCGCGCCCCGGTAGAGGTCGATCTGCGCGTAGCAGCCGGCGTCGGGCACGGCGATGTCGAGGGTGTCGGTCTGCCCCGGCTTGACCGTCACGCTGTCGAAGTCGACGAAGACCTGCTCGCCGGAGGTGCGGAAGCTGGCGCCGTGGGCGAGGTAGGAGGCGAGGGACGCGGTGCAGGTGGTGGCGTCGCCGGCGGCGCGGACCGTGACGTGGACCTTGCCGTCCTTGCTGGGCTTGAGGTTCTGGTCGTCGACGCGGACGGAGTCGAAGAACTTCGTGCCGTCGAGCGAGAACTGGCAGCGGTCGGTCCCCGTCTCGGTGCCCGCGCCCGTACCCGGCTGGTACTGGCCGCCGGACTTCCAGCCGTCGCCGCCGGGCGTCCCGGTGCCGGCGAAGGCCCCGGAGGCGGCGGCGACGGAGGCGGCGCACAGGGTGAGCGAAGCGGCGCCCGTCCCCAGCAGGCGGCGTACGGTGACACGTCTCGCTATGGACATGCGTTTCCCATCTTGGCGAGTGCCAGGGCTGATCGGTCGGATCCGATTGGTCAGATCAGAAGAAACACGGGGCCCGTAGGTCACGGGCGCCACGGTGTGGCCCCATCGTCGTGGGACGCCAGATCGCTGTCAACCTGCGCCAAACCCTGGGGAGTTCAAATCTCCGTCACATTTTCCCCGCGTACGGAATGATCTGTTCCGAACGGTCCGGGCGTTCGCCTTCCCGGCAATCTGGACAGTCATCTCCCCATGACCGACTTCTCCTCCCACAGTCCCGACTGGTGGCGTCAGGCCGTCGTCTACCAGGTCTATCCGCGCAGCTTCGCCGACGCCGACGGCGACGGCCTCGGTGACCTGCGCGGCGTCACCGACCGGCTGCCCCACCTGGCCGCCCTCGGCGTGGACGCCCTCTGGCTCTCCCCGTTCTATCCGTCGGAGCTCGCCGACGGCGGCTACGACGTCGCCGACTACCGGGACGTCGACCCGCGGTTGGGCACCCTCGCCGACTTCGACGCCCTCGCCGCCGAGGCCCACCGGCTCGGTCTGAAGGTGATCGTCGACCTCGTCCCGAACCACACCTCCCACCAGCACGTCTGGTTCCGGGAGGCGCTGGCCGCCGGCCCCGGCTCCCCGGCCCGCGAGCGCTACGTCTTCCGTGACGGACGCGGCCCGAGCGGCGAACTCCCGCCCACCGACTGGCAGTCGGTCTTCGGCGGCAGCGCCTGGCAGCGCGTCCCCGACGGCCAGTGGTACCTGCACCTCTTCACCCGCGAGCAGCCCGATCTCGACTGGGGCCACGAGGAGGTCCGTGAGGACTTCCGCACCACACTGCGCTTCTGGTCCGACCGGGGCGTCGACGGCTTCCGCGTCGATGTCGCGCACGCCCTCGTCAAGGACCTCGCCGACCCCCTCCGCGACCTCGGCGACCCGGAACTCAGCGGCGAGCAGGCCCTCGTGCACCTCCCGCCCGGCACCCACCCCTTCTACGACCGCGACGAGGTCCACGAGATCTACCGCGACTGGCGCCGCGTCCTCGACTCGTACACCCCGCCCCGCACGGCCGTCGCCGAGGCCTGGGTCCCGGGCGCGCGCCGCGCTCTGTACGCCCGCCCGGACGAACTCAACCAGGCCTTCAACTTCGAGTACTTGCAGGCTGGTTGGGACGCCGAGCAGATCCGCGCGGTCATCGCCGACTCCCTCGCCACCGCCCGGGCCGTCGGCGCCTCGGCGACCTGGGTCCTGTCCAACCACGACGTCGTCCGGCACCCCTCCCGCCTCATGCTCCCGCCGGGCGCCGACCAGAACGCCTGGCTCCTCTGCGACGGCCGCGCCCCGCACGTCGACGAGACGGCCGGCCTGCGCCGGGCCCGCGCGGCGACGCTGCTGATGCTGGCGCTGCCGGGATCGTCGTACGTCTACCAGGGCGAGGAGCTGGGCCTGCCCGAGGTCGCCGACCTGCCCGTGGAGGTCCTGCAGGATCCGCTGTGGGAGCAGACGGGCCGCGCGAGCAAGGGCCGCGACGGGTGCCGGGTGCCGCTGCCGTGGACGACGACCGGCCCGTCGTACGGCTTCGGCGCGGCCGGCGCGTGGCTGCCGCAGCCGCCGTACTTCGCGCGGTACGCCGTCCAGGCGCAGGACGGCGTGGCGGGCTCCACGCTGGAGCTCTACCGCACGGCCCTGCGGCTGCGCCGCAAGCTGCTGGAGGGCGAGGAGCTCACCTGGGCGCTCGAAACCCCGCCGGGCGTGCTGTCCTTCGCGCGCTGCGACGGCTGGCGCTGCGTGACCAACCTGTCGGACACGCCGGTGCCGTTGCCGCCGGGGGAGGTGCTGCTGAGCAGCGCGCCGCTGGACGCCGCCGGACGACTGGGGCCGGACACGACGGCCTGGCTGGCCTAGGAAAGGGTCCCGCCCCCGGGCCGGTCTCGGCCGCGTCCCGCGGACGTTGCGAACTGGTATTGAATCCTCCCCTCCCTGAAGGGGAGGGGATTCCTGGCTCAGGCCGCCTCCTGGAGCAGCGCTCCAGGAGGTCTCCCGCCATCAGCACCAGCCGGGTTGAGACCAGCCCGGACGAGCATCACGCGCGCGGAGTTCTTGTCCCGTGGGGACATGTTTCCGCACGCGGTGCAGGTGTAGGTGCGCTCACCCAGCGGCAGTGCGTGCTTGGCTCTCGCATCGCAGTGCGCGCAGTCCATCGTGGTGTGCGCGGGGTGGACCAGGCGGATGTCCCGCCCGTGCTTGCGGCCCATCTCGATCAGAGCGGCTTTGGTGGCGCCGATGGCGGCGTCAGCGGCCTTGCGGGCCATGGTGGTCTTGGCGAGGAACTTCGGACGGAAGTCCTCGACAGCGATGGCGTCGTGGTCGCGGACGACCTTCTTGGCCCACTTGCGGCCGGTGTCCTCACGCTGCCTCGCGACCTTTTTGTGTGCCTTCGCCCGAAGCCTCTTCGCCTCGCGGTAGCCCTTCGATCCGGGCTGTCCCCTCTTCGGCTTGCGGCGGGCCATCATCCGGTCGTACCGGGTCAGCTTCGTCTGGGCCTTCTTGCCGTGCTCGGCGTGCGGCAGGTCGTACGCGTCGGACGTGGTGGTCGCGGTCTCCTTCACGCCCCAGTCGACGCCGAGTGCGCGGCCGGTCTCCAGCAGGGGCTGGACGTGGGCGGGGACGACGAACGAGCAGTACCAATGCCCGACGCTGTCCTGGTACACACGCACCGAGGACGGCTCAGTCGGCAGTTCTCGCGACCACACCACTGTCAGGACGATGCAGCCTGCCAAGTGCAGATGGCCATCCTTCAACCGAAACCCGCGCTTGGTGTAGTTGAGGGTCGGCAGTGCCTCGCGTTTGGTCTTCCACTTCGGCATCCCGGCCCGGCGTGCCATGGGAAGGCGCTCTTTGACGTCCTTGTGCGCCTTGGCGCGGGAGCGGCCGAAGTCGCGGATGACCTGCTGCTGCGGGACCGACGATCCCTCACGCAGCCACGGCGTACAGGCGCGGGCCTCGGTCAGCATCCTGTCGAGCTGAGCCGGGCCGCACGTGGCCCTGTCGCCGGTGGACTTGTTGCGCAGGTGTACGGCCCTGGACTTGGCCAGGCATTCGTTCCACACCCAACGGCATCGGTCCCACTCCGCCGCCAGGGCGGTGCGGGCAGCGGACGACACGCGCAGCCGGTACGTGTATCGGGCATGCCCGGCCTCCGCAGCTGCCGTCACCTGCGCCATCTCGCCCCCTCACGTCCCCGGCCGGGACACTTGTGCCGTCCCGAACCCTGCGAAGGACCATACGTACGACAGGCGCACAAACGCACCCCGATCCCACGGCCATCACCCCGACCAGCGACCATAGGCACACGCGTTCGCATCACCCCGGCGACGTCGACAGCGGTACGGGCACTCCGCGCCCTGAACCGGATGCGGCGACGCTCCGCGCCGCGACACCCGGACGCGATTCCTCCCCAGCGTGAACGCCGAGGCCTCCTCACAAGAGACAGGTGAGCCCGTAAGGCAACGGAGCGGGCCGGCCGACATACCCGTCGGCCGCCCGCTCCACTGGTGAATGCCTCTGTCCGGGGGGCTACTGGCCGCTGACGGCCTTGCTGAGGTCCAACGGGGTGGAGGTGGCGTTCGGCGGCGGGGTGAGGACGATCAGCGGCTGGCCGGCGGGCGGGACCGGGGGGGTCATGTCCGACTTGGGCAGCTTCGGCGGGGTCGTCTGGTTGAACAGCGTGGTGTCGAAGTCGACCAGGCCGGTGTTCTCCATCACCGTGATGTGGTCCAGGACCGTGTCGTTGGCCTGGTCGGCCAGGGAGCGGATCAGGGTGTTCTTGGTGGTGGACCGGATCTTGGCGATCGTGTTGAAGATCGAACCGTGCGTCATGCGCAGGATGTTGGCGAAGTCGACGTCGAACTGCTTGCCCTGGTCCGCCTTGAGGGTGTTCACGAACCCCTCCTGCTGCGGACTGGCCACGTTGGGGATCGTGATGTTCAGCATCGGCGCGATCTTGCGGCAGCTCTCGTCCAGCGCCGCGTGCCCGTCGATCAGGTGCTGGCTGGCGATGAGGACGGCCTTGCTCTGGCCCTTCTGCAGTCCGATCTGCCCCACCGGGTACTCCCACAGACCGGCTGCCCGCACGGACACCACGAAGGACCGGTCGCCTTCCGTCAACGGCCCCCACTGGGTGTTGGCGATGATCCGGTCGGTCGACGTGGACACCGTGTCCAGGCCGAGCATCGATGGGTACGCGAGAGCGCCGAGCGTCAGTGTCAACGCGCCGCCCACGAAGAGAGTTCCCATCGCGTTCCGCGAAAGTTGCACCGTTCCTCCTGCCCGGTCGGGGAATCCGCCGAAGTGCCGTGGATGTGTCGTCGCTGTGTCGTCACTCGGCGGGTCGGACAGAGAGAAATACGAACACGAGCCGCTTCGGACTCACCGTCCCCGGCAAAAATTTCACCGACGAGGGACGGACGACGGCGTGACGAGGGGGCGTGGGGGATGGCAGCGAGGTTGGTCGGTATCACGTACTACCCGGTGAAGGGCTGCGCGGGAACGGCGCTCACGGAGGCGACCCTGACGCACACAGGGCTGCTGCACGACCGCACTTACGCGATCGCCGACGAGAAGGGCGACCTGCGCTGGCAGGGGGGCGACCCCCGACTGGCCCTGATCACGCCGGAGTTGACGGACTCGGGCGAACTGATCCTGAAGGCGCGGGGCAGCCACCCGGTGAAGGCGGCGGAGGACATCGGGGCCGTGAACGCCTGGCTGACCGACGTGCTCGGTGCTCCGAGCACCCTGGTCCGCTCGCCGGCGGGCAACAGCAACCGCCTGCACGTGGTCTCCCGCTCCAGCCTGGACGCCCTGAACCACCGCATCCGCGAACGCGGAGCCGCGCCCGTCCCCATGACCCGCTTCCGCCCCAACCTGGTGGTGGACGGCTGGGCCGCCCCGCACGCCGAGAACAGCGCGGCGAGTCTCCACATCGCCGGCGCCGAACTCGCCTTCACGGAGGGAACGATCCGCTGCGCGGTCACGATGATCGACCAGACCACCGCCCGCCGAGCGGGCCCGGAACCCCTGCGCACCCTCGCGGACTACCGCCGCGCGGCCGACGGCGGAGTCGTCTTCGGCGCGTACTTCGAGGTACGGCGCGAGGGCAGGGTGTCGGTGGGGGACGAGGCACTGCCGGGCTGAGCCGACGTCCTGGAGGATTTCCAAGATCATTCATTCTGGATCGGGAATAGTCCGGAGTCGGCATGGACCTGGGACGATGGTGCCCTTGGCTTCGTTTTCGGACGGGTCCTACGTCGACCGCCGCATCCCGATCCGCCCTCGGCTGGAAGCGGGCCGGAACTGATCCAGCGCTACCGCGCAGTGGCGGCGAAGTTTCGCATCTCTGACCTTCCGCCTCTGGAAACGGCGTACTGGCTCATCAAGCCGCGTTCGCTGGTACGCGGGACGTGGGGCGAGGCGAAGGAGGCAGCGGCGTGGCTCGGGGAGCGATTGGCCGAGTACGCGCCTCGGTTCGCCTCAGCGAGGGAACGCGACCCCGTCCGCCGGTCGGCGCTGATCGACTCCGTGGCAGAAAGGCTCGGTTCGGGCGCGGACGTATCGCTCGGCTTCTACCTCGAACACCCCTCGTATCCATCACTGGCGTTGGTGTCATGCTCGCCGAATGGTTCGATGCCTGAGCTGGTGTGTCCTGAGAGGTGGGCAGGTTCCCGTGGATCACTCCAGGTGGGCATGCGGTGTCCCCTATGCGCCCTCGGCGTCCTTGAGGAGGCGGCGGGCTCGCAGGGCGCGGTTCATGGAGTGGACGCGGATCGCGGTGAACAGGACGACGGCGGCGCCGAGGGCGGCCATCTTCCACTCGTCGTCCCGGACGGACGCGTAGAAGAGGAAGCCGCTGAAGAGGACGCCGAAGACCGTGAGCAGGGGCTCGCGCACCCAGAACGGCAGAAGACGCAGCAGGGGACCGATCATCCGGTCACTTCAGCAGGCGCGCCCTGGGCGCGCTGTGGTGGAGGCCACAATTCCGGGAGTTTCTGTGCGTATGAAGTGGAGAAAGTGTGCGAAGGGTCGGGGTTGGCGGGGACCCGTGTGATGCGACCCCGGGAGGGCGCAGGGCGTTGGTCCGAACGGATGACAGAGAAACCTTCCCGCTTCTGATCCGCGCGTACGGGACGTCGTCGGAGGTGAAGGTGCAGGTGAAACTGCCTCTCCTCGCGAAATGAGAAACCTCGTGCGTCTCCGGCACTCCGTCGCCGCCGCCTGCGGCGCCCTCGCCCTCACGGCCGTCCTCGCCGCCCCCGCCCACGCCGCGACCGGCGACTTCGGGTACCAGGTCGTCGGCCTGAACGGGGAACCGATCTCGGCCGTCCTCCACGACCCGGCCACCGGTGAGTGCGTCACGCTCGCCGAAGTCGCGGACCCGGACGCCTCCGAGCCCGCCTTCGCCCCGCACAACGACACCGACCAGACCGCGGTCGTCTTCACCGAGCCGGACTGCTCGGGCGACTCCTGGACGCTGCGCCCCCACGGCCGCCCCGCCACGGACCGCCTCAAACTGCGCTCGGTCGTCTTCCTCCCGTGAGGGTGCGGGCGAGAGCGTGAACCTGAGAGCCTCCGTCCGGCTGCTTCGGCTTCAGCGGACGGGGGCTCTCCCCTTGCCGGTTGACGGAAGGTTGACCAGTTCACGGAAGAGTCCGGACCAAATCGCGGGCGAGTCCTGGTGAACCCCCGGCCTAGATTCGCCGCATGTCCATGCCACAGCGGCCCCACCAGCCCGCAAGGGCTGCCGCCACGCGTCCACTCCCCGTCCTGCCCTACCGCAAGCCCACCAAGGGCCGCGACTACTGGGTGATCGACGACGTCTTCCCCGAGGCCGACATCGCCGGGATCCGCGAGCGCTGTCTCGCCAAGGACGACTGGGTCAAGGGACACCCGTACACCTCGGAGAGCTGGCCCGGACTGCGCACCATGCCGGGGCTGGAGCCGGCCGAACTCGGGCGGGTGGAGCGGCTGGTGAGGAAGGAGACGGGCGCGCAGAAGCTGTGGGTGCAGCAGGCCCCCGGCGGCGGCACCCTCAACCACAACTGCATCCAGGTGGTCGGCGAGGGCGAGAGCACGCCCCGGCCGCACTCCGACTCGCGTGCGCTGTGCCGGTACGCCGCCGTGCTGTACCTCAACCCGTCCGTGCCCAAGGACTGCGGGACCAGCTTCTACCGGCAGTCCCTGCCCGGCGGACGGCTCGGCGGCAACGTCGTCCAGGCCCCGCACAACAACCTCGTCGAAGCCCTCGGCACCCGGTTCGTCGCGCCGGACGCCTTCGAGGAGGACGTACGCGTGCCCCACAAGTACAACCGGCTGCTCCTCTACAACGCCAACCTCATCCACACCGCGACCGGTTACTGCGGTACGACGCTGGAGGAGAAGCGGATGACGGCTGTCTTCTTCTGGATGGCCTGAGCCACCAGCCCCGTCACCATCGGCGCAGCCCCCGCCGGCCTCAGTACCGCACCGCCCGGGCCACCTCCGTCTTCACCGCGCCGGAGAGCGTGCGGTTGCTGCGGGCGGTGGCCTTGCCGGTCTTGCCGGCCGGGACGTCCGAGACGGTGACGAGGACCGTGTCGAGCCGCTTGCCCGAGGAGTCGTCGAAGTCGACCTGGACGGCGAAGGACTTCGTCGAGTCGGCCGTGTTGGTGACGGTGACCTCGACCGTGCTGCGGTCGCCGTCGGCGCCCGGCGTGCCGAGCTTCACATCGCCCTTGACGTCCACCCCGCCCTTGATCGAGTCGAGCTCGCGGCCCACCTCCGCCGTCGCCGAAGCGAACGCCGACGAGGCCTCGGAGGAGAGGTCGGACGCGAAGCCGGAGGCGATGGAGGAGGCGGCCGCGGTAGCCTCCCTGCCCAGCGACTCGGCGGCGGAGGCGGCCTTGCTGGCCGCCGACGACACCGACGAGGGGGTGTTCTCGTCCGAGCAGCCGGTGAGTGCGACGGCGCAGCAGATCGCCGTCGCGGTCAGCGACAGCACGCCCTTGATGCGCGGCATCGTTCCTCCTCGTGATGGTTTTCCCGGGCTCCTCCAGTGAAGGGGGCCCCGGCCCCGTCCGCATGCCGGCTCACCCGTACGGCGCACCCCCGTGGTGACCGCCCCCACCCGGACCGAAGGTCGACGAAGGACAGAAGGACAGGGGGACAGCCGTCTACAGGAACGGGCAGCGCCATGAGCAGCGACCAGACACACTCCAACCCGTCGCCGTCGCCGTCGAACTCGCACGTACCCCCGGTCTGGGACCCCTCCCACCAGGGCACCGGCACGCCCGGCCGGAGCCCGTCGCCGTCGGCCGGCGGCGGGCTGGCCGCCGGCGGGGTCGTCTTCGCGGGCGTGCTCATGTTCGTGAGCGGAGTCCTCGCCGTCTTCCAGGGCGTCGCCGGGATCTCCGAGGACGACGTCTACGCCCGGGTGGGCGACTACGCCTACGAGATGAGCCTGACCGTCTGGGGCTGGCTCCTGCTGATCGTGGGCGTCGTGGCGGCGGTCACCGGCTGGGGGCTGCTCAAGGGGGCCGCAAGCGCCGGGTGGGCGCGGATCAGCGGCATCGTGCTGGCCTCCCTGAGCCTGATCCTGCAGTTCCTGTTCCTGCCGTACGCGCCGGTCTGGGCGCTCATCCAGATCGCCATCGACGTGTTCGTGATCTGGGCGCTGGCCGCCTCCTCCGTAGCATGAGCAGGTGATCATCGACTGGGAGCTGACGGGGCACGGCTGGGCGAGCTGCCGGTTGTCGGCCGCCGACGGACAGGAAGCGGGCCTCGTCTGCGGCTACCTCACGGACGCGCTGGCCGACCTGGTGGCGGCCACGGGCGGGCTGTACGGCCCGGCGCGGGAGATCCGCTTCTTCTTCGACGTCGAACCGACGGAACTGCGCTGGGTGCTGCGCCGAGGCGGGAGCGAGGAGGCAGACGACGTCGAGGTGACCGTGTACCGCTTCCCCGACGTCGCGGTGAGCCTCGACCTGCCCGACTCCGCGGGCACGGTCGTCTGGCGCTCCACGCAGCCCCGCCCGGTCTTCGCCCACGCCGTGCTGGAGGCGGCGGAGGCCGTCCTCGCACGGCACGGCGAGGACGGCTACCGCGAGCGCTGGGGGCAGCACGACTATCCGGTGGCCCTGGTCCAGGACCTGCGCCGGTTGCACCTGCGCGACGACGCCTGCGGGGCGGCCCACGATCAGGGGGCGGCGGACGCTCCGGAGGCCGTTGAGGCCAGCGAGGCCGCGGCGACGTCCACGGCCTTGCGGCGCAGCCAGGGCAGGGGCGGTACCGCGGAGCCGATGTAGGGGGTGATCCGCACCTCGAAGTGGAGGTGCGGGCCGGTGACGTTGCCGGACGCGCCGGAGAGGCCGATCCGCTGCCCGGCCGCCACACGCGCGC
The DNA here is from genome assembly GCF_044453465.1 of Streptomyces sp. NPDC051677. Classification (NCBI taxonomy): domain Bacteria; kingdom Bacillati; phylum Actinomycetota; class Actinomycetes; order Kitasatosporales; family Streptomycetaceae; genus Streptomyces; species Streptomyces sp. NPDC051677. The sequence goes on from NZ_JBITCT010000065.1 coordinate 29,834, forward strand.
CCTTGCGCACGTCGATGCGGGACAGGTGGGCGTACTGCGTGAAGTAGCCGTCGCCGTGCCGGATCAGGACCTGGTTGCCGAAGCCGTCGCCGCAGGTCGTCGCGCGGACGGTGCCGGCCCCGACGGCGTAGACGGGTGTGCCGGAGTGCACCGCGAAGTCCTGGCCGGTGTGACGGTGGGCCCAGCGGGAGCCCTTGGCGGCGAACCCGGCGGAGAGCCAGTAACGCCGGGTGGGGGCCGTCCAGTCCTGCACACGCTGCTCGGGCGAGGACCCGGGCGAGGACGCGGGGGAGGGTGAGGACGAGGGCGGGAACGAGGGCGAGGGCGGGGGCGGGGGCGAGGGTGAGCGGCTGGGCTCGCCGAACGGGCAGTGGCCGTACCGCCCGGAGGGATCGACGGCGACCGGGTCACCGACCTCCTTCGCCGTCGCCCGCAGCATGTCCCACAGGTCGGCGCGCAGGGCCTTGCGACGGCGTTCGGCGTCCTTGATCCGCGTGGGGAAGGTGTCGGCCTCCCGCAGCCGGTCGACCCGCTCGCGCGCCGCCTCGTGCGCGCGGACGGCACGGTCGGCGGCCGTACCCGACCCGTCGCCTCCGCTTCCCCCTCCGCGTCCCCCTCCACCTGCGCTTCCGCCTCCGGCCCCGGCGGGCACGGCGGTGAGCAGGAGGAGGGCGAGGGCGAGGAAGGCGGCCGCCCCGGTCGCGGCACGCAGGCGCGCGTGGTGTTCTCGTCCCATCGTGCGATGATCGGCGCGGGTGGGGCGGCCGGGCCCGTTACGCGCCCGGAGAGCGGTCGGCTTTCACCCGCCCGGCCCCGCGGCCCCGCCCGTCCCGGAGCCCATCAGGGAGCGATAGACGGCGGACGACCGCGGATTGTCGGCGCATCTCCACACCCCGTGCGGGCAGTAGTCGCTGATGGTCTGGTACAGCGGCCGGTGCTCGGCGAACCAGGTGAGCATGCCGCGCATGTAGTCGGGGTCGTCGCCGTTGCGGTACAGCCCCCACTCGGGATACGACACCGGCTTTCCGTGCGCCCGCGCGAACCGCACGTGGGCGGCGAGGCCGTACGGCTCGGCGACCTGCTCCTCGAAGGACATGCCGTGGGGCTGGTCGTAGGCGTCCATGCCGACGACGTCGACGTACCGGTCGCCGGGATAGCACGCGGTCCACGGCACGGCGTCCCGGCCCCGACTGGGCGTGAACTCGAACCGAAACCGCTGCCGCCCACCGCCCACGGACCCGCCCACGGACCGCATGGCGTCGACGATCCGCGCCCAGTACCGCCGCCAGGCCGCCGGATCGGGCCCGCACCGATGGGTGTACGTGATCCCGTTCATCTCCCAGCCCACCACCAGCACCGCATCGGGCACCCCGAGCGCCACGAGCCGCCGGGCCAGCGCACGGAAGTGCCCGTCGTAGTCGCCGCGGGCCCCCCTGCGCAGCTCCTCCCGCACGACCGCGTCGGACACGTGCTCCTCGGTCCGCTCCAGCATCGGCACGTTCAGCACGAACATCCGGTCGGCGCGCTGCCTCCGCCACTGCGCCCAGTACTCCAGATACCCGGGCGCGCCCTCGATGTTGCTCCACCGGTCCCCCGGCAGATACGCGTGCCCGACCCGAGGCGTCGCAGCCCCCAGCCACCCGTCCAGCCCCGCGATCCGCCGCACCCCGTCGCCGTCGAACCCCACATACGCCCCGAACGCCCCACCGGGCGCCCCGACTCCCCTCCCCACGGGAACACAGGCGGGCCCGACGAGCACGACAAGGGCGGCGAGGAACGGACCGAGCACCACCCGAAGGGCGCGCAGAGCGCGAAGAGCGCGAAGAGCGCGCAGGGCCCGAAGGAATCGAAGGGCGCGAAGGGCGTGAAGAACGCGAAGGGGGTGAAGCACCGGCTCAGAATGACGCCCCACTCCCTCCCGCACCCCGAACTCACCGACGAACCACCCGGACCGGGGACGGCAAGCGACTGTGTCCCGCGCGGCAACCTTCCGCCGGGCTGCGGCAACCCACACGTGCACGGAGCGCAGACACACGGAGTACGTGAATCCCGTTCCCCACACGAGGAGTTCACCATGCGCAGCCATCCCGCACGGCACCCTGCACGACACCCCGCCCGCCATCCGGCGCGGCATCCGGCACGGCCCCTCGCACGACTGCTCACCGTTCTCGCGGCGCTCGCCGCACTCCTCTTCCATGCGACCGGCGTCGCGGCCCCCCGCGCCCAGGCCGCCGACGAGTGGAACCCGCCCGCCAACCTCGTGCAGCCGCTGAACGAGGTCTGGAACCACGTCTCGACGACCTACCCCGACCTCTACGGCTTCCGTAACTACGGCTGGGACCAGGTCATGGCCAACAAGGGCAGCATCAACTACTGCGTCCGCTGGGAGTCCGACGCACCCGTCAGCACCGCCCTGCGCGACCAGATCCACGCGGCCCTGAAGAAGCAGTTCGCCAAGTGGATGGCCGCGCAACTGGAGAACGGCCGCGCCTACAACAACTGGCCGTACACCACCGTCCCGGTCAACATCGTTGGCTGGGCCGTGAAGAACCGCTCCACCCTCCAGTGGACCGACAACTCCGTCGACATCTACTCCGGCGTCCTCGACGGCGCCGGCGCCCCGCAGTGCGCCCCCGACTGCGGCCGCTTCTTCCACCAGGACGGCAACTACTCCAAGTGCCCCGGCGGCACCGCCCGCCACTACGACCAGTCCCTCTGGCTCACCAAGGGCTTCGGCGGCGGCGCCGGCGGCGACTGGGGCCAGCGCGTCGGCCAGGAGTACTTCACGTCCGCCCTGAACCAGGAGAACATCCACATCTACCTGCATGAAGTCGGCCATACCTTCGGCCTGGACGACTTCTACGACTGGACCCCCACCGGCCAGTGCTGCTTCATCATGAACGCCGGCAGCGCCACCCAGATCACCGAGTTCGACAAGTGGATGCTGCGCGACTTCTGGCGCCACCTGAAGGGGAGGTACGGCCGCTGACCCTGATGCGGATCCCGATACGCGATCCGCGCTGACCGCACGTTCCCCCCTGGCCGACATCGCGGCGAGCCGCACGCACCGTACGGAGTCGCCACGGAGTCGCCCGAACCCGTACGGAGTCGCACAGCGGGGTCCTAGCATTGGGGCCACGCGTCGGCAGGGGGGAACGTGACCGGTTCATTCGACGACGAGCTCGTGGCTTTCGCACAGGAACTCAGCGATCTTCATATCGCGTGCGGCCGCCCCAGTCTGACGGAGATCACCAGACGTGCGCATTCCTTCGAGCTGACGAAAAGCGGCGTCAGTGAGGCGCTGACCGGAATGCGGCTGCCGCAGCGCGAATTCCTGGTCGCGCTGGTGCGCGTTCTGGTCGCCTGCGGGGACGGAAAGGAAACCCGGGCGATCAGCTTGGGCGACCCACGGCTGACCGTCTGGTCCGACGAGTGGGCCCGCCTGTCGCAACTACAGAGGCAGACGCACTCGCAGCCGTACCCGCAGCCGAAGCTGAAGCTGAAGCCGCAACCGCAGTCGCACCGGGTGCCGTCGCGTCTCCCCGTCGACTTCGAGCTCCCGGCCCAGGACGCCCCGCGCCACGAGCTGGAGGGCGCGAAAGAAGGCCTGCGGACCATCATCGCGGACATCGAAGTGCTCGAGGAGCAGACGCGGGAGGAATTCCGCGAGCGCCTGGGCGAGCGGTCCAAGGTCAAGGCGGGGATTCGGGATCTCGAGGCGTTACTCGCGAAGGAACGCAACGACAACGCCGAGTTGAAGCAGAAGCTCGCGGACCTGCAGCAGCAGCACGACATGCTGGACGGTCAGGTGGTCGCACTGCGCCAGCAACTCCACGACATGACGGCGGAGAAACTGGATCTGGTCAACGAGGAAAAGGAAATCCTCACCTGGCAGTACCGCTCCAACTACGAATGGGGCCGCTTCGAGGAGCGGGCCCGGGAGCGGGCCGAGGCGGAGCTGGCGGCCGTGCGGACGGCGCTGTCACGGGAGATCGCCGCGCTCACCGCCGCGCTGGCCGACAGCGCGCGGAAGCTGGAGGCGGCCGACCTGCTCATTCGCGATCTCCGCAACCACTGACCCGCCCTCGCTGCCTTCCCTGCTCTCTTTTCCTCCTCAACAGGCAACCCGTACACGCCTTTTACCTCTCTCACAGGATGCTCACGGTCTCGGCCGGGACGCGCGGGGGTGCGTCCGTTCACCTGTGGTCGGGCCCGTGGGCTGTCCAGTCCGATGCCCCTGACCAGGGCACTCGCAGACGAGGAACCGATGACCAGACAGCACCATCGCAAGGGCATGCAGCGTGCGGCGTTCGCCGCGGGGGCCGTGCTCACCGTCGTAGCCGTCTCCGGGGCCGCTCCCGGCGCCGGCGCCGCGCCGCAGAGCACGCCCGGCACGCCGAAGCTCAAGCTGATCGCCGCGTCGAAGGCCGTGACCCTTGAGCGGTACGAGGGGAACGCCGGGGTCTACCTCGACCTCGGCACGTACGTCACCGTCGACAACGCTCCGCTGGAGCTCAAGGTGACCCGCAAGTCGTACAAGGACCCGGTCGTCGCCCAGCAGATCCTGCGCAACGGGACGAAGACGACGACGAAGACGCTGCCCGCGGGCACCGTCAAGGACTTCAGCGGGCTGCCCGGCTTCCTGGAGGTGTCCATCAAGAACGCGGCCGGGGTGGAGGTGCAGAAGACACAGGGCGCCTTCTGTCCCAACAACGCCTCCGGGCGACTTCGTCCGGACGCCCCGGCCACCTCGCACTATCCGGAGAGCTGCTCCACCAACCCCTTCACGCTCGGCTCCGTGTGGGGCGTCGAGAAGGGCTGGGCGTCCAACTCCAGCACCGTCGACTACGACAAGCCGGTGGACCTGCCCGTCGGCGAGTACACGGCCAAGGTGTCGGTCGCCAAGAAGTACCGGGATCTCTTCGGCATCCCGAACGACCAGCCGACCGTCAAGGTGACGGTGCGCGAGGACAGCGGCGGCGGCGAGGGCGGTGGCGTCGGCCTGCGTTCCTCGATGTCGTCCCACGGCGCCCACGGCGGCGGGCACGACATGGCCGGCATGGACGGCATGGAGGGCATGCCGGGCATGGCCGCCGGTCACCACTACGGCCCCCGTGGCGCCGACGCCCCCACCCCCTCCGCGCTCTCCCACGCCCTGGAGGCCCGCGGTCTCGCCCACCTGGGCGACGGCGCCGGTCACACCGACGGCTCCCGGATCGCGCCGGCGCTGAAGGCCGCCGCCAAGCGGCCCACCGGACGGGCGGGCGCTCCCGCCAACGTGCCCAAGCCCGACCTGCGTTCGCTGCCGGCCTGGGACATCGCGGTCACCGACGGCGAGGACGGCGACGTCGCGGGCAAGGACTACCTCGCCTTCAGCGCCAACGTCTGGAACGCCGGACCCGCCCCGCTCGTCGTGGACGGCTTCCGCAAGCCCGGCGCCGAACTGATGGACTCCTACCAGTACTTCTACGACGCCAAGGGCAAGCAGGTCGGCTACGCGCCCGCCGGCACCATGGAGTGGGACCCGCGCGTCGGCCACGAGCACTGGCACTTCACGGACTTCGCCAGCTACCGCCTGCTCGCCGCCGACCAGCACGAGATCGTCAAGAGCGGCAAGGAGGCGTTCTGCCTCGCCAACACGGACGCGATCGACTACACGGTGAAGAACGCCAACTGGCACCCGAACAACACCGATCTGTCGACCGCCTGCGGCGAGCAGAACTCCATCTCCGTGCGCGAGGTCCTCGACGTCGGCTCCGGTGACACGTACACCCAGTACCGTCCCGGCCAGTCGTTCGACATCACCGACCTGCCCAACGGCACCTACTACATCCAGGTCATCGCCAACCCGGCGAACCGCCTGCAGGAGACCAACACCAAGAACAACGTCTCCCTGCGCAAGGTCGTCCTGGGCGGCGCCCAGGGAGCCCGCACGGTGAAGGTCCCGCCGGTGGACCTGGTCAACGCGCCGTAACCCGCTGTGAACAGGTAGGACGTCGGCGGTGGCGATCACGCGGGACGGGCGTCCCCACGAGCCCGTCCCACGCTGCCATCGCCGGCCCCGCCTCTTCGGGTACGGCGACCTGGAGGTGTTCGTCTGCCGGTGCCGCGAGGTGCGGCTGGTGAGCGTGCCGACGTGGCGCGAGACGGTCGGACCTCGGCGACTCGGCGACCCTCACGTTCACGTGTGCCCGCCGGTCACCGGGTGACCGCCGCCCCGGCCCGGCGGTGGCAGGGGCAGCGGCAGCGGGCCACCAGCAGCAGCCCGGTGGAGTGCGGCAACGGCACGTCCCTGTCCTGACGGCACCACGCGTGCACGTCCTCGTATCCGGGCTTCGCCGCCAGCGCGCACTCGACGGACACGGACCGGCTGTCGGACGACGTCATGCGCCCTCGCCGCAGCGTGCGCCCCGGCTCTCCGCGATGCGGTGCACGGCCGTCAGGGACTCGCACATCCTGGCCAGCAGATAGCGGAGCTGGGCCGAGGTGGATGAGCCGTCGGCGAGCAGGTCGGCCGCGTGGCAGAGGAGTTCGCCCGCCATCGCGAGCTGGACGCGCTCCATGTCGTCGGCGATGCGCGAGACATACCCCGTGCCGTCGCCGACGAGGTACGCGGGCTGCCCCTCGGGCGTCGTCCAGGGGAGCAGACGAGGAGCGGGGTGGGTCATTCCGCCTCTCCCGGACGATAGCCGAGGCACGCCCCGACGCCGAAGCCCAGCACCATCGGAGGCGGCGCGGGCGTGGGCGTGGGCGAGGGCGGGACCGGGGTCGCAGTCGGGGTCGGGGTCGGGGCAGTCAGTGGTGGCGGAGGGGCCGGTGTGGTCCGGGAGAAGCGCCGCAGCAACGGCGCGAGAAGTCGGGGGACGCGAATGCGGAGGTACATGAGGCAAGCGTCGGGTGTCAGAACGTACAGTTCCAGTACACGCAGCGTGACAAATTCCTTGTCACACAGGGGAGTTAGCTCATGGCCAACGCTTTCGGTGACTGGCTCAAGCAACAGCGCGAGTCCGCCGGTCTGACCCAACAGGCGCTCGCGGACCGCGCCGTGATGACCCGCACGCACATCGCCCACATCGAGGCGGGCCGCCGAGTCCCGTCCGAGGAAGACGCCAAACGGCTGGACAGCGTCCTGAACACGGGGAACGTCCTGTTCAGCTTCCTTCCGAAGAACCACGACGGACCTGTCGCCGAACACTTCGAGACGGCCCACCGGTTGGAGAAACAGGCTGTCATGCTCCGCGAGTACGCACCGGCCTACGTGCCCGGTCTGTTGCAGACCAAGGCGTACGCGAATGCGGTTTTGAGCCTGGGCTTCCCTCCTCTGAGGGAATCAGAGCGTGACAGAGTCGTTGTCACACGGCTGGAGCGTGCCCGAATCCTTTTGGACCCCGTGACGCCCACATACTGGGTCCTGCTGGATGAGGCGGTCATCCGAAGGGCCTTTGGCGGCCCCGGAGTCATGGCCGCACAGCTCACCCACATTGCCGACCTCGGTGACAGCGGGCGCGTCCGCGTACATGTGATGCCCTTCGGCGCAGGCGGATACATGCTGCTCAAGGGCATGCTTACGCTCATGTGGTTCGACGACCAGCCTCCGGTGGCCTACACGGAAGGATTGTTCACCGGAAGAGTCGAGGACTCCCCGTCCCTGGTCCGGCGATACGAGGACGCATACCATCTCGCCTTGGGGGATGCCCTGCCTCGTAAAGAGTCATTGGATCTCCTGAGGGAAACCGCGAAGGAATACGGTCACCATGAAGGCTGAGCAGTACGTACCCGGCACCCCCGGACTCGACGGCTGGCGTAAGTCCAGCTATAGCGGGCCGGAAGGGGACAGCTGCGTCGAGGTCATCGACAACTACCCCGCCGCCGTCCCCGTCCGCGACTCCAAGACCCCGCACGGCCCCGCCCTTCTCGTCCCGGTGGCCGGCTGGGCGGCATTCGTCGGGGCGGTCAAGGACGGGGCGTTCGGGGGCTGACCTCGACCCCTGGTCTCGACGTGACGATGTGACAGAGCCTCTGTCACATCGTCGGCGAGGTTCTTCTCCAGGCTGGCGACGTAGTGGTCGAGGGGGGTGGGGGCGGACACGGCCGAACCTTTCGACGAAGGATGGGGGTCTGTGTTCCTTCGATCCTGGCCGTCCCGCCTGCCTGACCTGCCCTTCGGCGCGGGGCGAACGGTGGGCGTGAGAGAGCGGTTCGGGGGCGCGCGGAGGCAACCCTCGGGTGCCGTGCCGGGGCAACCCTTGTGTGGCTTCGCTCGTCTCCTGAGTCGCCTGTGCTTTTCGGACGTATTCCTACTCGCGTGTAGGGTTCCGACGTTCGGCGGTGACCAACGCCGACGATCCGAGCACGGTGTACGGGGTGACAACGGCCGAGGCGGAGGGCGAGCGCCGGTGAGCGGAACGAGAAGGCGTGGACGTACTCCCATGGAGGCGACCGGCCGGGGGAACATGCGGGGGAACGGCCCCGCGGGCCGGGGCAAGGGGGCCGGACCGGGCAGGTCCGGCGGTATCCGATTGACCCGGCGCGGGCGGATCCTCGCGTGGGGGGCCGGGGTGACGGCCGTCGTCGTCCTCGGGATCGGCGGGGTCGGCGCGTGGATCTACAACGACCTCAACAACAACATCAACTCGGCTGATGTGGACGACAAGTTGGGCGGCAACCGGCCGGTCAACCTGAGTCCCGGCTCCAAGAACATCATGATCGTCGGTTCCGACAGCCGTGACGGCGCGAACGCCAAGTACGGCAAGGATCTGACCACCATGCAGTCGGACACGCTGATGGTGCTGCACATACCGGCCGACCGTAAGTGGGCCTCGGTGGTGTCCTTCCCGCGTGACTCGTATGTGGAGATACCCAGTTGCCAGAAGGGCGACGGCAGTTCGTCCTCCCCGCACCACTTCAAGATCAACGAGGCGTTCGCGATCGGCGGCAGCAACGGCAAGGTCGGCGAGGCCGCCGCCTGCACCATAAAGACCGTCGAGTCCAACACGGGTCTGCGCATCGACCACTTCATGTCGGTCGACTTCTCCGGCTTCAAGGGCATGGTCGACGCGCTGGAGGGCATCGAGGTCTGCCCGAAGCAGGCCATCCACTCCGAGAAGGCCCGCCTGGACATGGAGGCCGGCTGCCAGAACGTCAAGGGCGAGAAGGCGCTCGGCTACGTCCGCGCCCGCTACGGCGTCGGCGACAACTCCGACATCGGGCGCATCGGGCGCCAGCAGGAGTTCATGGACGCCCTGGCGAAGAAGGCCAAGTCGAAGCTCACGAGCCCGAACGCGATGTACGGCTTCCTGCAGGCGATCACCAAGTCCCTCACGACCGACCCCGACATCGCCGGCATCCAGCCGCTGTACGGACTCGCCGACGAGCTCAAGGGCATCCCGAGCGACCGTCTCAGCTTCCTCACCGTGCCCAACTACGGGCGCGAGGCCGACAAACCGTCCGACAAGGCCAACGTCGTGTGGCAGTACCCGCAGGCGGCCGACCTGTTCACCTCCCTGGCCAAGGACAAGGAGGTCACCAAGCCGCAGTTGGAGGCGGCGAAGAAGAACGTGGTGTACGCCTCCAGCGTGCGCGTCCAGGTGCTCAACGGCACGGGCGTCCCCGGGCGCGCCGCAGCCGTCGCGGAGAAGCTGAAGGACGCCGGCTACACCGTCACCGGCACGGGCAACGCGCCCCAGACGGTGGCCAAATCGTCTCTGACCTACCCGGCGGGCCTCGACGGCAAGGCCGCCGTCATCGCCTCCAGGCTGCCCAACCTGAAGCCCACGGCGGACAGTTCGGCTGCGGCGGGGGTCGTCACCCTCGTCGTCGGGCAGGACCTGAAGGTCGACGAGGTCGCCTGACGAAGTGGACCTGCCGACGTAGACCTGACGGTGGAGACCTGACGGTGTACATGGTCAATCGGACCCCCCGGATGGGGTAAGCTTGATCTTGAGCCGGTCACCGGAAAGAAAAACGGTGAACGACCTCTGCGTTGGTGGTCCAAGGAAAGACGCCCCGCTTCCTGCGGGGAAATGCAGGTGCAAGGCCTGCCCGGCGCTCCATCGAGAACGAGTCCCATCCCGTGTCAGGCGGGGTGGGACTCGTTCGTTTGCGCCTCATGCTGACGGGATCTTGCTTGAGTCAGGCAAGTATCTGTACTGTGCGGTAATGCCGCCACTGCCACCGCCACCGCCGCCGTCACCGCCGGTCCCCGCAGACGTGATCGCCATCGAGCGGGCTCTCACCCGCATCACATACCTGGCCGGACGCGCCCGTCAGCACGAACGGCTGATGTCCCTCGTCGGCTTTCCCCTGGACCGGGCCGCCGTGGCGATCCTGCGCCACCTCTCAGCCGACGAGCAGTTGCGCCCCGGCATGCTCGCCGTCCGCCTCTCCGTCGAGGCGTCCCACGTCACCCGCCAGCTGACGCAGCTGGAGAAGTCCGGCTTCGTGGCCCGGATCCCGGACCCGGAGGACCGCCGGGCCCAGCTCATCCGCCTCACCGAGGCCGGTCGGATCGCCGTCGACCGCATCCGTGACGCGGGCCTGCGGGGCATGCAGGCCGCCCTGGCGGACTGGACCCCGGACGACCTGCATCAACTGGCGACGCTCTTCGACCGCCTGGTCGACGACTTCGTGACACACGCGGAGACCCCACTGGGCACCGCTCCGGCGCCGCCGCCGCCCGCTGCCGGGTGAACGCTGCGACGGACTCGCCGGTCGTGCCAGTCGTGTCAGTGCAGCGGAGCGGCGGAGGTCGGAGCTGGTTCGAACGGACGGGGTGGTGATGGCGGAACAGTGGCCCGAGGGGCCCGCGGCCGATCAGGAATTGGCGCGGGAGCGGTACGACTCCGACATGCGCGCGATGCGTGGGGAGCTGCGCGAGGTGTTCAGGGCCGACCCGTTCGACGCGCACCTCGGCCTGGGGATCGTCGTCTTCGCGAGTGTCCTCGTGGGTCTGATTGCGGGGCCGGTCGCCGGGGCCCTCGTGTCCGGAGCCTTCGCCGCCCTCTTCCTGGCGACTCTGCCGGTCATGCGCCTTCGGGGCATCCGAGGCCGAGAAGCGGGCCGCCGGGCCTATTTCTTCACCTTCGGGTGGGGGCAGTGGTTCTGACGCCTCAGGCTGTGAGGGCGGTGGCGGTGGCGGTGGGGGTGGGGAGTCGCAGAGGGGTCGGGGTCGGGGTCGAGGGCTTGGCGAAGACGTGCAGGCGCAGGATCAGGAAGCGGGCTATGCCGGCCAGGCCCGAGGCGGAGAGGTAGACGAGCTGCTCGGTGAGCATGCTGGGGGACGGCTGGAGCGCGTGGAGGACGATGACCGCCACGGAGGTCGCGGCGTAGGCCGCAGCCGCCGAACCCGCGGACTGCCAGTGGCGGCGCCAGCCCGCGGGGCCGCCGGTGCGGAAGGTGTAGCGGGCGTGGAGCTCGGTACACAGGACGGTCGAGGCGATGGTGATCAGCGCGTTCGACAGGGTCCACGGCATGAGCGTCGCCAGCAGGGGGACGGTCAGGCTGGAGAGGATGCCCGTGCCGCCGCCGAAGACCACGAAGCGGAAGAAGGAGGCCAGGGGGCCGGTGGTCGCCGCGTCCGGCGTGGGGGAGGTCAGCGACTTCACGGCGGGTCCTTCCATGGTGGGCGAGCTGGATTGCTTAACTCAGGCAACTATAAATAGCTTGCTTGACTTACGCAAGCACCTGGAAGGAAGAGGAGGAAAAGGGGGAGGGGCGGGGGGGGGGGGGGGGGGGGGGGGGGGGGGGGGGGGGGGGGGGGGGGCCGGGGGCGGCACCGGGCTGGTTCTCCTTCGGGAGGTGGCGGCTGACCTCGGCCGTCGTCAGACCCAGGCCGCCGAGTTTGATCTCGTCCCACGCCTG
>NZ_JBITCT010000066.1:0-41076 GCF_044453465.1 Streptomyces sp. NPDC051677
CGGGCATCTTGCCGTCCTTCACCCACCGCCACGCGGTCTGGTAGCTCACGCCCTGCTGGCGTGCCCACTCCGAAAGCTTCACGAGACCACAGTATTCGAAATGGATGACTAGAGGTGACTATGAATGACTAGAAAATCTGTAGCAGCTTTCACCCCCACGCCCCTCCCCGGTTCGCCTGACTTGCGGAGTGAACGTGCTGCGTCGGCCCGAATGCCGGTGGGCGTCGTGCCCCTGGGACTGTCCATGCGGGTGACGTGCGCGGGCACCGCGAGTCGGGTCGTGTGAGCCGCGGTCCCAGGTACGGCTCGCCGGGAACAACGGGATTCGGGCGGGCGGGAGCCGACGGCCCGGTCTACTCCGCCGGACTCTCGGTCCCCTGTCGGCCCGGGGCCAGCAGGACGGCCGTGTCCCCGGGCCGGGGACACGGCGTGCCGCCTCCCGTGACCGGATCGAGGCGGCCGTCCCTCCGCACGAGGAACAGCAGATCGCTGCCGGGCCGCGGGGCGTCGCCGGCGGGCTGCCTCACCACGGCTGCCCCGTCCTGGTACCTGCGGGAGAACGTCGGCCAGGTCAGATCCGGGCCGAACAGAACCTCGCCGCCGATGAACGGCCCCAGCGCACCGTGGCTGTCGGCCGGTGCGGTGAGGCGGTGGACCGTTCCCTCCACGCTGCCTCGCAGAATCACCGCCGCCAGTGCGTTGAAGTCGTCCTCGGCCGTGAGGAAGTACACCGCCGTGATGCCCTCCAACTCGGCGGCCCCACCCGTGGCGGCGCCCAGCAGCTCACCGGGCGCAAGCTCGATCCCGGCCCGCCGGATGCGTTCACGCTGTTCCTCTTCCCCTGCCCACATCAACACCTCCAGCCCTGCTGCCTTCAGGGCCACGCCCAGGTCGACCACCCAGGGGTCGCCGCCGACCAGCAGGGGCCGTGAGCGGGACGAGCGCACGACGCCCAGGCGCCGGGCGACGGGCGAGGCGGTCAGACCGTAGAGCGTCACGGTCGCGACGATGACCACGAACGTGGCCGGAAGGATCTTCGACGCGCCTCCGATCCCCTCGGCCACCAGGCCGCCCGAGAAGGTCGAAGCGGTGGCGGCCGCGACGATGCCGCGCGGCGCCATCCAGCCGATGAGGCCCCGCTCGCCGCGTGTCAGGTCGGTGCCGAGGGTGGACACAACGGCGACCAGCGGCCGGACGGCCAGCACCAGAAGGGCGGCGAGCCCGAGTGCGGGCAGCCATACATGGCGCAGCGAGTGCGGGGTGACGGTGGCCGAGATCGAGATGAAGAGCAGGCCGAGGATCAGGCTGACCAGGGTCTCGAAGAACGGCCGACGCGCGGGTACGTCCATGCCGGGGAGGTTGGCGACGGCCAGGCCCATCACCACGGCGGCGATGAGTCCCGTGTCGTCGCGCAGGACATCGCACAGCGCCGTCACACCGATCACCGCGGCAAGCTGCGCTGTGGTGCCGAGGACCTCGCCGAGGCGCAGCACCCGGAACAGCGTCCACAGCAGAGCCGCCCCGACCGCTCCTCCGGCGGCTCCGATTCCCATGCTGGCCAGGAATTGCGCCGTCCCACTGCCGAGGTGGTGGCCCGAGCTCGCGACGACCGCGTGGAAGACCAGGGCTCCCAGGACACCGCCGACCGGGTCGATGAGGGAGCCTTCCCAGATCAGGATGCGCTGGAGCCGGTCCTTCGGTCGCACGAAGCCGAGCAGCGGTCCGACCACCGTCGGCCCCGAGACCACGAGGATCGCGCCGAGCATGAGCGCCGCCCGTGCGGACATGCCCAGCAGCGGTGCGGCGAGAAGCGTGCCGAGCAGCCCGGTGATCAGGACGCCGATCCAGATCAGCCGGACCACGACGCGGCGGGTGTGTCCCTTCAGCCTCGCCAGGTCCAGTCCGAGGCCGGCGTCGTAGAGGATCACGGCGACGGCGAGCGACACCAGCGGGGAGAACGCCGCCCCCAGCAGCCGTTCGGGGTCGACGTCGTCGATCAGCGCGCCGGCGGCGAAGCCGACCGGCAGCAGGACGATGAGGGCGGGGATGCGCAGGCGACTGGCCAGGATCTGCGACCCGACGGCCAGGACCACGATCAGGCCCACGCCGATGAGTACCTGGTTCGTCGTCACGAGCGGCCCTTTCGATGGGTGGTGGCGGGACGGGCCGGTGCTCCTGCCGGTTGGCTGCGCGGCCGGGCGGGTCGGACCTCCGCTGAGTGCCGCGGGAATGTCGGGGACCGTGGCGGCGCCGTCACTCTTCCCACGGCGTGATCCCCCAGCGGACGGTGTGCTGCTCGCCGGGGCCGAGGCTGATGAGCCCGGCGCCGCTGCGGAAGGCGTCCGGCGGGCAGGTCATCGGCTCGATGGCGACCGCGCGACGGCGCTCCCCCGGCGGGAGGGTGTCGCCGGTGTAGAGCTGCACGTAGTCGGCGCCTTCACCCAGCCACACGTCCGTGCCGAACGCACCCGACGGGTGGGCCAGGCGCACCAGGGCGCGACCGTCCGCCTCCCGGTCGAGGTCACCGAAGGGCGTGTCCAGCCGGAGCGCACCGACAGCTTGTGGTGTGCGCAGGTCGTACTCGGTTCCGGCGACCGGCTCGGCGCCCACCGGCAGGCCGCGCTCATCGGTGCGCAGCCAGGTCCGTGCGGGGACGGTCAGCACCGCCTGGTCGACGACCGCGGTGCCCGCGGTGACGTAGGGGTGCTGGCCGAAGCCGTAGGGTGCGGCGCTCGCGTCCAGGTTGCGCGCGGTGACGGCGACGTGGAGCCCGCTCTCGCTCAGCGCGTACTCGGCGCGGACGTGGAGGTGGAACGGGTAGCCCGGCTGCGGCCACAGCGGAACCTCCAGGACGGCGCGGCTGTCGCTCGCCTCCACGACCCGCCACGCGACCCACCGGAGCAGCCCGTGGATGGCGTTGCCGCCGGCCGGTTCGGTGAGCGGCAGCTGCAGATCCTGTCCGTCCCACGGGTATCGGCCGTCGCGGATCCGGTTGGGCCACGGCACCAGGATCTGGCCACGCCCGCCGGTGATCCGGTCCTGTTCGGCGAATCCGTCGATCACGGTGCGCTCACCGGCCACGTATGACCGAAGAGCCGCGCCCAGTTCGACGATGACGGCACGGTGCGTGCCGTGACGGAGGGTCAGTTGCCGTCCGGTGCGGCTCTCCTGCACGCGTGGCCTCCTTGCGTCCCGTCCGGCGTCCTCGGACGCCGACGCGGTGGTGGCCTGCGGTGTCGGCCCCCTCGTGGGGAGCGTGTGACCCCGCATCGACCCGGTCAAGCGCAACACGTTCCCGCCGGCGGAATCGCCGGGCAGGTTCGCCTGCTGGGGCCACAGGCCGTAGCAGGCGACGGTCGGCGCACGGGCGCTCGTGATGTCTCCCGGACGGGGACGGCGGCGTCACCCGCTGCCCGAGCGCGCGCCGCGATTGCCGATGTACCGCCAGACAGCCCGTTGGAACCTGATCATCAGTACGCCCACCAGGATCAACAGCACGATGTTGAGCAGGAGTTGGACCAGGGATCCGCGCGCCTCGCTCCAGCTGGAGAACGCGCAGGAGACGCCGATGTCGGCGGCGGCCGGGATGGTGGTGACCGAGATGAAGACGCCGAGCAGCGCGCTCGTCCTGGCCTGGGTCAGGGACATGATCCCGACGATGCCGGCCAGCACCGCGACGACGACGGAGAAGACGTTGGGGGCGTCGATGAGCGTGGAGACCGGCCTGATGCCCAGCTCGAATGCCCTGGGTTGAAAGTCGAGAGCCCGGATCGCCCACGAGAACAGGAAGGTCACCAGGACGGCCAGCAGGAATCCCACGGTCAGCGCGAGCAGTCCCTGCCGGATCCTGGCGCCGTTGCCGCGGTCGATGCCCAGCGCGACGCTGGTAATGGCGCCGTACTCCGGTCCGACGACCATCGCCGCGACGATGAGGATCTGGGAGTTGGTGATGATGCCCACCGCTCCGATGACGCCTGCGATGGCCAGGTAGACGTAGAAGCTCGGCAGGTAGGTGCCCTCGGCGCGAATGCGCGCTTCGACCTCCTCCCAGACCGGCGCGTGCGCGAGCGCCCCGAGTTGCCGCCGCTCGGCTTCGGCCGCGGTGCCGGAGAAGGCCATCTCCACCGGCTCGATGACGATGGATCCACGGTGGTCGAGTTCCAGCTCGCGCAGACCGCGCAGCACGGTGTTGGCCGCACCCGCCAGGATGTCGCACTCGATCGCGTTGCCGTCGGGGTTGTGCGCCAGTTCGGCAAGGACGACCAGGTTGAAGACATAGCGGTCGTCGGTCAGCAGCCCGATCGTCCGGGGGGTGAGATCCGGGGGGCTCACCAGCCGGACGTGGATCATCTCCATGCACAACCTCCATCGCTCGGCCGACGGACCCACCCAGCCGCCACGGCGCCCGAGCGCCGGGCCCTCTCGTCTGTGACCGACCGACTCCGTTCAGTAACTCCCGATGGGCTGGGGTCGGCAAGCCGGGTGCGGTACTCGACTCCAGCGCCTCCGGTCGCCTCGATCGCCCGGCCGGGCCAGGACCCACGGCTGCGGCGGGCCTGTGACAGGTCACCGTCGCGCCGAAAGAGCGCTGGCGCCGGCCGGCGGACTGTCGTCACCGGCTGCCGTGGGCGAGCCGTCGTCGACCGCTTCCGACGAGCAAGGGCCACCCGGGTGGCCGATAGTGGAAGCAGGGGGCTCTTCCACTTCCCGAGGCTTCGGAGCTGCCATGGACCGCTACCCTCCCATCGCCGAACACGGTTTGGTGGGCGACCTGCAGACCGCCGCGCTCGTCTCGTCGCAGGGGGTCGTGGACTGGTTGGCGGCTCCCCGGTTCGACTCGCCCAGCGTCTTCGCCGCGCTGCTCGACCACGACGGCGGCGGGTACCTGCGGCTGGCCCCCGAGCACCCCGACGCGACCTGCAAGCAGCTCTACTACCCCGACACGGCCATTCTGGTGACCCGGTTCATGTCACCGGACGGGGTGGGCGAGGTGGTCGACTTCATGCCTCCGGACCGAACCCGCACCGCCACCGACCGGCACACCCTGATACGCCTCGTGCGTGCCGTGCGGGGGACCGTCGACTTCACGCTCGAGTGCCGGCCGCGCTTCGACTACGGCCGGGCCGAGCACCGGCTGGAGCTCGGCGAGAACACCGGCCTGTTCCGGTCCCCGGGCATGGACGCGCATCTGCAGGCCTCCTTCCCGCTGGAGAGGGACGGCCAGGACGTACGCGGCAGGGTGACGCTGCGGGCCGGCGAGTCGGGCGGCGCCGTGTTCACCGTCTGCGCGTCCGGCGGCGAGGCGCCTGCAGCCCTCACGGTCGACGGGCTCACCGCACAGCTCGACGACACCGGACTCTTCTGGCAGAACTGGTTGCGCCAGTCCCGCTATCGCGGACGCTGGCCCGAACTGGTGCACCGTTCGGTCATCACCCTCAAGCTCCTCACCTACGCCCCCACCGGCGCCCTCGTCGCGGCGGCCACCATGGGCCTGCCCGAGCAGATCGGCGGAGAGCGCAACTGGGACTACCGGTTCACCTGGGTACGCGACGGCGCGCTGTCCGTGCGGGCCATGCTGGACCTCGGCTTCGTCGAGGAGGCCACCGCCTTCGTCCACTGGCTCGTCGACAGGCTGCAGGAGCGCGAGGGCAAGGAGGGAGAGCCGCTCCAGACGATGTACCGGGTCGACGGCAACGCCGACCTGCCGGAGGAGACACTCGAACACTTCGAGGGCTACCGCGGCTCCTCCCCTGTCCGCATCGGCAACGGAGCCGCCGATCAGCTCCAGCTGGACATCTACGGCGAGGCCATCTACGCCGTGTCCCAGGGCCGCGAGATCGCGCAGCAGAACACGTACCGGGGATGGAAGACGACGGCCAGGCTGCTGGACTGGCTCGCCGACCACTGGGACCGGCCGGACGAGGGCATCTGGGAGACCCGAGGCGGCCGCCAGGACTTCACCTACAGCCGCGTGATGGGCTGGGTCGCCTTCGACCACGGGCTGAGCCTGGCCGAGGACTTCCGCAGGCCCGCCGACGTGGTGAAGTGGCGCAGCGCCAGGGACGCCGTCTTCGAACAGGTCATGGAACGCGGCTGGAGCGAGCGGGAGGGCGCCTTCGTCCAGCACTACGGCGGCGACGTCCTGGACGCTTCCCTGCTGCTCATGCCGAGGGTCCGGTTCATCGCCCCCAGGGACCCGGCCTGGCTCTCCACGCTCGACGCGATGGACCGCAAGCTGGTCTCCGACAGTCTCGTCTACCGCTACGACCCGGCGGCGTCGCCGGACGGGCTGCGCGGCTCGGAGGGCACCTTCAGTCTGTGCACCTTCCTCTACGTCGACGCGCTGGCCCGGGCGGGACGGCTGTCCCAGGCCCGCTACACCTTCGAGAAGATGCAGACCTACGCCAACCACGTCGGGCTCTTCGCCGAGGAGGTCGGTCCGACCGGGGAGCAACTGGGCAACTTCCCGCAGGCGTTCACCCATCTGTCACTCATCATGGCGGCCACCACCCTCGACGAGGCACTCGACGCGGAGAACGGGCGCTGACCCATGGTCACGCATGCCCGTCCGGCAGAACCGCCACGGCTGACCGAGGACGAGTTCGGCGTGCTGTACCGGCGTCTGCACTCGCGCTCCGCCTGGGCCGCGGGCGCCCGGGGCGCTCTGGACGCCCTCACACCCGCCCGGGTGCTGGCCGCCGCCCGCGAGGTGCGGACCGGCCGGACGGTGACGCTCGCCGCGCCGGTGGAGACGCGCGCCGGGCCGGACAATCCGGAGCCCGCGAAGCACCGGATGAGGGGGCAGCCGGGCGAAGTCGCCTCCAGCGGGCTCCACTTCGCGATGGACAGCTTCACGATGAACGTGCACGGTGACGCCGACAGTCACATCGACGCCCTGTGCCACGTGATCTACGACGGCGCCCTGCACGGCGGCGTGCCCGCGAGCAGCGTCACGGTGGACGGGGCCACGACGCTCTCCATCGAGGCGGCTCACGACGGGATCGTCGGACGCGGGGTGCTGCTGGACATCCCGCGGTTGCGTGGCGTGCCGTGGCTCGAACCGGGTGATCACGTGATGGCCGACGACCTCGCCGCGGCCGAGACGGCCCAGCACCTCCGCGTGAGCGAGGGCGACCTCCTCCTCGTCCGCGTCGGCCACCGCCGACGCCGCGCCGAACTCGGACCGTGGCAGGCGGCACGGGAGCGCGCCGGGCTCCACCCGTCCGCGCTGGAGTTCCTCGCCGACCGGCGGGTCTGCGTGCTGGGCGGCGACGGGAACAACGACACGGCCCCGAGTTCCACGGAGGGCGTCGACTTCCCCGTGCATGTCCTGGCGGTCCACGCGATGGGCCTTCACCTGCTGGACTACCTGCAGTTCGAGGATCTGGCGCCGGTCTGTGAGGCGGAGGGACGCTGGTCCTTCCTCTGCGTGATCGCTCCGCTGAGGCTGCCGGACGCCACCGGCTCGCCGGTCAACCCGATCGCCGTCCTGTGACCCCGGCGCCCGTGTTCGACTTGATCGGATCGCCGTCACACGACCCACCAGATAGTTTGGTAATTGGTGCCGAATGCCCCGATTGTCCGTCCGGAGCGGCACAGCCCGGCGGACCCCGGACGGACGTTACGGCCAGAACAGCCGACGACTCCTAGAACGGGACCCTCTCATGGCCGACGATCAGCACTACGACGTCATCGTCATCGGCACGGGTGCGGGCGGCGGTACGCTCGCCCACCGACTGGCCCCCAGCGGCAAGCGGGTCCTGATCCTGGAACGCGGCGGCTACCTGCCACGGGAGCGGGACAACTGGGACTCCACCGCCGTCTTCGTCAAGGGCAAATACCGTGCCCCGGAGTTCTGGTACGACAAGCACGGCAAACAGTTCCCGCCGGAGGTGAACTACTACGTCGGGGGGAACACCAAGTTCTACGGCGCCGCGCTCTTCCGGCTCCGGCCCGAGGACTTCGGCGAACTACGCCACCACGACGGCGTCTCCCCGGCCTGGCCGATCCGCTACGAGGACCTGGAGCCGTACTACACCCAGGCCGAACACCTCTATCTGGTGCACGGCCGGCACGGCGAGGACCCCACCGCAGGACCGACCAGCGCCCAGTACGCATACCCGCCGGTCGAGCACGAGGCGCGCATCCAGCAGCTCAGCGACGATCTGGGGAAGGCCGGCCTGCATCCCTTCCACCTGCCGATCGGCGTGAACCTCGCCCAGGACGAGCACGGCCGGGCCACCCATGACAGCGCCTGCATCCGCTGCGACCGGGTCGACGGCTTCCCCTGCCTGGTGGGCGCGAAGTCCGACGCACAGGTGATCTGCGTCGACCCGGCGCTCACGTACGACAACGTCACGATGGTGACCGACGCCCATGTGCGGCGCCTGGAGACCGACCCGACCGGACGCACCGTCACCAGGGTCGTCGCCGAGCTCAAGAACGGAGCGACCGAGGGATTCAGCGCCGACATCGTGGTGGTCGCCGCCGGCGCGGTCAACTCCGCCGTCCTGCTGCTGCGTTCGGCCAACGACAGGCACCCAGGGGGCCTCGCCAACAGCTCGGACGTGGTGGGTCGCCACTACATGCGTCACAACAACCTGGCGCTGATGGCGGTGTCGAAGGAACCCAACCCCACCAAGTTCCAGAAGACCCTGGCACTGAACGACTGGTACCTGGGCGCGGACGACTGGGAGTATCCGCTCGGCGGCATCCAGATGCTCGGCAAGTCGGACTCCGACCAGATCCACGGCGAGGCGCCGCGCTGGGCCGGCGCCGTCATGCCCGACATGCCCTTCGAGGTACTGGCGCACCACGCCGTCGACTTCTGGCTGTGCGGGGAGGACCTTCCGCTGCCCGAGAGCCGGGTCACCCTCGACAAGGACGACGCCATCCACCTGACCCTCGACGAGAAGAACAACATCGCCGGGCTGAAGCGCCTCCAGCACCAACTGAGGGGGATGCTCGGGCACCTGGGCATGCACGAGCACCACCTGCTGGATCACAGCATCTACCTGCACAAGGGCATGCCGATCGGCGCCACCGCGCACCAGGCAGGCACCGTGCGGTTCGGCGACGACCCGCGGAGTTCGGCCCTCGACGTCAACTGCAAGGCGCACGACCTCGACAACCTCTACGTCGTGGACACCAGCTTCTTCCCCAGCATCGGCGCCGTGAACCCGTCACTGACCGCCATCGCCAACGCCCTGCGGGTCGGCGACCACATCTCCGACCGGCTGAGGTGACGGGGACACCGTCGCCGCGCACAACGGCTGAACGCCGCTACAGGTTGTCGCCGGGCGTTCTGGCAGCCCGCGTGTCGGCGTCGGTGAGCTCCTCCAGCTCCCCCATCGTGTCGAGCCGGTAGAGCAGCACCAGTGCCGGGCCGACCAGGACGATCGCGATGGCCGTGACGATCACCAGCCAGCGCAGGGTGTGCGTGGCGCCGGCCGCTTCGGCCACCGTCAGCGAGGTGGGCAGCAGGTAGGGCCGCTGCGCGCAGCCCCAGGCGCCGACGACCAGGGCGACGCTCGCCACCGAGGTGTAGCGGGTCCAGCCGTGGGACCGGCGCAGCAGAAGCAGCACCGTGGCCAGTCCGCAGACTGCCGCCAGGATGATCAGCAGCAGGCCGAGGCCCCCGGTGAGGCCGTCCCAGACGTACCGGGCGTCGTTGTGGGTGACGGGCAGAGCGATGAGTGCGAGGACGACGATCGCGGCGAGGGCGATCAGCGCCCGCAGGCGGAAGTAGTCGGCGAGGTCGTCGGCGCCGTACCGCAGGGCGTCGGAGCAGAGGAAGACCGCCCCGAGGAACGCGGTGGCGGCGATGGCCAGCAGACCCACGAGGACGGAGGTTCCATTGGCCCAGACGTCCGCGGAGGCGGTCGTGCCGACCTTGACCCGCCCGGAGGCGATGCCGCCGAGCACGGCCCCGAGGAAGAACGGCGTGAGCAGCGACGAGACGGCGAACACCGCGCCGTAGATCCGTCGTTGGGCCAGGCGGCGGGTCGGCCTGCGCAGGGCGAACCCGGCGCCGCGGAGGACCAGGCCGACGGCGGCGAGGGCGAGCGGCAGCCACATCGCGGAGAAGACGGCCTGGAACATCGTCGGGAAACCGGTCCACATGACGACCAGGACGAAGATCAACCAGACGTTGTTGACCTCCCAGACCGGCGCCATGGCCTGGTCGATCAGCCAGCGGGGCCGCTTGCCACGCTCCGCACCGCCGGCCACCAGGTCCCAGAAGCCCGCGCCGTAGTCGGTGCCTCCGGCGCAGGCATAGGCGGCGATCGCGATCACCAGCACCCATGCGACGAAGTCGGCCATTACGACGCACCTCCGGGGGTGTGGCCGGACCCGCCACGGGGCGCGGACCCGGTGGCTGCAGGCTCGGGCTCGCTCGTGGGCCCGTAGGGGGTGTCGGCCTCCGGGGGCAGATCGCGGCGCGCTGTGAGCATGCCCTCGTCGGCGATGCGCCAGCGGGTGCGCATCTTCAGCACGACCGCGAGGAACGCGCCGAAGACGGCCACGTACACGGCCATGACGATGCCGAGCATCGCCCACAGCGATCCGGCGCGCGTGCTGGTCACCGCCTCCGAGACCTTCATGTGGTGGTAGACGATCCAGGGTTGGCGGCCGACCTCCGTGGTGATCCACCCGCACTCGACGGTGACCAGGCACGCGACTCCGGCGAGCGCGGCGCAGCGGTAGAACCAGCGGCTGCCGGGGTTGTCGCGATGCCGCCACCAGGACCAGGCGTACCAGAGCGCGAGCAGGATCAGCACGCTGCCGATGGTGACCATGATGTCGAAGGCCCAGTGCGCGATCGTGGCCTGGACGACGGTGGGGCGGTCGGAGGCCGGCACCGACGTCAGCCCGGTCACCTGGGTGCTGGGCTTGAAGCCGGCGAGGATCGAGTCCAGTTGGGGGATCTTCAGTCCGCCGGAGATCGTCCCGTCACTGTTCAGCCGTCCGAACATGTACTCCGGTACGTGGGTGTCGGTCTTCCAGACGATCTCCATGGCGGCGAACTTGATCGGCTGCTTGTGGAAGACGGCGCGGGCGGCGGAGTCGCCGAGCATGAACTGGACCGGAGTGAGGACCGCGGCAACCGTGAACGGCACGGTGAAGCCCAGCCGGTGGTAGCGGTCGCGGCGCCCACGCAGCCAGCCGACCGCGTACACGCCGGCGACCACGTAGCCGGCGGTCAGGAGCATCGCGACCACGAAATGCCAGTACTCCGGGCCGAACATCGGTGTGAAGATCGCCTGTTGCACGTCGACGTCGCCGGGTTTGCCCTGGGCGTCCAGGCTGAACCCCTGCGGTGTGTTCATCCAGGAGTTGGCCGCGATGATGCCGAACGCTCCCATCAGGGCGGCCAGCGGCAGCGGTACGGCGAGCCAGAAGTGGGTCCAGGGCTTGAGCCGGCGCCAACCGTAGAGGTAGATCGCGATCAGGACGGCCTCAAGGAAGAACGCCCACGCCTCGACGCCGAACCCGAGGCCGAAGACGTCTCCCCAGCGGCCCATCATGCCGGGCCACAGCAGGCCGAACTCGAAGGACAGCACGGTGCCGGTGACGATGCCGATGGCGAACTGGACGGCCATCACCGCCGACCAGCGCCGGGCGAGCTGAAGGGCGACGGGGTCGTCGCGGCGGAGCGCCCGGTGGTGCATGAGCAGCGTGATGAACGGCAGTGCGACGCCGAACGGGACCAGCAGAATGTGCGAGGCCAGGGTGAAGGCCATCAGCTCGCGCGCGGGCAGGAGTTGGGTGGGGGTGCTGTTCGCCAGAAGGGCAGCGGTGCTGAGCATGTGCGCCTCGAGAATCTGCCCTGCGCGCGGGGGTGGCGGGGCTGAGGAGGGACAGAATGCGGACGGGACAGGATGCGGAGGGACGCCCGTGGAAGGTCGGCCGACCGAGGCCCGTCCTCAGGGAGGCGGCGCGGGCGCCTTCGGCGCGGGCCCCCGGCCGGCCGGAGCAGCTGTGTCGGACAGGGCGAAGGCGCGTTCGCGGCGCGAGCTGGTGGCGAAGGCGACGGACCAGCTGAGCACCGCTCCCAGCCTGCTGCGGAAGCCGGTGAGGAAGGCCAGGTGGATGAAGAGCCAGGCCAGCCAGCCGGTGAAGCCCGACAGATGCAGCGGGCCGGCCTTGACGACGGCCCGGCCGCGGGCGATGTAGGCGGCGCTGCCGAGATCCACGTACTTGAAGGGCTTCGGCGCCTTCGTCCTGCCTTCCACGACATGGCGCACACTCCGGCCCGCGTACGCACCCGACTGCATGGCGACCTCGGCCAGGCCCGGGAGCCGGTTCAGGCTCATCACGTCACCGGTGACGCGGATCTCCGGATGGCCGGGGACGGTGAGGTCGGGTTCGACGAGGATGCGACCGGCCCGGTCCTGTTCGGCGCCGGTTGCCCGGGCCAGCGCGCCGGCGATCGGCGGGGCCTCGACGCCCGCCGTCCACAGCACGGTGCGTGCGCCGAACCGGGTGGTCCTGCCGTCCTGGTCTTGTACCGTCAGGCCGTGCGCGTCGATGTCGGTGACCATCGTGCCCAGGTGGAGCTCGACACCGAGGTGCTGCAGGGTCCGGACCGCACGGTGCGCCAGCCGAGGGCCGAACGCACCCAGTACCGCGTCGGACCCCTCGAAAAGCAGCACCCGGGCCTTGGCGGAATCAATCTGCTGAAACTCCCGGTCGAGCGTGTGTCCGGCGATCTCCCGAATCTGTCCGGCGAGTTCGACACCGGTCGGCCCGCCGCCGACGAGCGCGAAGGTGAGCCACTGCTGCCGTTCCCGGTCGTTCGCCGCCGTTTCGGCCATCTCGAACGCCCGGTAGATCCGTCGGCGGATGTCCAGCGCGTCGTCCAGGGTCTTCATGCCGGGGGCGTGCGCGGCGAACTCGTCGTGCCCGAAGTAGGACTGGCGCATGCCCACCGCGACGATCAGATCGTCGTAGGGCAGCTGGACGATTCCGCCCCCGGGCCGCCGGGCGTGCACCAACCGGGCGCCGGCATCCACGTCGGTGGCCTCGGCGAGCACACACCTCACGTTGCGGTGGCGCCGAAGGACCCCGCGCAGCGGTTGCGCGATCTGCCCCTCGGACAGGATCCCGGACGCGCACTGATACAGCAGCGGTTGGAAGAGGTGGTGGGCACGGCGGTCGACCACGGTCACCGCCACCGGTGACCGCCGCAGCGCACGGGCGGCGAACAGCCCCGCGAACCCCCCGCCGAGGATCACCACCCGGCGGGGCGTGACATGGTCCTGCATCGGAGATCAGCCTCCGGTTGCGAAGCCGGGGAAGAGCGTCATTCCGCCGTCGACGTAGAGGGTGGCGCCGACGACGTAGTCGAGCAGGTCGGATGCCATGGCGACGACGGCGTTGGCGATGTCGTCCGGGTCGCCCACGCGGCGGTACGGGATCAGCCGCAGGAGGTCGGCCTCGGCCTCGGGGGTGGACCAGGCGTCGCGGTTGATCGGCGTGCGGATGGCGCCGGGCGCGACGGCGTTGACCCTGATCCGCTGGGGCGCCAGCTCCTGGGCGAGGGTCTGCATCAGCATGCCCACCCCGCCCTTGGAGGAGGCGTAGTTCACGTGGCCCGACCACGGGACGATCTGGTGGACCGAGCTCATGCAGATGATCTTTCCCGCCGAACGGGAGACCTCCTCCACCACGCCGCGCCGGACGAACTCCTTGGCTGCCTCCCGCGCGCACAGGAACTGGCCGGTCAGGTTGACGTCGATGACCTTCTGCCACTGGGCGAGCGTCATCTCCGTCACGGCTGCGTCCCGCTGGAGGCCGGCGTTGGCCACCATGATGTCGATGGTGCCGAACTCCTCGACCATCCGCGCGACCATGGCGGTCACCTGGTCCTCGTCGGACACGTCGGCCTCGTGGGCGTAGGCGCGGACCCCGAAGCTCTCGATCTCCTTCACGACGTTCTCTGCCTCGTGCGCGCCGACGACGTAGTTCACCACGACGTCCGCTCCGGCCCGGCCCAGGGCAACGGCGGTCGCCAGGCCGATGCCCGAGTTGGCACCGGTCACCAGCGCCTTCTGACCTCTGAGAAGCTGCGCGGACACCACTCCGCGGTTCTCGTTGACGTTTCCTGCCACCACGATCTCTCCTTCTGCGTTTCGGACGGCCGCCCTCGGCATCCGGACGACGCGCAGGAGAGGGTCCGGACGTCGGCCGGCTCGCCAGGACAGACACAGGAGCCGTCGCACACCCGGCCCCCAGACGAAAGCACCCTGCGCCGCGGGTGAGACGGACCGGCGCGCAACCCAGCCGTACTTCGGCCGGGCACGTCACACCGTCGGGCTACGACCCGCCCCGCGGCGCGCATCATCACCGAAGCCGCCGTAGATCTCGGTGCGCTTGGCGGCGTCCTCCAAGGCCGCCTGGTCCGGGTACTGGTGGAGCTTCAGCGAGATCTGCTCCTGGACGGCAGGGGTCAGCGGCGAGCTGCCGGTCACGCCCCACGGAAGATCGCGGGCGCCCACGGCGTGCTGCGACGACACGCAGGTCGTGATCATGATGGTGGCCATCACCAGGGCGATCAGCAGGCCACCGACCAGCGCCCGTCAGGACGGCGGCTTCGGTCCCTGATCGGTCCCCTGGACGCGGCGCCTCCCCCGCCCGGCCCGTCCGGCCCCGGGGACGGCGGGTGTGGGGCAGCAGACAGAACCACGCCGCAGGTCACAGGCGGATGATGACCAGCGCCGTGTCGTCGGTGTTGCCGGTGGACGGGAGGAGGTCGGCCAGCCCGCGCGGCTGGGGCGGGCACGGCAGACCGGCCTTCCGCCGTCAGGGCAGCGCGGCGGCTTCCGCGCGGGACACGGCGACCTGCAGAGCGGCCAGCAGCGCGTCGCGGACCGAGCCCGTCTTCCGCGCGTCGAAGACGATCAGCGGTACGTGTTCGGCGATGTCCAGCGCCCACCGCACCTCCTCGAGGCGGTGCTCGACCTTCCCGTCGAAAGCGTTCACGGCGACCGCGAAGGGGACGTCTCGGTGCTCGAAGTAGTCCACCGCCGCGTAGCAGTCGTCGAGTCGACGGGTGTCCACGATCACCAGGCTGGCGAGGGCGCCCTCCACCAGGTCGTCCCACATGAAGCCGAACCGGTCCTGGCCCGGGGTGCCGAACAGGTACAGCTTCAGTGTCGGGTCGATGGTCACGCGGCCGAAGTCCATGGCGACCGTGGTGGTGGTCTTGCCCGGGGTGTGGGTGAGGTCGTCCACTCCCGCCGCGACCTCGGTGATCGCGGCCTCCGTGGTCAGCGGTCGTATCTCGGATATCGAGGCCACGGCCGTGGTCTTGCCCACCCCGAAGCCGCCGGCGATGACCAGCTTGACCGGTGTCGGAGGCTGTTCAGCTGGTGTCACGGACTGTTTCCCGTGAGTCGGGAACGGCACGGAGACCATCGATAACCCTTCGCAGCACGGAGAGATCCTGGGCGATCGCGGCGTTCGGCCGATGGACCGAGAGGTGCCCGGCGGCACGCAGGTCCTCGACCAGCACGCGCACGACGTTGAGGTGCAGTCGCAGTCCGGCGGCGAGTTCCGCCACCGACAGCGGTCGTCGGCCCGCCGCGACGATGTCGTGGTGTTCGAAAGTGAGCGTGTGAAGGGCCAGGAGCCCGGCCGAGGTCGACACGATCTGGGTCTCCACCGGCATCGGCGGGGAGTCGCCGCCTGCCGACACCCGGCCGGTGGTCAGGAGGAACGGCCGGATCGCGGGGGCGCGGCGCCGCGGCGCCGCCGGGTCCTCGGGATTCCCTGCCGCCTCGTGCGATGGTCCGACGACGGACATCACGATCCCTTCACGATGTGCCTGCACCCGTGCTCGGCCCGGGAAAGGTCAGTGGGCCGACGCCGCGCCGACACTGTTCTTCAGCTCCAGCACCAGTTGGGGGGTGAGCGCGGCCCCGGCCCGTTTGGCGAAGAGGGTCATCGCGTAGGCGATGTTGCCCAGCTTCGCGGCCTCGGAGGTCACGATGCCGAGGACGGCGCCGGCTCCGATGGCCGACACCAGCACATGGCCGTGCTCCAGGTCGAGGATGACCTTGTTGAGGCCGCCGAGACCGTAGTTTCCGGACGCGCCCGCGGCGAGACTCGTCAGACCGGCCACGATCGCGGCGAGCCGTTCGGAGTCGGCCTGCTCACGCAGCCGGGAGGCGGCGATCAGCAGACCGTCCGACGACACCGCGATGGCGTCGGACACGCCGACGGTGTCTGCGGCGAAACGTTCGAGCAACCAGGTGAAATCGGCCGCGGCGGTCCGCAGGTCGGTCGGTTCCGGCTTCTCGGAACTCATGTCAGCTGTCGACGTGGGCACTGCCCGGCTCCTTCTGGGATTCCTGGTGCTGAGATGGTGCAGAGCCCGTCGGAGCATGGTCGTAGTCCTGCTCCGCCCGGAGTACCGCGGCTTCGAACGCGTCGAGTTCCGAACGGACGGCCTCGGCGTCCAGGGGCTGCCGTGCGGCCGACGGTGTCCGGTCGACCGGGGAGGCGGTCCGGGCGAGTGTCGCTCCCCGCTCCCGCCGACGCAGTGGCCTGGCGGTACGCGGTGATGACGGTGTGTCCGGTGCGGCGTTTCGCTCCGCGTCGGTCCGCGCGACGGTCTGTTCCACGGTGGTCGGCCCCGCGTCGGCGGGGGGCCTGACGCGCCGGGGCAGCTCACCGCTCGGCGACGGAGCCCCCTGCCGGTGCGGGCGGACGGCGGAAACAGCGGCCGGCGGGGGCGACGGCGCCCGCCCGGTGGTCTCCTTCTCCGACCTCGCCGGGAACCGCGTCACGTTCGCGGCCGGGCCCGCGGTCACGGGCTCCGGGAGGTTTACGGGGCTCATGGCCGACAGGAGCGCGGCGGGGACCCACACGGTGGCGGTGACGCCGCCGCCCGGCGTACGGTTCAGGGCCACCCGCACACCCCAGCGCCGGGCGAGGCTCCCGACCACGAAGAGACCGAGTACCTCGGTCGGTGCGAGATCGAGCCGTTCCCGGCGGATCAGCCGGGCGTTCTCCTCCGCGAGGCGTCCGGGGTCCATGCCGAGGCCGTGGTCGATGATCTCGATCAGAGCCCCGCCGTCCTCGGTGATGTCGGCGCCGGGGCGGACCACCACCTCGACGGGAGTGTCGGAGGGGGAGAACGCGACCGCGTTCTCCAGCAGTTCGGCGAACATCAGGGTCAGGTCGCCGATGACGTCAGGCACGACGGCGGACTCCGTCCCGGACCGCAGGGACACCCGCTCATAGCCCTCGATCTGGGCGAGCGACGCCCGGACGACGTCGGCCAGCGGGATCGGCCGGGACTCGAAGCCGCTCTCCCGGACGCCGGCGAGCAGCATCAGGCTGTCGGCGTTGCGCTGGAGGCGTACGGCGATGTGGTCGATGCGGTACAGCTGTTCGAGGAGTTGGAGGTCGGTCTCCTCGCTCTCCATCGCATCGATCAGAAACAGCTGGCGGGTCGTCAGGATGCTCACTCTGCGGCCGACGTTGCCGAACATCTCGGCCACGTTGCGGCGGCTCAGTACCTGTCGCTCCAGCAACTGGGAGGCGGCCACCTGTACCTGGTTGAACACCTCGGCCAGTCCGCCGATCTCGTCGCGCACCGGGACGGGGATAGGCCGCGGCTGCAACCGGGTGATGTCGTCGGACTCGTCGTCCGCGACCCGGGCCAGTTCCTCGCCCGCCACGTCGACCACCTGCTGGGCGGCGTCGGTCAGGGCCACCAGGGGACGTACGACCGAGCGCCGGACCAGAACGGAGAAGGTCAGCCAGGCGACAAAGCCGAGCACGGCCAGACCGACCAGGTACAGCGCGCCTCGCAGGGCGCCCGCGGAGGCGCTGTCGGCCTCGGCGGCGG
Source organism: Streptomyces sp. NPDC051677 (assembly GCF_044453465.1). Taxonomy (NCBI): domain Bacteria; kingdom Bacillati; phylum Actinomycetota; class Actinomycetes; order Kitasatosporales; family Streptomycetaceae; genus Streptomyces; species Streptomyces sp. NPDC051677. The sequence goes on from NZ_JBITCT010000066.1 coordinate 17,861, forward strand.
TCTGCTCGATCAGCGACCGGGTGATGCCGAGGCGGGTCCCGGACTGGCGCGTCCCGTCGGCGATCGCGCTGCGCAGCTGCGCCGGGGTCTTGCCCTGCAGGGCACCGGGATCGATCTGCAACTGCGCGAACTCAGCCTCGATGCCGTTCTGTTCGGCGCCGCGCTCGATGCCGTCCATGGCCAGCGCCTGAGCGGGTGTGGCGATCCGCCGGAACCGGCGGGACTGCTGGTCGTAGAGGGCGCGGGAGGCGACCGCGCGGCTGTACTCGTCGAGGGCGTTGGCGTCCCGGGTCTGCGCGGAGAACACCGCGCTCTCGAAGGACGCGTGGGCGGCGTCGGCGCGCAGCACCGTGTCGAGAAGCTCCGTGACCGTGGACGACGAGGTGCCGGAGTAACGGTCCAGACCGATGCCGTCGATCAGGTAGTCGACAGCGGAGGCGTAGGCGGGGTCGATGTCGGCGACGGCGACATAGCCGCGTTCGAGCCTGGCGCGCAGGACGCCGAGGCCGCGGATGTAGTCGAGCGCCTGCACCTCCTCGCGCGGCAGGCCCGCGGCGAACGCCGAACGCACGGCGGTGACCTGCGCATCGGTGTTCCGCTCCGCCCGGCGGTAGTCGACGGTCGACGACAGGGGGGCTCCGGGGCGGGCCGTTTCGTACTGCACGGAGAGCAGGAGCGCCTGCCGGTGTTCGGCCTGTACCTCGTTGATGAGCCGCGCGACCTGTTCGCTGTCGCGCACCAGGTCCGCTATTCGGCCCGCGTCCCGGGCCTGCCGGGCCTGGCCGTAGGCGCCGATTCCGAGAAGCACACCGACGGCCGCGATCGGCGCGATCACCAGGACGTTGAGCTTGCGGCGGAAGGGCCACCGATCGAGGACGTTCGCCGCCTTCCGACGCGACCACGGATGCCGGTCGGCCGTCCCTGGTGGTTCGGGGGCGAGCGGCGGGTTCCGTCTGCTGGTGGACACCCGGGCCTCCTTCGACGATGAAATCACGCCAGTGTCTGAAACCTGCGGCGTGAGCGTATCTGTACGCACAGCGACATCACAGGCTTGCGATCATCAAAAATTGATTACGGATTTTTCATGTCCGATCGACACACCGTGACAACCCATCCATGATGTCCGTCGTGGCACCGCGCGCCGCCGACGGATGTACTGCGCCGGGCGGGGGAATTGACGCGATCCCACCGATTGCGCATGATCCTCGGCAGCAAGCGTGCCGCCGCCCCTCCCACCCCGGGCCACCGCTCGGGATCGCCGCCACGCCGTGGTCCCGCAGACCTGTCCGTACGAGGCGAAGCGGGCCCTTGTGACGGTGCCGCGCGCCGGAGCTGTCGCCTGCCCCGAAGTCCCTCCCTCCTCGCCCAGCCTCACCGCACCCTCATGCCCCATGTTGGAGATCCCGTGCACCCCACCCGCAGGGCAGCCCTGACGGCGACCGCCCTCCTGGCCACCGTCACACTCGTCGCCGGCTGCGACAGCGGCACCGAGACCGCCGGATCCGTCGCCGCGACCTCCGGTGACTCGGCCAAACCCGACTGCCCCGCCGCCCTCACCCGGGCCAAGCAGGAGGTCAAGGCGGCCGAGGACGTCGACGCGCCCTGGTCCGGACCGACCAGCGGACCCGCGGTCGTCCCGGACCGGACCATCGTCTACATCGCCCAGACGCTGACCAATCCCGGTGTCGAGGGCGTCGCCAAGGGCGTCCAGGAAGCCGCCGGCATCATCGGCTGGCACGTCCGCACCATCAACGGCCAGGGCACGCCGGCAGGGCTCAAGAACGCCTTCGACCAGGCCCTCGCCCTCAGACCCGACGGCATAGTCATCGGCGGCTTCGATCCTTCCTCCACCGCCGAGCATGTGGCGCGGGCGGACGCCGCCCGCATCCCGCTGATCGGCTGGCACGCCGTCACCGCCCCCGGCCCCAGCGCGAACCCGAAGCTGTTCACCAACATCACCACAAGGGTCGAGGACGTGGCGAGGCTCAGCGCCGACTGGATCATCGCGCGGTCCAACGGCCGTGCGGGCGTCGTGCTGTTCACCGACGCCACGATCCCGTTCGCGAAGCACAAGTCCGACCTGATCAAGCAGGAACTCGCCACCTGCTCCGGCGTGACGCTGCTGAGCTACGAGAACATCCCGATCCCCCGGGCCAACAGCCTCACCATCGACCGGGTCTCCTCCCTTGCCGCCCGCTTCGGCAACAGATGGACCTACTCCGCCGCCATCAACGACCTGTACTTCGGCTATGCGGGCTCCGCCCTGCGTGCGGCCGGAAAGGACGGTGCGGGAGCCCCGTTCAATATCGGGGCCGGTGACGGCGACCCGTCGGCGTTCGAGCGCATCAACGGCAAGGAGTTCCAGGCCGCCACCGTCCCCGAACCGCTGTCCGAGCAGGGCTGGCAGATCATCGACGAGTTCAACCGCGCCTTCGCGGGCAAGCCGTCCAGCGGGTACGTCGCCCCCGTCCACATCACCACCGCGGCCAACAGCGGCGGTGCGCCGTCCTGGGACTCCGAGGGCTACCGCGAGGCCTACCGCAAGATGTGGGACAAGTAGCCGCGCGTCGAAATCCGTCACCGCCTCCGGCAATACCGCTCCGACGCGTACAGAGCAGCGGGTCAAGTCGAAGACGCCGGCGCGGGCGGTCGCGCGGTCGGGCCAGAAGCGGGTGCCGATCTCCTCTTTGAGTACAGCCCAGAAGCTCTCCGCGGCGGCGTTGTCGAAGCAGCTGCCGGTCCGTCCCAGTCTCGATCACGGGCAGCGGAGCACACTCGCAGCTGGTCGGCGAGCCGGGTGAAGTACCTCACCGAGCTCCTCAACTCCGCGCGCGGGCAAGGGCGTCCGGTGGTACTGGTGTCCGACCACGGGCATGTGCATGTGCATGTGCTATGAGTCCTTTGAGGATCTTGGCGGCCCTTGTCGATCAACGCCGATCTGTAACGTTTTCGCAGGTCAAGTGGTCTGATCGATGTCAGCCCTGTCCGGTCCTTGTCGATCCGTTCCTGTCCTTGTGGCCCCTGTATGACCCCTGTATGGCCCCTGAGCATCTTTGAGGGCTGTTCAGGACCCGCGGCAGCCGGCATCCGACCAGCTCGGGGAAAGGGGCGAACCTTCGCGCAGCGGATCCCCATTCCAAAGCGCAGAGGCTCCGCCCAGCACTTGGGACGGAACCTCTGTGGCCGGTGCCGCAGGCCATGACGTCCGCCCACAGCATAAAACGTTCGGACAAGCAGGCTGGCGACTCCTTGTGAATCAAACGCCCCATCCAAGGACATCGCAGCGTGGTCCAATACGAGAGCGCGATGAGGGTCGGGGGCAGTGCGTGAGTGGAACGAATTTCTCAAGGTCGGACGCTGGCGGTAGTGCTGGAGCTGGCGGCTTTGATTACCAGCATCGAGTGACAACGTGGTTCTGCACCCATGCTCTGGCAGGTACGGCTGCGGCTCCCGTTCGGCGCGTGTGGACGGGTGAGGTACAACGCGTCGCGTGCGAGACGGGTCAACCTGTTGACGACTGTTTCATCAGCACGACGGACGGGATCGTCTTGGCAGTGCAGGCGAAACGCTCGATCGATCTCTCTCAGGGCGAGTCGAGCGAGCTCGCTAAGACTGTCGAGCACTTCGTCCGGCAGCACCACCAACCTGGGCACGGTGAAGACCGTCTAGTCCTGGCCACGTCTCCCGCCGCGTCCGGGAAGGTCCGGATTGACCTGCCGAGGGTCCTGGACCGCTTCCGTGCTGCCGATCCTTCCCAGACTGTGGGTGATCTGGTCTTGAACGCAGACCAGACGTCCGCCTACGAGGTATTCACGACCCATGTGGAGCGTGCGTGGGAGGGAGTTACGGGCGCTGGTCCTTCTGCGGCGGAACTTCGGGCCTTCCTCGCCTGTTGCTACGTATTGGTATTGGACGTCGAGCCGGACGGGTCGGACGAACGGGAAGCCCGTGGGCTGCTGCGGTCGGTGGCGGTTGCCGCACCACAGGCAGATGCTTCGTGGGATTTGCTGCTGCGGGTCTGCGCGACCGCGAACTCCGCGCCCACCGTCGAGTCGCTGGAGTACCTGATCCAGCTCCAGAAGGAGGGCATCTCACCCAAGCCGGACGTCGGCGGCGGCTTCCACAGGTCACAGCCCTGCACTGGTGGGGCGGGTGGGACTCGAACCCACGGCCGACGGATTATGAGTCCATTGGGGATCTTGGCGGCCCCTGCCGATCCATGCTCATCTTGGCCGTTTTCCCAGGTCAGGCGCGGTTTGGCGCCCCACTCTTCCTCTGCCCTTGTCAGTCCATTCCGATCCTTGTGTCCAACCAGCGTCCAGAACGCGTCCCGGATGGCCAAAGTCTCGCTGCCACAGCGGGCGTCCTCCCAGCTGGGAGAGGCACTCAAAAACCGAGAGCAGCGGATTTACCTTCCACCAGGCGGAGGCTCTGCCCCATGCTCGGGGCAGAGCCTCTGCGGCGTCGCTCGGGAAGGCCTCTCGAGGACCGTCATGCCCTCGACGCTGGTACAAACGCTTCTCAGAAGTGTCCAGCACCGGCCCTTGAGTGAGAACAAGTTCTGCGAAAGGAATCGGCACTTCGCGACCCCCGTGCCGCTCCTTTTGATCTTGCGCGGCCAGGACCGTTCGTCAGAGTCGCTCACCCGCATCGGGATCGTCAGAAGCGATCGGGGCAGCATCCTGACAGAGCTGACTCAACGGTTCCGTCGACCAACTCCCGTGCGACCAGGCGTCCCACGGCCGCGGCGAGCGTGACCGCCGAGTGCATCACTGCCAAGTAGAGGCCGGGGACCTCGGCGACTGGGCCAACGATCGGCTCACCGTCGGCCGGCATCGGGCGCACTCCGAGTCGGGTGTTGAGCAGTTCGACGCTCCCGGCGCCATGGAAAGTGGACCGGACGGCGGCAAGGGCCCGTTCGGGCGAGTCCGCGGCGGCGATCAGCCGGTCCGCGGCGACCTGCCGAAGATCGAAGTCCTCGGTGTTGACCACTGTGCGGACCAGACCATCTGGGGCGCAGAGCCGGAACAGCGGGCACGGCGACGGTTCGACCGGGACGCGCATGCCGAGCGATGCACCCAGCGCGGCCGTAGCAACTCCGGCCGCCAGTACCACCGTCGAACCGGAGAGGGGCCCTGCTGCCGTTTCTACCCCGGCGATCCGGCCCGCCGTGTCCCGGCGGACCGCGGTAACCGGCGTGTCCAGATGCACCTGGGCTCCGTGGGTACGAGCGCCCTCGACCAGCCGCTCGGTCACGCCCACCGAGTCGACAGCGCCGTCACCCGGCGCCCAGACAGCCCACTCCGGAGGCTGCCGAAGAGCGGGCTCGAGCTTCGCCACAGTAGCCGCGTCCACGATCGTCTGCCCGGGCCCGGCGTCCGGCGCGCTGTCCTGCCTGTTCCAGCTCAGCGAGCCGGACCAGGTCACCGGGAGTCCCGGCAACTCGGCCCCGAGCCGGTGGTACTCCGCCGTTGCGGTGGCCCGCAACCTGGCGGCCGGACCTTCCCGCACGCCAGAAGCTCCGACCCAAGCGAACGAATCCGCCGTCACGCCGGCGCCTGGCCGCCCGGCGTCGACCAACGTCACGGTGGCACCCGCTCTGGCGGCGTGATAGGCCACCGATGCGCCGACAATGCCGGAGCCGACGACGATCAAGTTCTGACTGGCCAGGGGGTTCAACACGTTCGCGACGTTAACCTCCGCAGCGTCCGCCCGTAAACGAGATTTGCCGCAGCAGGGTGGATCGGATCCCATACACCACACGTGGCACCCAGTGGACCTGGTCGTCGGCAGGGAGAACGAGATGGGGTGAAGAAACGGAACGGTGAGGGCACGGTGTCGGGCGGCGGGCAGTCGCGCGTCGCCGAGTTGAACGCCGACCAGACCACGAGCATGACACGGTTTTCGAGGACGAGGACTACGCGGCCCCTCCTCGACAGGTGGCCTACTCTGGCCGGGTTCCACGTGCTGACGGCGGAGAACGGCGTTTGCCTATGAGTCCCCGAATGAGTCCCGAAGAATCCTCCGAGATGGCCGCGTGCATCCGTGAACGCATCGACGCCCATGGCTGGTTCCGGGCGTGAGGACGAGCGTGCAGGACGCGAGCGGCGATACGCCGGGGGAGGCGACGACGTGATGAGCCACTGCGACTTGATTCCGGGCAACGTTCTGGTCGACGGCGACCGGCTCATCGGCGTACTCGACGCCGGCGGCTTCGGCCCGGCCGACCCCGCGCTGGACCTGGTCAGCGCATGGCACCTGCTGCGGCGGGGACCGCGTGATGTGATGCGACGGACCCTGGGCTGCGACGACCTGGAGTGGGAGCGGGGAAAGGCATGGGCTTTCCTCCAGGCAATGGGTCTTGTGTGGTACTACGTCGAGAGCAATCCGACAATGAGCAGGATGGGGCGGCGGACGCTCGACCGCATTCTGGAGTCGACGAAGTGATGTCACCCCTTACAGAGCAGTGATTCCTCGGCGCACCGCCACCGCCGTCTCGTCGAGCAGACGACGCTCGTGCACGCTCCAGTCCGCCTCGATACGGAACGGATCCCCTTTGAACCGGGGGAAGACATGAAGGTGCACATGGAAGACCTCCTGGAAGGCCGCCTCGCCATCGGCCAGAAAGAGATTGACTCCCTCGCACCGCAGACCGGACAACCGTAGAGCGCGTCCGAGGCGATGCGCCACCGTCCAGACCCGTACGCCGATGTCCTCCTGCAAATCCTCCAGCCCTTGCGCATGTGACTTCGGAACGACGAGCAGGTGCCCCGGGGTCACCGGTTGGAGGTCCATGAACGCGATGACCCAGTCGTCCTCGAAAACGACGCTCGCTTCAGCCTCGCCTCGCGCGATCGAGCAGAAAACACATCCGTCGCCCGGCAACCCGCCACCCCGCTTCGTCGATGCCTCGCGCCTGCTACGACACCACATATGACCAGCCGCGCGCAGAGAAATACCGTCGACGAGACAGTTCCGGCTCTGCCAGGCTGACCCGCCATGACCGCTTACGAATTGCTGCTCATCGGTGGTGGGGCGGGCGTCGGCAAGACGACCGTCGGATGGGAGATATCCGCGGTGCTGCAAGGGAGGGGAACGGCGCACTGCCTGATCGAGGGCGACTACATGGACCAGATCCATCCAGCCCCGGACGACGACCCTCACCGGGCGGCGATCACGGAACGGAACACCGCGGCAGTCTGGTCGAACTACGCCGCTCTCGGCCAGCGTCGCCTCATCTACACGAACACGGTGAGCGTCCTGGAAGAGCCGGTGATCATCCGGGCCATGGGCGGAGATGAGATCAGATCCACCTGCGTTCTGCTCACGGCTGAGGAGGCCACCGTGCGGGAACGGCTCGCTCAACGTGAGATCGGCTCGCAGCTCACCGCGCACATCGAGCGGAGCCTGCGGGCGGCACAGGAACTGGACGAGAAGGCTCCGGCCGGCACGGTCCGTATCCCGACCGACGGCCTGACGGTCCAGGACATCGCGGTACGAGTGATCGAGGCGGCGGCTTGGTAGCCGCAGCTGTCCTCCGTGCCGCGCCGCCTCGCCGCCCGTGCGTTCGGCGAGGCACATAGTGCGGTCGGCGGCGTCGGCGTTGATGGCTCGGTCAGGTCGATCGCGCCTTCGAGGCGCTCGTACAAGCGGCGGCTGCTCGCGCCAGCTCCTCGGTCATACCGGGGGTGACGGCATAGCCGCCGGTCACAGCAAAGGCGGAGGGGGCGTCGGCGGGTTTCGGCTTTTCGACCAGGCCCGGTGATGCGCGGCAGTCCGTCGGCCCGGTCCTCCGCCTCGCTGGACGCAGTCGCCGACCCCGAGCACGGCCCCAAGCTCCGCCGCTCGCTGGAGGCGGCGGGGCCCCTGGTGCAGGTGGCCGGATCCCTGCCCCCCATTCAGGCTTCCTGCGCGAAATTCTCGGCCAGCTCAGCGAGGGTCTGCTCCGCCAGCGACCGTGCCTCCGGCGTGCTGTCCACCCCGGCGAGGGTGATCGCGGCCTTCCAAGCCGCCCAGCCCTGGGCGCGGTGCCAGGTGTCCTGGTCCAGACCGGCCGCGCGGACGAACAGCGGACGCGTCTCGCGGTCGAACGTCGTCCACGCGGCCACCAGGTCGCAGGCGGGGTCCCCGACGGCGGCGCAGCCGAAGTCGATGACCGCCGAGAGCCGTCCCTCGCTCAGCAACAGGTTTCCGGGCGCGATGTCGCCGTGCAGCCACACCGGTGCGTCGGTCCACGAAGACTCCGTGGCGCGGCGGACGCACCGCTCGCCCACCTCCCGCATCGCGGGCGCGAGTCCGGCGAGAGCCGGGATGGCCTCGTCGGCGTACACCGTGAATTCGGCGCCACGCGAGCCGTTGTGCGTCCCCGGCTGTGGAGCGTCCCGTGCCGGCGCGGCGCGCAGGGCCGTCAGGAACTCGCCCAGGCCCACCGCGACGGCGGCCAGATCGGCTTCCCCGGCACCGGCGCGGTTCAGCGTCTGACCGGGGTGCCAGCCGTAGACCGACCACGGACCGTCGAACAGCGGGCCCGGCGCGCCCTTGGCGACCGGCTTCGGGATCGGCAGAGGCAGCATCTCGGCGAGCACCGGCAGCCAGCGGTGCTCCTTCTCGACCTGGGCGTCGTAACCCGGCGCGCTGGGGATCCGGACCGAGAGGTCGGAGCCAAGGCGGAATGTGCGGTTGTCCCAGCCTTGCGGCTCCACCGTGCGAAGCGACAGCTCGGCCCACTGGGGGAACTGCTCGCGGACGAGCCGGCGCGCAAGGTCGAGGTCGGGCACCGCCCGCTCGGCGGTGGGCAAGGAACGTTCCTGGCTGGCGCTCACGGCGGGGTCTCCTGCGGAGGTGTCAGTCACGGTCGATCACTGGGCGCGGGTTGCGTGCTGGTCACAGTCGGTCAGTAGTAGCTGTACGAGAACAGGGCCGTCACATGAGAACCTCCACGATGCGTTGGCATCGCACGGGGTCCTCGGTGAAGTCGGCTTTCAGACCCCAGAGCCTGTACTCGACGGCTCGCAGAAGCGCCCGCTTGCGCGCGCGGTCGCGGTCGCGGTCCGCGGTGTCGGCCAGCGTGTCGATGCACCACTCGACGCGTGACGAGCCGAGTTCGTCGAACCGGCTCCACAGCAGCGGGCCCACCTGGAATTCGAGAACGCCGCTGACGATCAGCGGGTCTACGACTGCCCAGTCCCCGTCCCGGGTGCGCAGAACCTGCTCGTAGTGCAGGTCGCTGTTGACCAGGACGGAGTATGCGTCGCTGGACAGTTCCGCGGCCAGTTCCAGCCCGCGGTCGAGGGTGCGCCGGGACATCGGACGGCCGAGGTCTTCCCAGTGGCCGGCGAGCTCCTTCCGGTGCTGCGCGGCGATGGCGCCGGTGCTGCGCAGACCGGCGGGCGGTTCGACGGCCAGGCGCCGCAGGAGTGACCCGATCACGGGGACCGCTTCCTCTAGCGGGACCTCCCTCAGCGCGCGGCTGTGGTTCAGCCGCCGCATCAGCAGGACGCCGACCGCGGTGTCGGCGTCGACGAGCCGGACCGCGCCGTGGCCGTCCCACAGGCGCAGCGCCAGTACCTGCTCCTCCAGTTGACGGTCGGGCCAGGTCACCTTCAGCGCCAGCGGCTCGCTGTCCCGCCGGACGGGCACAACGAGGCTGTTGTAGCCGTGCATGGGCCGACCGTCGACCTCCAGGCTCCACCGGTCGCACCACTCGCCGACGGTGTCAGGCAGGGCTGCCAGCCACCGGCTGCCCGCCTCACCTTGGTGCTGCCAGCGCCCGAAGCCCCGAAGCGACTCGGGCGCCTCCACCGGATGGGGCCCTTGCGGTCTCCCAGCAGTCACAGCATCTCCCTGCCGTTCGTACCCGTCCCGCTCGCCGGGCGCTGAGTCCCTGTCACAGAGATCGAGTGGTCGCGGCCGATGGCCGAGCGGCTGCGAACCAGGGCGGACGAAGCGACGATTCCGTCGATCAGGCAGTCGTTCCCGCGGGGTCTGCCAGTGCGACGAACCGCGCCCGCTTGCCATTGCTGACGGGCCTGGTGACGTTGCCCTCGGTTGCCCAGCCCGAATTGCGTGGATCCTCGCTGCTCAGGCTGAGCAACTGGGATACACCGTTGGCGACAGGGCCGCCAACGAGTCGCCGCGGTTCCGGCGAACCGGTCATGGCACCGGCCGACTGGCATGATCCTCAGGATCGCGGCACCGTGTGTTCCTCCACGATCAGTCCCGGGGGCGCCGTAACCGATGCGATGCGGCCGTCGGTGCCGATGGTGACGTCGAGCCGCTCTCCCGCGAGGGTGAGTCCTGTGACGGTGAGGGCTCCGACCGGGAGTGGGCCTGTCGGGCGAAGGCGCAGGCGTCCTGCGGGAACGTCCGGATCCAATCCGGTCAGTGCGCTCATGAGGGCGATGGCTGCTGCGGCCGACCAGGCCTGTGGCCGGCAGGCGGCCGGGTAGGGGACGGGGGCGGGGGTGTCGGTGCGGGCGTCGCCGCCCCACAGTTCCGGCAGCCGGTAGGCGAAGGCCGGTGCTGCGGCGAGGATGCCCTCGATGAGCCGGGCTGCGGCTTCGGGGTGCCCGGTGCGGGCGAGGCCGGTGACGGCGATGGCGGTGTCGTGCGGCCAGACGGTGCCGCAGTGGTAGCGCAGCGGGCCGAAGCCGCCGGACCGGGACGACATCGTGCGCAGCCCGTAGGCGTCGGACATGTCGGGGGCTGCGAGCCGTGCGGCGACGGCGGCGCTCTCGTCGGCGTTGAGTATGCCGGTGGCCAGGAGGTGGCCCATGTTGCTCGTCACGGAGTCCACAGGGCGGCCCGAGCCGTCAAGTGCCATGGCCGGGTAGGGACCTTGCTGGTCGGAGACCCAGAACCGGGCGCGGAACCGGTCGGCGAGGCCGGACGCGAAGGTACGCCAGCGTTCACCGTCGGGCAGGGCGAACGCGTCGAGCAGTGCGGCCCCGGCGAGGGCCGCCTCGTAGGCGTAGCCCTGTACCTCGGCGAGGGCGAGGGGTGCTTCGGCGAGGCGGCCGTCGGCGTACCGGGCGGCGTCCCCGGAGTCCTTCCAGCCCTGGTTGGCCAGTCCGGTGCCGGTGCGGTCGATGTAGGACAGGAACCCGTCTCCGGCCTGGGCGGCGGTGTCGATCCAGCCGAGCGCCGCTTTGAGCGCGGGCAGCAGCGGTTCGATGTCGGCGGCGGGCAGGCCCCAGCGCCAGGCGTCGTGAAGCAGGCAGATCCACAGGGGGGTCGCGTCGACCGTGCCGTAGTAGACGGGTGGCAGGCGCAGGCCCTGGCCGTCGTCGAAGAGTGCGCGCCGGACCTCGTGGAGGATCTTGCCGGGTTCTTCCTCGGCCGCCGGATGGGTGCGGGTGCCCTGCCGGGCGGCCAGGGTGCGCAGGGTGCCCAGGGCGAGGTCGGTGCCCAGGGGCAGGAGCATGCGTGCGGCCCACAGGCTGTCGCGGCCGAAGAGGGTGAAGAACCAGGGGATGCCCGCGGCGAGGAAGGTGTCGCCGGGTGATTCGGCCGTGGCCATGCGCAGTGAGTGGAGGTCGTCAAGGCTCTGCCCGACGAGGGCGGGCAGCCGGCGGTCGTCGGCGGTGACTTCCGGGCGCTGCCAGGTGGGCTTGAGGTCGGCGGCCGTGACGACCGCGGCCGTGTCGGAGACCTCGACGGCCAGGTGCAGGTCGACGTTCTCGCCGGGCTTGAGGTTGAGGGTCCAGGTCAGGGTGGAACGCTCGGCGTCGGGTGTCGCGCCGGGGGCGCTGACGGTGACGGCGACTGCCTGGTCGCCCCAGCGCAACACGCCTGCGCCAGAAAGCAGTTCGCCTGTCGGCTCGGCAGGAGAGCGGGGCGGCAGACCCGCCTTGGTGTGTTCCAGCGTCACGAGGTCTCCTGCGATCTCGACGCGGACGGCGAGATGCACCGGGGTCGTCGCGGTGGAGCGGACGGTCAGCTGTTCGGCGAGCCGGCCGGGCGTGACGGTGCGCTGTCGGTCGACGCGGACGGTCGGGTCCGGGATGGCGTCACCGAGTGCCTGGACCAGGCCGACGAAGCGGCTGCGGCCGGGTCCGTCCGTCGCGTTCATGACCGCGACAGCTGGGAGCCAGTCCTCGCCCGTGGCCCCGGCCTCTCCTTCATTCTCACGGTCCCCGCCGCCGGCGGGAGGCGCCTTCCCCGCGTGCTCGCCGGACGGTGCGTGGTCGGGGCGCAGCGTCACGCGCAGCAGACTCAGCGCCCGTATGTCGGCGTGGAAGAGCCCGTGTACGCCGGCCCCGGGAGCGGCTGCGTCGAGGTCACCGTCCGGCCGGGACAGCATCACGGTCGGGGCGGAGAGGGTGACCGCGAGATCGTGCAGGAGCGGCTGCCGCTGGGGTGAAGTCATGGAAGCTCCGTCCGGTGCCCTCGTGTCTCGTGGGCGGTGGTGGGGGGCGGTTTGTGACTACGCCGACTATTGACAGGCCGGGCAGCGATCGTCACAGTAACCGATTGGAACGCTAAATTTAACGTTCAAATCGAAGTGGACGGCAACACACTGCGACGCCACAACGGCGGATACGCTGCGGCGCAGTGGACTGATGGAGGTGGCTTCGCGATGGCGCGAGTAACACTCGAAAGCGTGGCGCGGCATGCCTCCGTGTCGACACAGACCGTGTCCAACGTCATCAACGCGCCGCACCGGGTCCGGCCGGAGACCCTGGCCCGCGTGCAGGCCGCCATCAAGGAGCTCAACTACCGCCCGAATCAGGCTTCCCGGACGCTGCGGACCCGGCGTTCACGTCTGATCGGCGCCCGCATCGAGCCGGTGCGCGACGGCGTCAACGGCGCCATTCTCGCCCAGTTCCTGCAGTCGCTGACCGCCCGGACCCAGGAGGCCGGCTACCGGATCGTGGTGTTCACGGCCAGCGACGACGATCACGAGTGCTCTCTGTACGAGCAGTTGCTCGATGACCACGACCTCGACGCCTTCGTCCTGCACGCCACACACGCCGGCGACCGCCGGACGGCATGGCTCAGCGAGCGCAAGGTGCCATTCGTGACCTTCGGTCGGCCCTGGGGGGCTGACCCCGAGGCCACCGAGCGGCATGGCTGGGTCGATGTCGACGGCGCGCAAGGGACCCTTGCCGCGACCCGGCACCTCATCGACAGCGGCCACCAGCGGATCGCGTTCCTCGGCTGGCCGGAAGGACCCAATGGATCAGAGGTCGGCGACGACCGACGCAGCGGCTGGTCCGCGCTGCTTGCCGTGTCGGGGATCGACGTCCCAACCGGTTACGACGTTGGCGTCCCTGACGGGCTCGATACCGGCCGCACGGCCGCCGCGGCGATGCTCGACCTGCCCAGTCCGCCGACGGCGATCGTCTGCGCGAGCGACTCGCTGGCGCTGGGGGCCTGGACCGAGATCACCGCGCGGGGGCTGCGGCCCGGGGCCGATGTCGCGGTGGTCGGTTTCGACGACTCCCCGACTGCGGCGGTCGTCGGCCTGAGCAGCGTGGCGCAGCCCTACGACGAGGCCGCCGCCGCCTGCCTGCGAATGCTCCAGGAACTGCTGGCGACTCCCGAACCACCGGCTGTCCCGCCCACCCCGATCCTGCTGCCGCCCCGGCTCGTCGTCCGCGCCAGCGGCTGAGCCGCCCCGCGGCACCCGCACCCCATTCACCCCGCCGAGCGGCTCCGACAGCCCCTCGGCCAACCCCCGCGATCCCGCTGACGGCCGCAGTGCGGCGGACGGGACGCGGCCCCTTCTACCACCGGCTCATCAGGTCGGCCTGCGCAAGGAGATTTATCATGAGAAGTCAGCGTACGCGCTGGGCAGTTGGCGGTATCGCGCTGCTGTCGCTCAGCCTGACGGCCTGTGGTGGCAGCGGGTTCGACGACACCGACAAGACGGACAGTCAGGCGTCGTCCGGCCCCGCCTCGATCAAGGTCCTCATCGCCTCCAGCGGCGACGCCGAGACGAAGGCCGTCACGGACGCCTCCACCGCATGGGCGGCGAAGTCCGGCAACAAGGCGACCGTCACCCAGGCGCAGGACATCGGCCAGCAGCTCGGCCAGGGCTTCGCCTCGAACAACCCGCCGGACGTCTTCTACGTCGACGCCGCCCGCTTCGCCACGTACGCGAGCGCGGGCAGCCTCGAACCCTACGGCGACAGCTTCCCGGGCAAGGACGACTTCTACCCCGCTCTGCGCCAAGCCTTCACCTACGACGGCAAGCTCTACTGCGTCCCCAAGGACTTCTCCACGCTCGGCCTGCAGATCAACACCACGGCATGGTCGAAGGCCGGCCTGACCGACGCCGACATCCCCACCACCTGGCCACAGCTGGCGTCCGTGGCGAAGAAGCTGACCACGGGCAAGCAGGTCGGCCTCGCCCTCGGCGACACCCGCGACCGGATCGGTGCCTTCATGGTCGAGGCCGGCGGATGGGTGACGAACAAGGACGCCACCAAGGTCACCGCGGACTCGCCCGAGAACCTCAAGGCCCTGAAGTTCGTCCAGTCGCTGCTCGCCGACGGAACGGCCAAGTACCCCAAGCAGCTCGACTCCGGCTGGCCGGGCGAAGCCTTCGGCAAGCAGAAGGCCGCCATGACGATCGAGGGCAACTGGATCGCCGGCGCCATGAAGAGCGACTACCCGGACGTCAAGTACAAGACGGTCCCGCTGCCCGCCGGCCCTACGGGCAAGAAGGGCACGCTCGCCTTCACCCAGTGCTGGGGCATCGCGGCGAAGAGCAAGCACAAGGCCGCCGCCATCGACTTCGTCAAGGCCATGACCGCCAAGGACAACCAGCTGACCTTCGCCAAGGCGATCGGCGTGATGCCCTCACGGCAGTCCGCTCAGGCCGACTACGTCGCCCAGTTCCCGCAGGACAAGGCATTCATCGACGGCGCCGCGTATGCCCAGGCCCCGGTGAACGTCGCGAAGATCGACCAGGTGCTCGCCGACTTCGACACCGGCCTTCAGTCACTGCCGGGGGCCGACCCGGAAGAGATCCTCAAGCGGCTCCAGACGAACGCTCAGGCGGTCGTGGGCCAGTAACCCGGACGTCCGGACACGAGTAGAACGAGAGTGAACCTGCGATGAGTGAACCGAATCCCGGGCCCGCCAAGGGCCCGGGCAGCGGCCCGGCCCCGGCCCGGACAGCAGGCACCGCAACAGCCCCCGCCTCATCCTCCGCACCGCACAGTCCGCGCAAACCAACCGGTCCGCACGGCGCCGACGCGGCCGGTGGAGGCCGCCGCACCCGGGCCCCCCGCGGCGGTATCCGAGGCCGGGAAGGGCTCGCCGGCTGGCTGTTCGTCTCACCCGTCATCGTCGTGCTCGGGCTCTTCCTGGTCGTGCCCATCGTCATGGCGCTCTGGGTGAGCCTGTCCGACTGGAAGGGCCAGGGCAGCCCCTTCTCGTCAGGCGTGCACTTCGCCGGCGCACAGAACTACGAGCAGATCGTCACCAAACCCGGCCTGGCGCAGAGCGACTTCATGACAAGCCTGCGCAACAACGCCTACTACGTCCTGTTCGTGGTTCCGTTGCAGACCGCGCTCGCCCTGGGCCTGGCTCTCCTGGTCAACGGCAGACGCCTCAAAGGCAAGGGCTTCTTCCGCACCGCGTACTACTTCCCGTCGGTGACGAGCTCGGTCGCGATCTCGGTCGTCTTCCTGTTCATCTTCTCCTCCAGCGGCGTGGTCAACTCTCTGCTGGCGAAGATCGGAGTCGACGGACCGTCCTGGTTCGCCGATCCCCGCGGCGTCATCCATCTCGCCCTCGGCGCACTCGGCGTGAACACCGACTCGCCGCCCTCCGCACTCGCCGACACCACCGTCGGCGGCCTGTCCCTGTGGGACTGGGTCTCCGGTCCCAGTGTGGCCATGTGCGCGATCATCACCCTGGTCGTGTGGACGACGGCGGGCACGTTCATGCTCATGTTCCTCGCCGCACTCCAGGACATCCCCGTCGAGGTCGAGGAAGCCGCCGAGATCGACGGCACCGGGCGCTGGCAGCGGTTCCGCCACGTCACGCTGCCCATGCTCAAGCCGACCCTCTTCCTCGTCCTGACCCTCGGACTCATCGGCACCTGGCAGGTCTTCGACCAGATCTACGTCATGAGCAAGGGCGCACCGGCGAAGACGACACTCACCCCCGCGTTCCTCTCCTACCAGTCCTCGTTCACCGACAACGAGTGGGGACAGGGCAGCGCCATCGCCTTCATCCTCTTCGCGATCATCGTCGCGATGACGCTGCTGCAGCGGTTCGTGCTGCGCGACAAGGACGAGGCCCGTGCCAGGGCCGCCACCCGGCGCGCGGCAAAAGCCGCCCGCTCCGGATCCGGCCCGACCACCGGGACCGTCTGATGCCCCGCACCCCCGCAACGGCCCCCTGGCGACAACCAGGAACCGACGCGACCGCGCCCACCACCCCAGCAGCCATCCCCGACGTCCACAGAGGCACGCGATGAGCACACATCCCAAGCTTGCCGACACAGACACAGACACCGCAGCCGGCCCGCACGCGACCCGTGGGAAAGGCAACCGCACACGGCGAGGCGGCCTCACCCGCGCGCTCGGCTACACGGCCCTCGTCGTCGTCGCGATGCTGTACATCTACCCGTTCCTCATCCAGGTCGCGACGAGCTTCAAAACCGATGCGGACGCCACCAACAACCCGCTGTCGCTGTGGCCGCAGCACTTCACGACCGCCGCCTTCAGCCGGCTCGCCGAAGCGGACTACCCGCGCTGGTTCGCGAACTCCGTCGTCGTCGCAGTCCTCGTCACCGCAGGCCGCGTCTTCTTCGACTCCCTCGCCGGATACGCACTGGCCCGGCTGCGCTTCCCCGGCCGGGGCGCACTGTTCGCCGCCGTCATCGCGGTCATGGCCGTGCCCGGCGTCGTCCTGCTCATCCCGAAATTCCTCGTCCTCAACCAGATCGGGATCTACGACTCCTACGCGGGCATGATCGTCCCGCTTCTCGCCGACGCCGCCGGCGTGTTCATCATGAAGCAGTTCTTCGAGTCGATCCCCGTCAGCGTCGAGGAAGCGGCCCGCATCGACGGCGCAAGCACCTTCAGGACTTTCTGGTCCATCGTGCTGCCCATGGCCCGGCCCGCACTTCTCACCCTGACCATCCTGTCGTTCCAGGGATCATGGAACGAACTGGGCCACTTCATCGTGTCCCGCCAGAGCCCGGACCTGAACACCCTCACCACCGGGGTCGCCTCCCTCGTCTCCGGCCAGCTCGGCTCGGGCAACCAGTACCCGCTCAAGCTCGCGGCGACCCTGCTCATGACCATCCCCGTGGCCCTGGTGTTCTTCGCCTTCCAGCGGCACTTCGTCCGCGGCGGCACCTCCGGCGCGACCAAGGGCTAGCCAGGCCCACGCCTCCAGTGATCACCGTCAGCACCCGCGTCTGCGTACTCCGACAGGACCGAGCCCCATGAGCAACCTGACCCCCAACGACGTCACACACGACGCCGCGAACGATTCCTGGTGGCGCTCCGCGGTCATCTACCAGGTGTACATACGCAGCTTCGCCGACGGTGACGGCGACGGAACCGGCGACATCTCCGGCCTCCGCTCCCGCCTGCAGTACCTCGCCTACCTCGGCGTGGACGCAATCTGGATCAACCCCTGGTATCCGTCCCCGCTGGCCGACGGCGGCTACGACGTCTCCGACTACCGCGACATCCATCCCACCTACGGCACCCTCGACCAGGCCCGGAAGCTGATCACCGAGGCACATGAGCTGGGCCTGCGGGTGATCCTCGACATCGTCCCCAACCACGCCTCCGACCAGCACCCCTGGTTTCAGGAGGCGTTGGCGGCAACGGCCGGCTCCCCGGCACGGGAGCGGTTCATCTTCCGCGAGGGGAAGGGAGCGGACGGCACAGAGCCGCCCAACGACTGGCACGCGGCCTTCGGCGGCCCCGCCTGGACCCGCACACCGGACGGCCAGTGGTACCTCCACCTCTTCGCCCCCGAACAGCCCGACCTCAACTGGGACAACAGCGAGGTCCGGGCCGAGTTCGAGTCGGTCCTGCGTTTCTGGTTCGACCTGGGCGTCGACGGCTTCCGTATCGACGTCGCCCACGGCATGGTCAAGGACCCGGCCCTCCCGGACCTCGGCCTGCCGGAGTTCTCCGTCATCGCCGGCGAGGACCAGGAGAACCACCCGCACTGGGACCGCGACGGCGTCCACGACATCTTCCGCACCTGGCGCGCCATCGCCGACAGCTACCCCGAGCCCCGCGTCTTCGTCGCCGAGGCCCACGTCCGCCCCGGCCGCCTCGCCGCCTACCTCCGCCCCGGCGAACTCCACACCGCCTTCAACTTCGACTTCCTCAAATGCGTTCTGGAAGCAGACAAGTTGAGAGAGGTGATCGACCGCACGATCACCGATCTGGCGAAGGTCGGCGCCCCCGCCACCTGGGTCCTCTCCAACCACGACGAGACCCGCCACGTCACCCGCTACGGCCGCGCCCACACCGGCGTCACCCCGATGCGCGACCAGGGCCACCCCACCGACCTCACCCTCGGCACCCGCCGAGCCCGGGCGGCCACCCTGCTGATGCTGGCCCTGCCCGGCGGCGCGTACATCTACCAGGGCGAGGAACTCGGCCTGTACGAGGTCGAAGACCTCCCCGAGTCCTCCCTCCAGGACCCCATCTGGGAACGCTCCGGCCACACGATCCGAGGCCGCGACGGCTGCCGCGTCCCCCTCCCCTGGACCGGCGACACTCCGCCCTACGGCTTCAGCACGTCAGTGTCCGCCACGCCCTGGCTGCCCCAGCCCGACGGCTGGAAGTCCTACACCGCCGAAGCCAAACAGGCCGACCGCACGTCCATGCTCCAGCTCTACCGCTCCGCCTTGCACCTGCGCCGCACCAACCCCCACCTGCGCGGCGAACAGTTCCACTGGCTGGACAGCCCGCCCGACACCCTCCTGTTCGAACGCGGCAACAGCCTGCTGTGCGCGATCAACCTCTCCGACCAGCCGATCCCTCTCCCCCACAGCGCCGTCTCCCTCCTCGCCTCAGGACCACTGGACAAGGACGGGATGCTGCCACCGGACACCACTGTCCTGCTGAACCGAAGCTGAGGAACGGCGAAGGAAGCATCCCGGCCGAACCTCCCCCGCGCGCCCAGCGCGCTCACATACTCCAGGGCCTGTCCGGTGTTCACTCCCCGCCGATCGGACAGGCCCTGGTCCATCGGTAGAAACCCGCCTACAGAGGCCCCGCTGGAGCTACCGGTTATCGTCACCGCGTCGGCAAGGCATGTCGGCATTGCGGTTGACCTGCGCTGTTGAGGGTCCGGTATCGAATGCGCTGGTCACGGCGGCTCATGGAGGTCGCTACCACCGGTTCGATACCGACCAGTAACCGGCCGTACTTCGCGCCCCTGGCCTGAACCTCGACGCGACTCATCGAGGACTTTCCTGGGCCGTATTCAGTACGGGCAGTTTCCCCTCACTTGGGTCGGCCACAGTGGCGGCTCTGTGATCCCGGGAACACAGGCCTCAGCCGCCAGCCACGACGCCTGCCCGCCCCCGGGCGTCACCGACGCAGCAACTGCGGAAAACCACTTCCGTTCCCCTGCGTCCAGCCAGCGTCCAGAATCCGGCACCCAACCGGTCCCGAGAGCCCACGCACGACGGGATCGACGTCCGCGGGCCGGAACATACACGCAGGTCAGCGAGATTCGAACTGTCAGTACTGCCAACGATGTCGCACTCACGAGCAGCGGATTCAGCCCCGTGGACCAACGCCCTGAATCCGTCCCCTGATGAGACGTTTCCGCAGGTCACAGGCGTGCATGGTGGGGCGGGTGGGACTCGAACCCACGGCCGACGGATTATGAGTCCTTTGAGGATCTTGGCGGTTCTTGCCGATCAACGCTCATCCTTGACGTTTTCGCAGGTCAGATCGGGTTATCCATGTGGATGCTCCTCAGCCCTTGTCACTCTGTTCCTGTCCTTGCGGCCTCAATGAGGCCCGACAGGATCGCGCTGAAGAGACAGAGGACGATCGCGCCAGCTCAGGACTGGAATCGAACTCGCGCGCAGCGGATTCCCCTTCCAACGCACGGCGCTCCGGAGGCTACGCCGGGTCAGTGCACGAGGCTCAGAGCTCTTTCGGCCCTGTGGCCTCCGACGCGTTATCCCCCGCCTTCCACTACGGTCAGGGTCAGCCGGAAGAGCATCTTCTCCGCCGTGACGCCAAGTTGCTCGGCGACAACACTCGGGGGCGCGGACCTGGCTCGGGCCCATGCGGGCGGCGCTGCGTGGCTGCGCACCGTCGGAGGCCTGGCGGCGGCATCCTTCGGCGGGTCGTACGGCTGGGCACGGTTCCGCTGCCGCTCGGCGTCGTCCTCAGCCGCCATGTCCATGGACGCCTCGGCGGCGTTCAGCATCCGCCTCAGCGGCCAGGTGTGCAGCTCGACCACCCATTCCAGAAGCTCCACGATCACGCGGGTGGGCAGGGGAAGCGCGTCGACCACGCGGGTGCCCTCGTGTTGGGCGACGTGCTCCTCGGCCTGGTCGAGATCATGGAATGTCTTCAGCGTCTCGTCGCCCTTGACTACGTTCGGCAGCAGAAAGAGGTCCACCGACTCGTCGAGCATCTGCCGGACGAGGAACAGGCGCAGCGCGCGGGCAGTGCGGCGGACGTCCTTCGGGTCGGCGTCAGCGAGGTTGTCGAGGTCGACGCCCTTCGCTTTCTGCGCGTCGCGCAGCTCGGCATAGGCGTCTATGAACTCGTCGCCCATCACCTCGGGTTGGAAATCCAGCTCGTTCCCGCCGATATCGGCGACGTGCGGTTCGGTGTGAAGGGCAAGGACTTACGCACAGGTCTTCCCCTGGGGTCCGCTCCTCGCCCGGCCCACAACCAGCGACGTACCGGAAGAGTAAGTGAGCTGCTTGTCGCGGGCTTCGAAGACACCACCGCCGGAGGCCACGTCGAGCGCGAAGGGCAAAACAACATGTCGTTACGACTGTTCCTAAAATCGCCTACACGAAGACGGTCGGGACGGCGAGGGCCCCGAGGCCGGGGGCCGGCAAGCTCCCAAGGGGGACCGTATGCGCGGCGCAGCACTTGTAGTGCCGCGCATACGAGACAGAGCAAATCACCACGACTCTGACTCTTGCCATTGAACACACGTTGGACGCTGCCCACGGGAGGACAGGAACTCCTTAACAGCCTGTCGCACAAGAGTAATAGGGATTTCCGAGCAATTCGAAAATTCAGTTGCGTTTCCCATGATGGAGTAGGAGATCTCTCCTCGTCCCTTCGCAGAATCGAGCGAAACAAAATTTCCGTCGTCCATGAAGCCGAGGACTCCGACCTGAAGGTCTCCGTCAGCGCCAGCCAGCAACTCGTGGTCAGGAACCCCTGCCGGCATGAGCGGACGTTCCAAGCTGTGCAGCGCGGCCAAGTTTTCCGATGGTCGGCTCAAAAGGAGCTCGTCGATCAAAGCGTCAACATCACTTGCGCTTTGCAGCAAAACCGGGTTATCCCCATGCTCGCGCCGATAGTACGCTTGCACCCGACCGTGCCTCACTTCACACCACCATAGACCTGCTGCTCAAAACCGTCGTCGGTGGCGGTCCATGCTTGAACGTCCTCGTCGCGGAGACCACCTGGGGCCCGCCTAACCGCCAACCACACACGAGGCCGTCAGGGCCTCCCACCTCCCGCCGACACCTATCAGTCTCTGAAGTTCCCGATCGCGACACTCCATCTCACTTCATACCAGAAGCTGCTTTCAGCGTACACCTGCCTATCGATCCGACAGATTTCTTCTTCAACCTCACGGGCAACCCTGTTATCCCTTTCCTCAGCCTCATCTGCATCTTCAATCTCGGCGAGTGGAAATTTTGCCGAGAACGCCGCCAGGCAACGATTAAATGAATCAAGCGAGGTATTTACGAGACTCAGACTAGAGTCGCCCTCAACTTTCTCCATCACGCACCCAGAGGACAGATCAAGCAACAGACTTCCAAGAGCTCCAGTGAATCCGAATACGATTAGATTGCATCCGCCAATAGTGACGCGCTCGAAATCACCGGAGGGCACATAGACGTTATACACAGACTCTGCAGGAATAAAGAATCTTCCCCCCTAGGCCAGACTGAGGTCAGCCGGCACTTCGGTCATCTCCATCTTCCCCTTGCCCATCTCCCCCTTCAGTAGGGCCCTTGTAATAACGTTGCCGTTCCCTAACCTCGCCGAGTAGCAGGTCGCCTGCATACGTCCGGAACTTTTTCCAGTTTTCCGGGTATCCCAGCAGATGGTCGGTGATCCTGATGCTTACCATTTCGTGGATGGAGTCACGTCCGCTGCCCAGGAGGCGCTCCAAGAAGTACGCGCACCGCTGCGCCAATTCCCCGTCCAGAGCAGGCTCCGACGCCAGAAGTGGAGTCAGGACCCCTTGCACGAAGACCTCGCTGGCGAGTGTGTACGCACCCACCTCCACCGGTCCGTAATCGCCCGGGGTCGCATACTCCTGCTCTTCTTCCTCCAGCGCGAGTACTGCATCCCTCTGCTCCGGGAAGTACTCCCACAACATTTTCCGGACCAGAGCGGAATCCGTGATGGGCCGACCTTCTGGGTCCATATTTCCCAAGATCTCTACCACTGAGTAACGTCCCTTCGAGAAGCGCAGCACGGAAGTGCGCATCGAGGATTCTACCCCGATGCACACTTCCGCCTTTGCGGTTACATACTAGCTGTAGTCCGGCACAGGACAGGTTCCCGTAACGTCACACGCCTGGTCACCACCCATAATGGACTTCACCCCCTCCCAGATGAACAACAGGTCGCCGAGGGCACCCGCGCCATTCATCAGCTTGGGAAGCTTCAGCTCGCCCCGCAGGCGCGGCACACCACGCGGGTTCGGGTCGAATTCTGCACCCGTTATTGATTTCATTGACGGCGCCCACCACATGCGCTCTCCTGCAGATTTCACCGAGTTATAGGCTTCGGAATTCTCCGTTATCAGTTTCGTGACTGCGCCGGCGTCGTCCGTAGTATTCAAGGCTTTCCAGATTTCGTCTGCCTCAGCCAGGGCTACAGCGCGGTCCGCCTCCGAGAGGGTCACGTTCTTGTCCGGCTTTCGGTCGTCTTCGAGAAGCTTCACCAACCGGGTCAACTAGTACTCCAGCAGTACTTCGTGGCTTGACCTGGGGAAACGTCGAGCGGTGGGAGTGTAGCGGGCAGTTGGCCGTCACGGGCGGGTTCTGCCCG
>NZ_JBITCT010000067.1:0-40677 GCF_044453465.1 Streptomyces sp. NPDC051677
TGACGACGGGTCCGACACACCCAGCGGGACGGACGAACAGCCCGCCAGAAACAGACAGGTCAGCAGCGCGGACGAAGCGACGCGGCGGGCGGAGCGCATGACGACCCCTCACGGGCAGGCGATGACTGAGCAGATGCTGCCCTACCGGAAATTCCGCACACCGGGCGGGGCGCCCGGACGGGAGCACGCTCGCCATCCGGCGGGGCAGCCACGGAAAACGACCAGTCCGCTCGTCAGCCTGTCGTGTCGCGGTCGTGAGCGGCCGAAAGGCTTACCCGGCACGCCATTCGAACGGCGCAGCCCGCTGCCGCGATCGCCACTACCGGCGGCTCTCCCACACTGAGCAGTCAACGCTCATGGTGATCAGGCCGGTTAGGGCACTCACGAACTCGCAGGTCACAGCACTAAGGGACCGAAGACGCGCCAATACTGACTAGCAGTCAACTCCGATGCGTTCCGCTCTCCGAACTGCGCAAAGCGCAGGTCAGCAGCGAAGGACTGCTCACTTCCAGGAAGGCCGCAACACTGGCTGCCCAACCCGATGCTGCCCAGCGCGCCGCCCTGACCACGTTGCTGCCCGCCAGCTCATGACGTGGGCCATGGCGCCGACGTCGGTGCGGCACAACACGGCGTCCGGCGGGGTGACGGGGCCGAGTTCGGTGGGCACGGCGGGGGTGCCGGTGAGGCGGATGGGGGCGTCGGCAAGGTGGAGCCGGCGGTCGGCGCCGTCATCGCCCTGATTTCCGTCGTCGCCCTGATCTCCGTCGTCGTCATGGCCGCGGCCGCGCGGCAGGCATCCTGAGCGCGCGCTTCACGGTTCGAGAGCGGTGATGCCGTCGATGACATGACGAAGGAATCCGGCCGCGGTGCCCCCGTCGCACACACGATGGTCGAAGGTCAGCGACAGCTGGACGACCTTGCGGACCTCCAGCCGGCCGCTCACCGCCCACGGGCGATCGACGAGGCGGCCGACACCGAGCATCGCCGTCTGGGGGTGGTTGAGGATCGGCGTGGCGCCGTCGACGCCCAGCACACCGTAGTTGTTGAGGGTGAAGGTACCGCCGGTGCGGTGTTCCGCGGGAAGTACGCCGTCGCGGGCGAGGCCGGTGAGGCGGCGCAGTTCGGCGGCCAGGCCGTCGAGCGGCAGCCGGTCGGCGTCCCGTACGACGGGGACGAGCAGCCCATGGCCGGTCTGGGCGGCGAAGCCGAGGTGCACCCGCGGCAGCCGGACGGCCTCGGCGCGCTCGGCGTCCACCCGGGCGTTCAGTTCGGGGAAGGCGGCGAGCCCGGCGAGACAGGCCCTGGCGAGCAGGGGAAGCAGGCCCGTGCCATGGGCGTCACGGGCCGCGAGCAGTCCGGTGGCGTCGGTGTCGGCCCAGATGGTGACGGCGGGTATGTCGCGGTGGGCGCGGAGGAACTTCTCGGCGGCGACGCCCAAGGGGGCGCGGATTGCAGGCTGTTGAGCTCCCTGGGCATTGGTCTGCGCAGGCTCGCCGCGTTTCGGCATCGGTACGCGGTTGCCGCGCGCGCCGCCCGTCCCGTACCCGGTGAGGACCGCACCGGAGTCGTCCGCCGCCTCCGTCACACCCTCCACTGCCCCCTCCGCCGCCGGTTCCGCCACCGACAGCAGTGGCGCCCCGACCGTCACCCTCTCCCCGGCCCGGCAGTGCAGGGCGGTCACCGTCCCGGCGAAGGGGCTCGGGAGGGTGACGACGGACTTGGCCGTTTCGACCTCGGCGACCGTCTGGTCGGATGTGACGTGGTCGCCCACCGCGACCTTCCACTCCAGCAGCTCCGCCTCCGCCAACCCCTCCCCCAGGTCCGGCAGTTGAAAAGTCCGAACGGCCCGGAAGATCCGGGCGATCCGGACGGCCCCACCGCCCTCGGCCGCCGCCGCGCCGTGAGAGACCGGCAGCGGACGCCGTACGCCCGGTCCGCCCTCGGGCAGCAGGCGGCGCAGGCCCGCCACCACCCGTCCGACGCCCGGCAGATGGGCGCTCTCCAGCAGGGGCGGCGGATACGGGATGTCCAGGCCCGTGACCCGCAGCACCGGCGCGCGCAACGCGTCGAAGCAGCGCTCCTGCACCCGCGCCGCGATCTCGGCGCCGACTCCGGCGAAACCCTGGGCCTCGTGCACGACCAGGCAGCGACCGGTGCGCCGCACCGACGCGGTGAGCGCATGGTCGTCGAGCGGGACGAGGGTGCGCAGATCGAGCACCTCCACGTCCAGCCCCTCGGCCGCCGCCTCCCGCGCCGCCGCCAGGGCCACGCCGACCGAGGGGCCGTAGGCGACGAGTGTGGCGTCGGTTCCTGGGCGGCGCACCGCTGCCGTGCCGAACGGCTCGGTGCTCAGGGGAAGTTCGACCTCGTCCTTCGTCCAGTAGTGGCGCTTGGGCTCCAGGAACACCACCGGATCCGGGTCGTCGATGGCCTCCCTCAGGAGGGAGTACGCGTCCGCCACCGTCGCGGGGGTGACGACCTTCAGGCCCGCCGTGTGCGCGTAGTAGGCCTCGCTGGAGTCGCTGTGGTGCTCTACGCCGCCGATCCCGCCGCCGTACGGGATGCGGACGACCATGGGCAGGGCGAGGGCGCCGCGGGTGCGGTTGCGGAGTTTGGCCACGTGGGAGGCGATCTGTTCGAACGCCGGGTAGGCGAACGCGTCGAACTGCATCTCCACCACCGGCCGGAACCCGGCCATCGCCATGCCGACCGCGAGGCCCGCGATCCCCGCCTCGGCGACCGGGGTGTCGAAGCAGCGGCGCTCGCCGAACGCGTCCGCGAGCCCGTCGGTGATCCGGAAGACGCCGCCGAGCCGGCCGACGTCCTCGCCGAAGACGACGACCCTGTCGTCCGCGTCCAGCGCGTCCCGCAGGGCGGTGTTCAGCGCCTTCGCCATGGTGGTGGCCGTCCGCCCGGGCGCCTTGACCGTCTCCGTCATCTCAGTGCCTCTCCAACTCGGCCCGCAGTGCGGCGCGTTGTTCGGTCAGTTGCGGGGTCGGGGCGCTGAACACGTGGTCGAGGAGTGCGAGCGGGTCCAGGGCGGGGTCCTCGGCGAGCCGGGCGCGCAGGGCGAGCGCGTACGTCTCGGCCTCGGCCGCGGCGGCCCCGATGTCGTCCTCGGTGAGCAGGCGGCGCTCGCGCAGCCAGGACTCCAGGCGGTCGATCGGGTCGCGCCCGCGCCAGTACTCGGTCTCCTCGGCCGGACGGTAGCGGGAGGGGTCGTCGGCGCTGGTGTGCGGGGCCATGCGGTAGGTATGCGCCTCGACCAGCCAGGGGCCGCCGCCCGTGCGGGCGTCCTCGACCGCCGCGCCCAGGACGGCGAGGACGGCCGCGGCGTCGTTGCCGTCCACCTGCTCCGAGCGGACGCCGTAGCCGACGCCCTTGTACGCCAGGCTCGGCGCCGCGCTCTGGGCGGAGAGCGGGACGGAGATGGCGTAACGGTTGTTCTGTACGAGGAAGACCACGGGTGCGCGCAGGACGCCCGCGAGGCCCAGTGCTTCGTGGAAGTCCCCCTCACTGGTGGCGCCGTCGCCGACGAGGGCGAGGGCGACCGTGTCCGTGCCCTTGAGGCGCTCGCCGTGGGCGAGTCCGGTGGCGTGCGCGGCATGGGTGGCCAGCGGGGTGCACTGGGGCGCGGTGCGGTGCCGTACGGGGTCGTAACCGCAGTGGCCGTCGCCGCGCAGCAGGGTCAGCGCCTCGACGGGGTCGATGCCCCGGCTGACCAGCGCCACGCAGTCGCGGTAGGTGGGGAACAGCCAGTCGGTGTCGCGCAGGGCGAGAGCGGCGGCCACCTGGCACGCTTCCTGGCCGAGGCTGGAGGGGTGGACCGCGAGCCGGCCCTGCCGGGCGAGCGCCGTCGCCTGCTCGTCGAAGCGTCGCCCGAGGACCATTTTCCGGTAGGCGGTCAGCAGCGAATCGGGAGCGGGTTCGCGATATTCGCGATACTCACCATATTCGCCATAATCTTCCGGGGGCGCCTCTTCCAGGGCTTTGCCATTCGATGGCAAAAAGGAAACCGGAACCGGCGACGGCAGCCATGGCAGGGGAGAAGTTCGTGCCCGCTCCGTCGCGAGTTCATGCATCGACTTCTCGCCCATTTCCCGCCGTCCTCTCGTCAAGACGTGTGCGTCTCGGATGCTTGCCCAGGGTCCATGCGCCCATCAACCTCCGCATCAAGAAGGGGAGATGAAGCGGAACTGAACAGTCCAAAGGTATAGACCGGCCCCCGGGAGCGAACGGAATGTCAACTGCACGTTGGTGGAACGGTAATGCGTGGGTCGCCCCGCATTTCCGCAGTCGCGGTTGCAATTGACCAGCGAACGTCGCACCACTGCGGAAGGCAAGGAAATGTCCCGAGTACGCCCCCAAGTACACCCGGGAAATCGGCACTACACGGTCGTCTGCTCCGCCTGCGGGGCCCGTTACGAGGACGACGGTCTGATACTCGACTGCCCGCAACCGCACGAACCGGCGTTCCTGCGGGCCGAGTACGACCGGCCCGCCGCGCCCAGCGGGGATCGTGCGGGGCTGTTCCGGCACGCCTGTCTGCTCCCCGTGGCCCGGACGTTTCCCGGCGTGCCAGGGCCGCTCGTGTACCGCGCCGACCGGCTCGGTCGCCGGATCGGGCTCTCCCAGCTGTGGGTCGCCTTCAACGGGTACTGGCCCGAACGCGGGGCGTCCATGCCCACCTGCACGTTCAAAGACCTGGAGGCGTACACGGTGCTGGGCCGGCTGCCCGCCGACCCGCCCGTGCTGGTGATCCCCTCGGCGGGCAACACCGCCGCCGCCTTCGCCTGGGCCGCCACCCGCCATCAGGCGCCCTGTCTGATCGTCGTACCCGCCCCGGCCCTGGAGAGCATGCGCTTCCCCGGCCCGCTGGACCCCTGCGTACGCATCGTCGTGCTCGACGGCGACGCCACCTACAGCGACGCCATCGCCTGCGCCGACCTGCTGGCCCGGCTCCCCGGACACCAGGCGGAGGGCGGCTGCCGCAACATCGGGCGCCGCGACGGTCTGGGGACCGTGATGCTCGCCGCGGCCGAGATGATCGGACGCCTGCCGCGGACGTATGTGCAGGCCGTCGGCAGCGGTACCGGAGCCATCGGAGCCCATGACGCGGGCCGCCGGATCCGCTCGGGCGACGAGCCGACGCCCCGCCTGCTGATGTGCCAGAACGCGCCGTTCGCCCCGCTGTTCGCGGCCTGGCACTCCGGCGGTGCGGCTCCCGCCGACCGTGAACACGAGCCGCTGGCCCGCGAACTGACCAACCGCCGCCCGCCGTTCACCGTACGCGGCGGGGTGCGTGAGGCGCTCACCGAGAGCGGCGGCGACGTCCTGTGCGCCGACAACGGCGCCGCCCTCGCCGCCATGGCCCTGTTCGAGGAGACCGAGCGCATCGACATCGAGCCCGGTGCGGGGGTCGCGCTGGCCGCGCTCGCCGACGCCGTACGCGCCGGACGCGTCGACCGCGACGAGCTGGTCCTCCTCAACATCACCGGCGGCGGCCGGGCCCGTCAGGCCCACGACGTCCCGCTCGTCCCCGCCGAGCCCTGGCTGCGCGTCCCGTGGCGCGCGGACGGCGACGGCCCGCGCGCGGTCGCCGAGCGGGTCGGGCGACGGCTCACGTACGCCCCCGCCGCCACGTGAGCGGCCCTCCGATGCCCTGCGGTCCGTCCCCCACCCCCACCGGAGTCCGTCGATGACCGTACGCCGTGGACCTGACCCGTCCGCCGCCCAGCGCTCGATGTGGTTCGGCCAGCGGCTCGACGGAGCCGGCGCCGCCTACAACGTCGGCGAGTACACGGAGATCCACGGTCCCGTGGACCCGCTGCGCCTGCGGACGGCCGTACGGCAGGTGGTGGACGCGACCGAGACACTGCGGTCCCGGTTCGCGGCCGACGAGGACGGCGTACGGCTGCTCGTCGACGCCGATCCCGAGTGGGGGATGCCCGTCGTCGACGCGGCAGGGGGCGAGGCGGCGCGGGAGTGGATGGCGGACGACTTCGCCACGCCCTTCGACCTCGACCGGGGCCCGTTGTTCCGCTACGCGCTCCTGCGGCTCGCCGACCACCACTGGATCTGGTACCAGGCGTACCACCACATCGCGGTCGACGGCTTCAGTTGCTCCCTGATCGCCCGGCGAGTGGCGCAGGCGTACACCGCGCTCGCGAACGGCACCCCGCACACTCCGCCACCCGCGCCCCTCGCGCCGCTGGCCGCCGCCGACGAGGCCTATCGCGGCGGCGTACGGCACGAGCAGGACCGTACGCACTGGACGCAGGCCCTCGCCGACCGGCCCGACCCGGTGAGCCTGGCCGTCCGCCCGCCGCATGTCGCCGGACGCTTCCTGCGCCGCTCCGGTCATCTGCCCCAGTCTGCCGGGGAGTTGGTCCACCGTGCGGCCGAGCGCGCCGGAACGCGCTGGTCCCGCGTGGTTCTCGCGGCGACCGCCGCCTATCTGCACCGGCTCACCGGCGCGCGGGACGTCGTCCTCGGCCTCGCGGTCACCGGCCGCGAGAGCGAGACGGAGCTCGGCACTCCCGGGATGGCGTCCAACGTGCTCCCGCTGCGGCTCGCGGTACGCCCGGACACCCCGGCCGTCGACCTCGTACGGCAGGCCGCCGGGGCCACCCGCGACCTGCTGGCGCACCAGCGCTTCCGGGGCGAGGACCTGCGCCGCGCGCTGGACTGGCCGCAGGACGGACGCCGCTTCTTCGGACCGGTCGTCAACATCATGGCCTTCGGACCGGAGGTGCGCTTCGACGGGCATCCCACCACCCGGCACAACCTGTCCACGGGCCCGGTCGAGGACCTCGCGGTCAACGTCTACGACCGCGCGGACGGCCAAGGGATCCGGGTGGACCTGGACGCGAGTCCCGAACACCACACGGAAGCCGAACTCACCGCCCATCACCGGCGTTTCGTGCACTTCGTGGAGCGGTTCGCGGCGTCGGTCCTGGAGCCCGAGGGCTCGGTGGTGGGGCGGGTGGAGCTGACGCTGCCGGGCGAGGGAGCGCTGCTCGACGGGCCGGTCGCGCTCGCGGGCGGCCGTACCGTCCCCGGCGTGATCGCGGCCCGCGCGGCCGCCGAACCCGATGCCGTCGCCGTCGTCCACGGAGGCCGTGCGCTCTCCTGCCGGGACCTGAACGCGCGCGCCAACCGGCTCGCCCACCGCCTGCTCCGCCTCGGCGTCCGGCCCGAGGACCGGGTCGCGGTCCTGATGCGCCGCTCCGACGAGCTGATCGTGGCGCTGCTGGCCGTCCTGAAGGCGGGTGGCGCGTACGTCGGCCTCGACGCGCGTGTCCCGGCCGCGCACACCCGGCGGATCCTCGCCGAGACCGGCGCGACCGTCCTGCTGTGCGACCGGTTGTCGGACGGGGACGCCTACGACGGTCCCGCCCTCGTCACCGCGACCGACCCCTCGCTCGCCGTCGAGCCCGCCACGGACCCCGAAGTCCCGCTCCACTCGGACCAGTTGGCGTACGTCAGTTACACCTCGGGCTCGACCGGCAGGCCCAAGGGCGTCGCCGTCACCCATCGGGACGTCACCGCGCTGGCCGCCGACTCGGCGTTCGGCTGCGGCGCGCACACCCGGGTGCTGGTGCACTCGCCGACCGCGTTCGACGCCTCCACCTACGAGATGTGGGTGCCGCTGCTGGGCGGGGGCACCGCCGTGGTCGCCG
The DNA here is from genome assembly GCF_044453465.1 of Streptomyces sp. NPDC051677. NCBI lineage: Bacteria > Bacillati > Actinomycetota > Actinomycetes > Kitasatosporales > Streptomycetaceae > Streptomyces > Streptomyces sp. NPDC051677. The sequence goes on from NZ_JBITCT010000067.1 coordinate 7,683, forward strand.
GGCCGGACGAGGACGTGGACGCCGCCGCGGTCGCACGCCTGACGGCCCGGCACGGGGTGACGGCGCTGTGGCTGACCGCCGGGCTGTTCCGGCTCGCCGCCGAGGCGGACCCCGGCTGTTTCGCCGGGCTGCGCCAGGTGTGGGCCGGCGGCGAGGCCGTGCCCGCGTCCGTCGTCCGCCGGGTCCTGGCCGCCTGCCCCGGGCTGACCGTCACCAACGGCTACGGCCCGACCGAGACCACCGCCTTCGCCACCTGCCGCCCCTGCCCCGACGCGGGCGCGGTGCCCGAGCCGCTGCCCATCGGCCGCCCGCTCGACGGCATGCGCGCCTATGTCCTCGACGGCGCCCTGCGACCGGTACCGCGCGGCACGGTCGGTGAGCTGTACGTGGCCGGTCCCGGCGTGGCCCGCGGCTACCTCGGCCGCCCCGAAGCCACCGCCGAGCGCTTCACCGCCGACCCCTTCGGCCCTCCGGGCGCGCGCATGTACCGCACCGGCGACCGCGTCCGACTCGGCCTGGACAGCGGCGAGTTGGAGTTCCACGGGCGGGCCGACGGCCAGGTCAAGCTGCGTGGCTTCCGCATCGAGCCGGGCGAGATCGAGTCGGTGCTGGCCGCCCATGCGGAGGTCGCCCAGGCGGTCGCGCTCGTCCGCGAGGACCGCCCCGGCGACCGCCGCCTGATCGCCTACGCGGTGCCCGCCGTGGGCACGGCGCCGGCCCCGGACGTCCTGCGCGCCCACCTCGCCGACCGGCTGCCCGCCGCCCTGGTGCCGTCGGCCGTCGTCCGACTGGACCGGCTGCCTCTGACCGCCAACGGCAAGCTGGACCGCGCCGCCCTGCCGGCGCCCGTCACGGAGACCGGAAGCCGTGCCCCGCGCTCTCCGCAGGAGGAGGCGCTCTGCGGGCTCTTCGCGGACGTCCTCGGTCTGCCCGCCGTCGGTCCCGACGACAGTTTCTTCGCGCTCGGCGGCCACTCCCTGCTCGCCCTGCGCCTGATCGGCCGGATCCGCGACACCCTGGGCGCGGCACTGACGCTGCGGAACCTGTTCGGCGCGCCCACTGCGGCCGCCCTCGCCCCACTGGTCGCCGGTGCCGGGGCCGTCGCCCGGCCCGCCCGGCCGCTGGCGCCGGGCGCCCGCCCCGACGAGGCTCCACTGTCGTCGGCCCAGCGGCGACTGTGGTTCCTCGACCGGCTGGAGGGGTCCGGGGCGGCGTACCACATCCCGTTCGCCGTGCGGCTGACGGGCGCCGGCCTCGACCCGGATGCCCTGCGCGCCGCACTTTCCGACCTCGTCGCCCGGCACGAGATCCTGCGCACCGTCTACCCGAACGCCGACGGCATCCCGCGCCAGCGACTCCTCGACCCGACGGCGGCCGGGCCCCGGCTGCACGTCGAGCGGGTCACGCAGGCCCAAGTGGCAGAGCGGCTGGCCGAGTCGGCAGGCGAGGAGTTCCGGCTCGACGAGGACGTCCCGCTGCGCGCCCACCTCCTCGTCCTCGGGCCGCAGGAACACGCCCTGCTGCTGGTGCTGCACCACATCGCCGCCGACGGCTGGTCCCTCGAACCCCTCCTCCGCGACCTCGCCACCGCCTACCGCGCCCGGCAGGAGGGCCGGAGTCCCGCGTGGGCTCCCCTTCGGGCGCAGTACGCCGACTACGCCGTCCAGCAGCGGGACCTGCTCCTCGACCGTGAGGTGATGGACGTTCAGCTCGCCTACTGGAAGCGGTCGTTGGCCGACCTGCCGGACGAGATCGCGCTGCCCGCCGACCGCCCCCGCCCGGTCCGCGCCACGCACCGGGGCGGCGACATCCCCGTACGGCTGGACGCGAGGCTGCACGGGCGGCTGCGCGCGCTGGCCGGGGAGACCGGCACGACCGTGTTCATGGTCGTCCAGGCAGGGCTCGCCGCCCTGCTCACCCGGCTCGGGGCGGGCACCGACATCCCGCTCGGCACCCCGGTCGCGGGCCGCGCCGACGAGACGCTGGACGACCTGATCGGCTGTTTCCTCAACACCCTCGTCCTGCGCACCGACACCTCCGGCGTCCCCACCTTTCGCGAGCTGCTCGCCCGGGTCCGGGAGAGCGACCTCGCGGCCTACGCCCACCAGGAACTGCCGTTCGAGCAGCTGGTCGAGGCCCTCAATCCGCCCCGTTCGACGGCCCGGCACCCGCTGTTCCAGGTGATGCTCGCCTTCCGCCCCGGCACCGCCGAACCGCACCTCGACCTGCCCGGTCTGGCCGGCCGGCCGCTGCCCGTGGAGACCGGCGCCACCAAGATCGACCTCACCTTCAACCTCGGCGAGCTGCGCACCCCCGACGGCTCGCCGGACGGCATCGAGGGCATCCTCCAGTACAGCGCCGACCTCTTCGACCGGGGCACGGCCGAGGACCTCGCCGCCCGGCTGGAACGGCTGCTGCGGGCCGCCGTGGACGCCCCCGACCGGCCCGTCGGCGCGCTGGATCTGCTCGGCCCGGCCGAACGGCGACGCCTGCTCGTCGAGTTCAACGACACCGCGCATGACGTGCCGGACACGACGTTTCACCGGATGTTCGAGGCCCGGGCGGCCGAGCAGCCGGACGCGGTGGCCGTGACGGATGCCCGGACAAGTCTGACGTATCGTCAACTGGACGACAGGGCTGGCCGGTTGGCGCTGGCGTTGACCTCCTGCGGTGCCGGGCCCGGCCGGATCGTCGCCCTCTCGCTGCCCCGGTCCGTCGACCTCGCGGTGGCCGTGCTGGCCGTGCTCAAGGCGGGCGCGGCCTATCTGCCGCTCGATCCGGAGCATCCCGCCGAGCGGACGGCGTATCTGCTGTCCGACGCGGACCCGGTGTGTGTCATCGCCAGGGACCCGATGGCCGTCGCGTGCCCGGTCGTGAGCCCCGACGAGGAGGCGACCGGCACCGGGACCGAACTGGCCCGGGCCCGTCCCGCCGACGCGGCCTACCTGATCTACACCTCCGGCACGACCGGGCGCCCCAAGGGGGTCGTCGTCGAACACCGCAACCTCACCCCGTACGTAGCTCGTTGCGTGGCCGCGTACCCGAGTCTGCGCGGCTCGTCGCTGCTGCACGCCACCCTGTCCTTCGACGCCACGGTGACCACCCTGCACGGCGCGCTCGCCGCGGGCGGCCGGGTGCACATCGCGGCCGTCCACGAGGCGGGCGCGGATCCGCTGCCCGGCGGCTACACGTTCCTCAAGGCCACGCCCAGCCATCTGGCGCTGCTGCCCGCCCTGCCGTACGACCTCTCGCCCGCCGAGGAGTTCATGCTGGGCGGAGAGGCCCTGGTCGGAGAGGCCCTGCGGGCCTGGCGCCGGGAGCACCCCGGCGTGCGGCTGATCAACCACTACGGCCCCACCGAGCTGACCGTCGGCTGCACCGACCACCGCATCGAACCCGACGAGGAGCTGCCGTCCGGGCCGGTGCCGATCGGGCGCCCGATGTGGAACACCCGCGCCTACGTCCTGGACGGGTGGCTGAACCCCGTCCCGGCCGGTGTCGAGGGCGAGTTGTACGTGGCCGGCGCCCAGGTGGCCCGGGGCTACTGGAACCGGCCCGGGCTGAGCGCGCAGCGGTTCGTCGCCGACCCCTACGGGCCGCCCGGCGAGCGCATGTACCGCACCGGCGACCTGGCCGTGCGCCGTGCCGACGGAACCCTGGAGCTGCGCGGGCGGGCCGACGGCCAGCTCAAGATCCGGGGGCTGCGGATCGAGCCCGGCGAGATCGAGGGCGTGCTCACCGCGCATCCCGCCGTCGAGCAGGCCGCGGTGGTGGTGCGCGCGGACGGGGGCCGCAAACGCCTGGTCGGGTACCTCGTGGGCGCGGCGGCCGACGTCGACCGTGCGGACGTACGGGCCGAGGCGGCACGGCGGTTGCCGGACCACATGGTCCCCGAGGCGCTCGTCGTCCTGGACGCCCTGCCGATGACGGCGAACGGCAAGCTGGACCGCGCCGCCCTGCCCGCGCCGGAGGTCACGACCGGCGCGGCGGACACCCCGCGCGCCCCGCGCAGCCTCCAGGAGGAGACCTTGCGCGCGCTGTTCGCCGAGGTTCTCGGCCTGGACCCGCGCGGTGTCGGGGTCGACGACGGCTTCTTCGACCTGGGCGGCGACAGCATCGCCTCGATCCACCTGGTCAGCCGCGCGCTCGCGGCCGGGCTGCGGCTGAGTCCACGTGACGTGTTCGACCAGCGCTCGATCGCCGCTCTCGCCGCCGTGGCCGCGGCTCGCCCCGCCCCGGCACAGGGGCCCCTCCAGGCGTCCTCGGTGGGTGCACTGCCGCTCACCCCGGCCATGCACCGGCTGCGCGAACGCGGCGGTCCCATCGGTTCGTTCAGCCAGTCGGTGCTGCTGGTCACGCCCGCCGGGGCCGACGAGAAGCGTCTGGCGGGCACCCTTCAGGCGGTACTCGACCACCACGACGCGCTGCGGATGCGGGTGGCGACCGACGGCGACTGGACCGCGCACATCCCGCCGCCCGGGAGCGTGGAGGCGGCCGGACTGCTGGAGCGGGTCGCCGTACCGGACGGCGATTTCGCGACGGTGCTTCAGGTGCCGGCCCACCGACTGCGGCCGGAGTCGGGTGAGTTGGTGCGTGCGGTCTGGTACGACGCGGGGCCAGGCCGTCCCGGGCGCCTGCTGCTGACGGTTCACCACCTGGCGGTGGACGGCGTGTCCTGGGCCATCCTGCGGGCGGACCTGGCCACTGCCTGGCGGGAGGTGGAACTGCCGCCGGCCGGCACATCGGTGCGCCACTGGGCCCGGCTGCTGGAGCGGGAGGCCGGGGCGCGCAGGGCCGAACTGGATACCTGGCGGCGCGTGGGGGAAGGCCTCGACCCAGGGGCCGGCATCCGGCGCCCCGACCCCGAACGGGACGTCGTCGGCACCGTGCGCCATCTCACCCGCGGCCTTGCGCCCGAGCCGACCGCCGAACTGCTCACCGCGGTCCCGGCCGCCTTTCACGCCGGTCCCGACGACGTCCTGCTCGCCGCCCTCGCGCTCGCCTTCGCCCGATGGCGCCGGCATCCGGCACTGCTGGTGGACATCGAGCGGCACGGCCGCGAGGAACTGGCCGAGGGGGTGGACCTCTCGCGCACGGTGGGCTGGTTCACCAGCGTCGTCCCGGCCCGGCTCGACCTCGCCGGGCTCGATCTCGGGGACCCCGCCCAGGTGCTCAGGAGCGTCAAGGAGCAGGTGCGTGCCGTACCCGACCACGGCATCGGTCACGGTCTGCTCCGCCATCTCGACCCCGAGACCGGGCCGGTCCTCGCCGCGCTCCCGGCCCCGCAGATCGGCTTCAACTACCTGGGCCGCACGGCCCGCGAACCGGCGGCGGGCGGGCAGCCGGCCGACTGGTCCACGGCCCCCGAGGACCTGCCCGGCACGCTCGCCCTCGGCGCCGTCCACGACCCCGCCCTGCCCGTCGCGCACGGCCTGGAGATCACCGCCATGGCCACGGACGAGGGGCTGCGGGCCACCTGGTCCTGGGCGCCCGGCATCTGGTCCGAGGACGAGGTCCGCGCCCTCGCCGACCTGTGGTGCGAAGCCCTCACCGCCCTGGGCCACACCACCGCGGCGGGCGGACACACCCCGTCCGACCTGCCGCTGGTGGCGCTGTCCCAAGCAGAGATCGACGAACTCGAAGCCGAGTTCGGAACCGAGTGGAGGTAACCCACGGTGACCCGGTCCGGAATCTCCGACGTCCTGCCCCTGTCGCCGTTGCAGGAGGGGCTCCTCTTCCACGCCCTGTACGACGACGACCACGACCCCGACGTCTACGCGGCCCAGCAGGTGCTGGAGCTGTCGGGCGACGTCGACCCCGCCGCCGTCCGGGCCGCCGGGCAGGCGCTGCTCGACCGGCATCCGAACCTGCGCGCGTGCTTTCGCCGCCGGGACAGCGGGCGGCCGTTCCAGATCGTGCCCACGGACACCGAACTCCCCTGGGCGGACGTCGACTTGTCCGCACTTGACGAGCAGGCACGGCAGACGGCATGGCAGCGGCTGCTGGACGAGGAGCGCACCCGCCGCTTCGACCTCGCCAAGCCGCCGCTGCTACGCCATCTGCTCGTCCGATGGGCCCCGGACCGCTACCAGCTGGTGATCACCAACCACCACATCCTGCTGGACGGCTGGTCCAAGCAGTTGCTCGTCCGCGAGTTCGGCGCCCTGTACGCGGGCGAGCACCCGACCGCGCTCCCGCCCGTGCCGCCGTACCGCGACTACCTGGCATGGCTGGCCAGGCAGGACCATGCCGCCGCCGAACGGGCCTGGCAGGACGCCCTCGGCTCGGTGGCCGAACCCACCCTGCTGGCCCGCACGGCCCCCGCCGCGCCCGTCCTCCCGCACGAGCTCGTCGTGGAGCTGGCGGAGGAGCCGACGGCCCGCGCCGAAGCGACGGCACGTTCCCTGGGCGTCACCCTCAACACCCTCGTCCAGGGCGCCTGGGGCGTGCTGCTGGGGCGGCTGACCGGCCGTACCGACGCCGTGTTCGGCCAGACCGTCAGCGTACGGCCGCCCGAGCTGCCGAACGTCGCCTCGATGGTGGGCTTCTGCATCAACACCGTTCCCACCCGCGTGAGCTGGGACGACGGCGACACCGTCGCCGAGTTCCTCACCGGCCTGCAGAGCCGGCAGGCGGGCCTGCTGCCGCACCAGCATCTCGGCCTCGCCGACATCCGGCGCGCCACCGGCACGGGCGACCTCTTCGACACTCTGCTGGCCTTCGAGAACTACCCCGCGTCCGCCGCCCCAGGCGCGTCGCGGGTCACCCGGCTCACCGGCCGCGACGCCACCCACTACCCGCTGACCCTGTCCGTCCTGCCCGCCCGCCGCCTGGCCCTGCGCCTGTCCTACCGGCCCGACCTGTACGACGAGGCCGGCGCGCGGGCCCTGCTGGACCGCTTCGCCCGGGTGCTGGCGGCCCTGACGGCCGACCCGGCACGCCCGGTGCGCGAGGTGGAGGCGTTGCTGCCGGGCGAACGGGAACACCTGCTGGGCCGCACCGCGTCCGCGACGCATGCCGCGGCCGAACCGGCTGCCACCCTTCCCGAACTGTTCGCCCAGCAGGCCGCCCGCACCCCCGAGGCCACGGCCGTCGTGCACGGCGCGACCCGCCTCACCTACCGGGAGGTCGACGAGCGCTCCCACCGCCTGGCGCGTCTGCTCGCCGAACGCGGCGCGGGCCCGGAGCGGCTGGTCGCCCTGGCGCTGCCGCGCACACCGGACCTGGTGGTGGCCGTCCTCGCGGTGCTGAAGACCGGTGCCGCGTACGTGCCGATGGACCCGGAGTATCCGACGCGACGACTGGCGTTCATGCTGGCCGACTCGGACCCGGTGCTGTTGCTGACGACGGACGACCTGGCCTCGGGGCTGCCCGCCGGTCAGGTCCCCGTGGTCACGGTGGCCGAGCCGCTCGACCACCCCTCGGCAGCGCTCCAGGCGCCGCCTCCGGCCCCCGGCAACACGGCGTACGTGATCTACACCTCGGGCTCCACGGGCCGCCCCAAGGGCGTCGCCGTGCCGCACGCGAACGTGGTGCGGCTCTTCGAGTCCGCCCGGCAGTGGTTCGACTTCGGGCCCGACGACGTGTGGACCCTCTTCCACTCCTACGCCTTCGACTTCTCGGTGTGGGAGCTGTGGGGCGCGCTGCTGCACGGCGGCACGCTCGTGATCGTGCCGTTCGCCGTGAGCCGTGAACCGGAGGAATTCCTGCGGCTGTTGGCCCAAGAACGCGTCACGGTGCTCAACCAGACGCCCTCGGCCTTCGGCGAACTGCTGCGCGCGGACGCCGCTCTGCCGGAGGTGGGCCGCCGACTCGCCCTGCGCTACGTGGTGTTCGGCGGCGAGGCGCTGGACGTCGCGCGGGTCGCGGAGTGGTACACCCGGCATCCGCAGGACGCGCCCGTGCTGGTCAACATGTACGGGATCACCGAGACGACGGTCCATGTCACCGGCCTGCCGCTGAGCGGGGACTCCCCTCGCGACGGCCGGGGTCGCATCGGGCGCCCCCTGCCCGACCTGCGCGCGTACGTCCTGGACGCGGGGCTGCGGCTCGTACCGCCGGGAACGACCGGTGAGCTGTACGTCGCGGGGCCCGGCCTCGCCCGCGGGTACCAGGGCCGACCGGGGCTGACGGCCGGGCGGTTCGTGGCCGACCCGTTCGGCGGCCAGGGCGCACGCATGTACCGCACGGGCGACCTGGCACGGCTGTCGGCCGAGGGTGAGCTGGAGTACGCGGGCCGCGCCGACGACCAGGTCAAGATCCGCGGCTTCCGCATCGAACTCGGCGAGGTGGAGGCGGCCCTCACCGGCCATCCGGAGGTGGCCCGGGCGGTCGTCCTCGTGCGGGACGGGCGGCTGGTCGGCTACGTCGTCGGCCAGACCCCCGACGCCGACGAGGTGCGCCGCCACGCGGGCAGAACGCTCCCGGAGCACATGGTCCCCTCCGCCGTGGTCGTCCTGGACCGGCTGCCGCTCACCTCGAACGGCAAGCTGGACCGGGCCGCCCTGCCCGAGCCGGCCGCGCCGACCGGCGGCAGCCGTGCCCCGCGCACCCCGCAGGAGGAGATCCTGTGCGGCCTGTTCGCGGACGTGCTCGGCGTCGCGGCGCACCGAGTGGGCGCCGGCGACGGCTTCTTCGACCTCGGCGGCGACTCTCTCCTCGCCATGCGTCTTTCCGACCGGATCAGGGGCGCTCTCGGCACCGCGCTGCCGGTCCGCGCGGTCTTCGAGGCGCCGACACCCGCCGGGCTGGCTCAGCGGCTGAGCTCCGGGGACGACGTCCGACGCCCCGAACTCGCCCCGTACGCACGCGGACACGCCCCGATTCCGCTGTCGTACGCCCAGCAGCGCCTGTGGTTCCTGAGCCATCTCGACGGGGGCAACACCACCTACACCGTTCCCTGGGCCCTGCGCCTGACCGGCCCCCTCGACCGGCAGGCGCTCGGGGAGGCCCTCGCCGACCTCGTCACCCGCCACGAACCGCTGCGCACCCTCCACCCCGACTTCCAGGGCACCCCCTACCAACGCATCCTCGACCCCGAGGCGGGCCGCCCGGACCTCACTGTCGTACCGACCACCGAGGCCGAACTCCCCGCACTGCTCACCGCCGCGGCCAGGCACCGCTTCGACCTCTCCACCGACCTTCCGCTGCGCGCCACCCTGTACGCGCTCGACGGCGAGACGCACGTCCTGCTGCTCCTCGCCCACCACATCGCCGTCGACGGCTGGTCCCTGGCACCGCTGATGCGCGACCTGGAGACGGCGTACGCGGCACGCACCGACGGAGAGGTCCCGCAGTGGGGGCAACTGCCCGTCCAGTACGCCGACTTCGCACAGTGGCAGCGCGAAGTCCTCGGCTCCGCCGTCCAGCCGGACAGTCTGATGGGCAGTCATATCACCTACTGGCGTGAGGCGTTGGCGGGAGCGCCGGACGAGCTCGCGCTCCCGGCCGACCGTCCCCGGCCCGCCGAGCCCAGCGGTGACGGCGACCGGGCCGCCCTCACGATCGACGCCGCCCTGCACACGGGCCTCGCCGACCTCGCCGCCGACTCCAAGGTCACCCTCTTCATGGTGTTCCAGGCGGGCCTCGCCGCGCTGCTGACCCGGCTCGGCTCGGGTACCGACATCACCCTCGGCACCCCGGTCGCCGGACGCGCCGACGCCAGGCTGGACGACCTCGTCGGCTTCTTCGTCAACAGCCTCACCCTGCGCACCGACACCTCGGGCAACCCCACGTTCCGCGAACTGCTCCATCGGGTCCGGGAGTTCGACCTCGCCGCCTACGCCCACCAGGACGTGCCGTTCGACCTCCTCGTGGACGCCCTCAGCCCGCAACGCACCCTCGCCCGCCACCCGCTCTTCCAGGTCGTGCTCGCCTTCACCGGCCACACCGCGCATCCCGGCCTCTCCCTGCCCGGCCTCGCGGTGACCCACGAACGCGTCGAGACCGGCGCCGCCCGCTTCGATCTCTCCGTCCACCTGAACGAGCACCGCGACGCCGACGGCGGCCCGGCGGGCATCGACGGCGTCGCCGAGTACAGCACCGACCTGTTCGACCCGGCCACCGCCGAGCGGCTCGCGCGGGCACTGGTCCGCTTCCTCGCCGCGGTGACCGCCGACCCCGGCCTGCGCATCGAGGACGTGGACCTCCTGGGGGACGACGCCTTCTTCCGGGAGCGGGGCCGCCGCACGGCACTGCCGGGGATCGCTCCGGCGGCGGGGGCGGAAGAGGGGGACACGGGATCCGTCGGCGGACAGGAACCGGTGACCGAACCGCTGACCCCGGCCGAGCGCGTCCTCGCCGCGCTCTTCCGCGAGCTGCTCGCGTTGCCCGAAGTCCCGCTCGACGAGGACTTCTTCGCCCTCGGCGGAGACAGCATCTCCTCGATCCGGCTGGTGAGCCGGGCGGCCGAGGCCGGGGTCGTGATCAGCGCCCGGGACGTCTTCAAGCACCAGACGGTGCGGGAGCTGGCGGCGGTGGCCCGGGGGCCGGTCGGCGGTGCGCCCGTCCCCGGTGGGGGCGCGGCCCTCCCCCACGCTCCCGGCGAGGGGACGGGCCCGGTACCGCTCACGCCCGTCATGCGGTGGCTGCTCGAACGCGGCGGGCCGATCGGCCGGTTCAGCCAGTCCGTGCTGCTGACGGTTCCGGCCGGGGCCGGCCTGCCCCGGCTGACCGACGCCCTGCAGGCCCTGCTCGACCACCACGACATGCTGCGGTCCCGGCTCGTCACGGGACCGGAACTCGACGTACGCCCGGCCGGCACGGTCCGCGCCGCCGATCTCCTCGACCGGCGGGACGTCTGCGGCCCGTCCGCCACCTCGGGTTCGCCCGAAGCTTCGCGCGACGCTTCGCCGGATCTCCACGCGGCGGTGGCCGAGGAGTTCGACCGGGTCGTGGGTCTGCTCGATCCGGTGGCCGGGGTGATGGTGCGGGCCGTGTGGTTCGACCCCGGCCCCGACCGGCCCGGCCGTCTGCTGCTGGTCGTGCACCATCTGGCCGTGGACGGTGTGTCCTGGCGCGTCCTCGTACCCGACCTGGCGGCCGCCTGGGAGGCGATCGCGGCCGGGCGGCGACCCGAACTGCCCCCGGTGGGCACGCCGTTCCGGCACTGGTCGGCGGTGCTGGGCGAGCAGGCGTACGCGCCGGCCCGGGTTGCCGAGGTCGAGCTCTGGCGCGAAATCGGGGAGGCCCCGCGCATCCCGATGGGCGCGCGGCCGCTCGACCCCGACCTGGACACCGCCGCCACCACCCGTTCAATGCGGCTGACCCTGCCGCCCGAGGCGACCGGCCCCCTGCTCACCACCGTTGCGGCCGCCTTCCGCGCCGGTGTCCAGGACGTCCTGCTCACCGGTCTCGCGCTCGCCGTGGCCGACCGGCAGGGCGCCGGCCATGTCGTGCTCGACGTCGAGGGCCACGGCCGCGAGGAACTGACGCCCGGGCTCGACCTGTCGCGCACGGTGGGCTGGTTCACCTCGCTCTACCCGGTCCACCTGGACCTGGAGGGCGTGGACGTGGGCGATGCGCTGGCCGCCGGGCCGAGCGCCGACCTCGCGGCGGCCCGGGTCGCCGAGCGCCTGCGCGTACTGCCCGACCACGGCACGGGGTACGGCCTGCTGCGCCGCCTCAACGCGGACACGGCGGCCGAGCTGGCCAAGGCTCCCGCTCCGGAGATCGGTTTCAACTACCTCGGGCGGTTCGCCGCCCCCGACGCCGCGGGCACCGAGCCGTGGGCGTTCGCCCCCGAGTCGTCGGCGCTCGGCGTCGGCGCCGACCCCGGCCTCGCCGCCGCCCACGTCCTCGACGTCAACGCGGTCGTCCATGACACCGGCGCCGGACCGCGGCTGCTGGCCGACTGGTCATGGCCGGACGGCGTCCTGACCGAGCCGGAGGTGCGGGCGCTGGCCGAGTCCTGGTTCGCCGCGCTCACGGCGCTCGTGCGCCGGACCGGCGACGGCGGCGGCTCCGGCCCGTCGGGGGCGGGGATGTCGGTCGCGGGGCTGTCCCGGGACGAGCTGGACGAGCTGGCGGCAGGCCTTGACGGCTGACCCGAAGAAGAGCCGGACGCCTCGGACCAGCCAGAAGAGACAGCGAGACGAGAAGACGCCATGACGCAGCCCGCGCTTGCCGACGTACTGCCCCTGACCCCACTCCAGGAGGGCCTGCTCTTCCACGCCCTGTACGAGCAGGAACGCAACGCCCCTGACGTGTACCTCGTGCAGCTGGTCTTCGAACTCGAAGGCCCCGTGCACGCCGACCGCCTGCGTGCCTGCGCACAAACGCTGCTGGACCGTCACCCGAACCTGCGGGCGGCCTTCAGGCGTCGCCGTGGCGGCCAGCCGGTGCAGGTCGTCCCGCACCGGGCGACGCTGCCGTGGTCACAAGCCGACCTGACCGGGCCGGGTACCGACGTCGAGAAGGCGTGGACCGCGCTGTTGGACGAGGACCGCGAGCACGGGTTCGACCCGGCCGCCCCGCCCCTGCTGCGCTGCACCCTGGTCCGCATCGGCGAGCACCGTCACCGTCTGCTCGTCACCCACCACCACATCCTGCTCGACGGCTGGTCGGTGTCCGTGCTCCTGCGGGAACTGCTCGCCCTGTACGCGGCCGACGGTGACCTGGCGGCACTCCCGCCCGTCCCGCCGTACCGCGCCTTCCTCAGCTGGCTGGAGGGCCGCGACCGTGGCGCCGCCGAGGCCGCCTGGCGCGACGCGCTGGCCGGCGTGACGGAACCGACCCGGCTGGCCCCGAACACCACGGCGAGCACCGCATCGACCGCCGGCTCGGGCGCCGCCGGCCTGGCGCAGGCCCGGACCGAGCTGTCGGCGGAGACCGGCGCCGCCCTCACGGCCCGGGCCCGGAGCCTCGGCGTCACCCTGAACACCCTCGTCCAGTCGGCCTGGGCGATCCTCCTCGGCCGGCTGACCGGCCGCGACGACGTCGTCTTCGGCACCACCGTCTCCGGCCGGCCGCCCGAACTGCCCGGCGTCGAGTCCACGGTCGGCCTCTTCATCAACACCGTCCCCACCCGGGTCCGGCTGCGCCCGGCCGACCCCTTCGACCGCCTGCTCCGCGAGGTCCAGGACGGCTATGTCCACCTCCTCGACCACCATCACCTCGGCCTGGCCGACATCCAGCGGGCGGTGGGCGTCCCGGAGCTCTTCGACACCCTCGTCGTCTTCGAGAACTATCCGGTGGCCCCGGAGGCGACCGGGGACGGCCGTCAGGAGGACGGCCGCGAGGACCAGAATGCCGGGGCCGGGCTCCGCGTCGTCGGTTCCAGCGGGCGCGACGCCACCCACTACCCCGTGACCCTGGTGGCCCTCCCCGGCCCCCGGCCCCGTTTCCGGCTGGCCTACCGGCCCGGGCTGTTCGCCGTCGGCTGGGCCGACGCCACGCTCGCCCGGCTGGTGCGGATCCTGGAGGCCATGGCAGCCGACCCGGCGCTCCCGCAGGGCCGCCTGGGCCTGCTGACCGCCGAGGAACGTCCCCGACGGATCCAGCTTCCGCCACCGGCGGCCCGCACCCTCGCCGACCTCTGGTCGGCGCAGGTCGCGGCCACCCCGGACGCCGACGCCGTACACGACCGGGGCGCCCGTCTCACCTACCGCGAACTGGACGCCCGGGCGGACCTGTTGGCCGGCACTCTCACCGTGCTCGGCGCCGGACCCGAGCGCGTCGTGGGCATCGCGCTGCCCCGCACGGCCGAGCTGGTCGTCGCCGTCCTCGCGGTGCTGAAGTCCGGCGCCGCCTATCTGCCGCTCGATCCCGCCTACCCGGCCGACCGCCTGGCGTACATCGTCGGCGACGCCCGCCCGGTCGTCGTCCTCACGACCGCCGAGACGGCCGGGGCGCTGCCGAAGGACACACCGACTCTCGATATCGGTGATGGACCGACGGAACCGACAGAACCGACGGAACCGACAGAACTGACAGAACTGACAGAACTGACGGCTGATCAGGGTCTCTTCGGTACAAGGGAGTTGAAGCCCGACAACCTCGCCTGCATCACCTACACCTCCGGTTCCACCGGCCGGCCCAAGGGGGTCCTGGCCACGCACCGGGGAGCCGTCGAGTTCGTGGAGTGGACACACACCGAGTTCGGTCCCGACCGGCTGGCCGAGGTGCTGTTCTCGACCTCGCTCAACTTCGACGTGTCGGTGTTCGAGATCTTCTCCCCGTTGCTGTGCGGCGGCCGCATCGAGATCGTGGGCAACCTCCTCGCGCTCACCGACGGCGCCCCTCGGGACGTCGGCCTGATCAGCGGCGTTCCCACCGTCATGGCCGCCGTGCTCGCCGAACGTCCGGCCGTCTCACCGCACACGGTGGCCCTCGGCGGCGAACCGATCACCGAACGGCTCCGTGCCGGGGTCGAGGCCGCCTTCCCCGGCGCACGGCTCGTCAATTTCTACGGCCCCACCGAGGCGACGATCTACGCCACCGCCTGGCGGTCCGACCCCCGCCCCGACGGCCGCGGACCGGAGGAGCCGCCCGGGCCGCCGCCCATCGGCCGCCCGCTCGCCCGCAACGTGATCCACCTCCTCGATCACGCCCTGCATCCCGTGCCCGACGGGGCCGTCGGCGAGGTGTACGTGGCCGGCGGCGGCCCCGCCCGCGGCTACCTCGACCGGCCCGCGCTGACAGCCGAGCGGTTCGTCGCCGACCCGTTCGGCGAGCCCGGACAACGCCTGTACCGCACGGGTGACCTGGCAGCGCGCGGCCCGGACGGACATCTGCGCTTCCTGGGCCGGGCCGACCAGCAGGTCAAGGTGCGCGGGTTCCGTGTCGAACCGGGCGAGATCGAGGCCGTCCTCGCCGCCCATCCGGCCGTCGCCCAGGCGGCGGTGACGGTACGGGAGGACGGCCGCGGCGAGAAACAGCTGGTCGCGTATGTCGTCCCGGCCGAAGGGGCGACCGCACAAGCCGAGGCCGCCGTGTCCCCCGACGCCCTGCGCGGCCACCTCGCCCGCACGCTCCCCGCCCATATGATCCCCTCCGCGTTCGTCACGGTCGCGGCCCTCCCCCACACCGCCAGCGGCAAGCTGGACCGCAAGGCGCTGCCCGCCCCCGACGTGCCCCGCACCACCAGGACGGCCCCGCGCACCGGGCGGGAGGGGACGCTGCGCGCCCTGTTCGCCGAGGTCCTCGGCCTCGGCCCGGAGCAGGTCGGCGTCCACGACGGCTTCTTCGACCTCGGTGGCCACTCCCTGCTGGCCCCCCGCCTGACCTCGCGCATCCGCGCCGAACTCGGCGCCGACCTGCCCCTGCGCGTCCTCTTCGACACCCCGACCGTGGCGGCGCTGGCCCGCCGGACGGCCGACGGCGACCACCGCGTCGATGCGGAGGCGGCCCCGCTGGGCCCGCTGCTCCCCCTGCGCACCCGCGGCCACCGTGCACCCCTGTTCTGCCTTCCCCCGGCCTCCGGCCTGTCCTGGGGTTTCGCCGGGCTCGCCCGCCATATCGACCCCGACCGCCCGCTGTACGCCCTGCAGTCCCGTGGCCTGGTCCCGGGACGGGAACCGTCCGGCACCCTGGCCGAGGCGGTCGCCGAGCACACCGAGCGCATCCGCGCGACACAGCCGCACGGGCCGTACCACCTGCTCGGCTACTCCATGGGCGGCCTCGTCGCGTACGAGGTGGCCGTCGGCCTCCGGGCGGCCGGCGAACAGGTCGCGCTCCTCGCGCTGCTCGACGCCTTCCCGGGGTCCTGGCTGCGGCAGGGCCCCGCCCCGTCCGACCGACCGGCCCTGTTGCGCAGTCTGCTCACCATCCTCGGCCGCGAGGTCCCCGAGGACGAGGCCGAGCCGCTGACGGACAGCCGGTTCGCGGAACTGGTGCGTCGCGTGCCCGACATGCCCGGCAGCCTCGACGACGCCGCACTGGCCGCCCTGGTCGACGTGACGGCGAACAACCGGCGTCTGCTGGGCGAGTTCGCCCCCACCTCGTACGACGGCGACCTGCTGTTCTTCACCGCCGCGCGGGATCCCGACGCGCTCCCCGGCCGGTACGGCTCCTGGCAGCCGTACGTCGAAGGCCGTATCGACAACCACGACATCCCCTGCACCCACGGGGAGATGACCCGGCCCACGGCACTGGACCGCATCGGCCCCGTGCTGGCCGGCCGCCTCAGGAGGAATCAGCCATGACCACCAACCCCTTCGACGACGACAGCATCGAGCACCTGGTCCTGGTGAACGACGAAGGCCAGCACTCCCTGTGGCCCGCCTTCGCCGAGGTCCCGGCCGGCTGGACCGTCGTCCACGGCAGGGCGAGCCGCCGGTCCTGCCTGGACTACGTCGGCGAGCACTGGACCGACCTGCGCCCCAAGAGCCTGATCGAGGCCATGGGCGAGTGAGCCACCACCGCGCACGAGGAGAGACCCACAGCCATGCCCACCGATGACCCGACCCGCACCACCAAGCTGGTGTGCCTTCCCTACGCCGGAGCGGGCGCCTCGCTCTATCGCCCCTGGACCGCCCTGGCCGGGGACGCGCTGGAGATCGTGGCGCTGCACCTGCCCGGCCGGGAAAGGCTGATCGACGACGAGCCGTACCGGGACGTGCACCGGGCCGTCGACGCCCTCCTGGCGCAACTGCGGGAGCGGCTGGGCGCGGGCGAGCACCGGATCGCCCTCTTCGGGCACAGTCTCGGCGCCGTGCTCGCCTACGAACTCGCCCACCGGCTGGTCGCCGAACCCGGCGTCGAACTCGTCCACCTGTTCGTCAGCGGGTCGCCGGAACCCGACCGCGGCCGTGACCGGCGCGCCACCGGACTGTCCGACGAGGAATTCCTCGCCCGGGTCGGTGAGTTCGCGGGCTACCGGCATCCCGCGCTCGACGACCCGGAGATGCGCGAGCTGGTCCTGCCCACCCTGCGCGCGGACGTCGAGATGCACGAGAACTACGTGCGCAGCACCCGCCTTCCGCTGGACGCACCCCTCACGGTCGTCCGGGGCGCGGACGACGACCTCGTCGCCCGCGACGACGCCGCGTCCTGGAGCATGGCGACCGGCCGCGACTTCACGCATGTCGAGGTCCCCGGCGGCCACATGTACCTGACCGAGTCCGCACCCGCCCTGGTCCGGGTGATCACCTCGACGGTCCTTGCACCCCACCCCCTCTCCCCCACCGTCAAGGAGTAGCCGATGCGTCTGCACGGCAAGTCGGTCCTCGTCACGGGCGCCGCCCGCGGACTCGGCCGGGCCATCGCGGTAGCCTGCGCGGCCGAGGGCGCCGATCTCACGCTGCTGGACATCTGTGCCGACCTGCCGGGCGTGCCCTACCCGCTGGGCGCCCCGGGCCAGTTGGAGCACACGGCCGTGCTCTGCCGGGAGGCGGGCTCGGCCGTCCTGACCGCCGTGGCCGACATCCGCGACATCCGCGCCGTACGGGAGGCGGTGACCCGCGCCGAGGACCGGTTCGGCCGGATCGACGTCGCCGTCAACAACGCGGGCATCGCCGCGCCCTCGGGCAAACCGGTGCACGAGATCAGCGAGGACGAGTGGGCCCTGCTGATCGACGTGGACCTCTCCGGGGCCTGGCGGGTGATCCGCGAGGTCGGCAAGGCGATGAGCGCCCGGCACGGCGGCAGCATCGTCAACGTCGCCTCCACGGCCGGGCTCGTCGGCTACCGGCACTTCGCCGGGTACGTCGCCGCCAAGCACGCCGTCGTCGGGCTGACCAAGGCCGCCGCGCTCGACTACGCGCCGACGAAGGTACGTGTGAACGCGGTCTGTCCGGGGTCGGTGCGTGACGACGCGTGGGCCGAGGGCCGGATGCTGGCCGAGATCGCCCGGGCGCTGGAGGTGCCGGTGCACGACCACGAGAGGACCTTCGTCGAGGCGCAGCCCATGAACGCGCTGATCGAACCCGAGGACGTGGCCGCCGCGGTCGTCTTCCTGGCCTCGGACGAGTCCCGGCAGATCACCGGGTCGGTCCTGACCGTGGACGGCGGGTTCAGCGTCCGCTGAGCCCGGCCTCCCCCGACCATCTCCCCCGACCGTCAAGGAGTACGGACCGTGTCCGCCTCACTGCCCGACCCCGCCCGCTGCCACGCGATCCGCGTCCGGTCGGCCCGCGTCCCGGAGTCCATCGGCGACCCGGGGCTGTGGATCGAGGACGTCCCCGTTCCGGCCGCGGACCCGCGCGCCGAACGCCGCCGGGCCACCGAACTCGCCCGCCCGGCCCACGACCTGCGCAGAGTCCTGCTCCGGTACGCCGACGACGTGTCCGACCTGATCGTCGTGGCCCGGCGCGCCCGCTCCACCCCTGTCCCCCCGGACCTGCCGACAGCCGCGCCCCCTCCCGCCTGGGGCCTGGGCGGCGACGGTCCGGCCGCCTGCTTCGCCGTCCCGCTGGACGGGGAGGGCGACGAGGCGAGCTGGCTCACGGCGCTCACCGTCACCCTGCGCCGCTACGACCCCGACGACACCGCGCCGGTCATCGGCACCGACCACGGCGGCTTCACCGTCGAACCGGCCGCCACGCTGGGTGAGTCGAAGCCCTCCGCGGCGACGGGTCCCGCGCTCACGGGCCTGCTCTTCGACGACACCGCCGCCGCCATCGCCGCCATCGCCGACTCCGGCCTTCCCGGTGCGGGCGCGGGCGAGATCGAGACCGAGTACGAGTACGTACCGTGCCTCGCACCCCCGTTCCCGCTCACCGTCTCCGTGCTGCGGGATGCCGACGGCAGCCGACTGCGCTGCGACCACCTGAGCAGTCACTTTTCCCCGGAGGTGGCCGCACAGTTCGTACGGCATCTCCTGCACGTGCACCAGCAGGTCCTGCGCCGCCCGCACACCGCATGGGACGACGTCGAGCTGCTCGACGAGGCGGAACGCGCCCGTACGGCCGCACTCGGCCGGCCGTCCCGCTCCCTGACCGCCCGGCCGCCGGTGAGCGTGCCCGAGGCGTTCGCCCTGATCGTGGCGGCGAGGCCGGACAGCGTCGCCGTGACCGACGGCGCCACCGGCCTGACCTACCGCGAACTCGACCAGCGGGCGGCCCGGTCGGCGCAGGGCCTGCGGGCGCGCGGGGTCGGCGGCGGCGACCGGGTCGGCGTCTGCCTGGAGCGCTCCGCCGAACTCGTCGTCACCCTGCTCGCCGTGCTGAAGGCGGGCGCGACCTATGTGCCCGTCGACCCCGCCTACCCGGCGGACCGGCTCGCCCACACGGCACGGGACGCGGAGCTGGGCGTGGTGGTCACCCGGCTCGCGGAGTTCCCGGCGGTGGCGGGCTGCGTGCGGGTGACGCCGGACGACCTCGTGAGCACGAGCCCGCCGAAGAACCCGAGTCCACCTCCGCCCTCCCCCGGCGACCCCGCCTATGTCGTCTACACCTCCGGCTCCACCGGCCGGCCCAAGGGCGTCGTCGTGCCGCACCGCAACGTGATCGCCCTCATCGACGCGACCCGCGGCGAGTACGGTTTCGGCATCTCGGATGTGTGGACCTGGTTCCACTCCAGTGCCTTCGACTTCTCGGTGTGGGAGATCTGGGGCTGCCTGCTGACCGGCGGACGGCTGGTCGTGGTGCCGTACCTCGTCTCCCGGGAGCCGGAGCGCTTCCGCGATCTGCTCGTCGCCGAGCAGGTCACCGTGCTCAGCCAGACCCCGTCGGCCTTCGCCCAGCTCCTGGACGTCGACCACGCCGACGTCGCCGTCCGGCTCGTCGTCTTCGGCGGGGAGCCGCTGGACGCGCGGATGCTGCTGCCCTGGTTCGACCGGCACCCGGAGCGGTCCTGCCGGGTGGTGAACATGTTCGGCATCACGGAGACCACCGTCCATGTCACCGAGCAGACCCTCACCCGGAAACTGGCGCTCACCGCCACCCGCTCGGTCGGGCGCGCGCTGCCCGGCTGGCACCTGTACGTGCTGGACGCGGCCGGACGGCCGGTGCCGCCGGGGGTGGAGGGTGAGATACACGTCGGCGGTGCCGGAGTCGCCCTCGGCTACCTGGGCGAGGAGGAACTGACGGGCCGACGGTTCGTACCGGACCCCTTCACCGGGGCCGTGATGTACCGCAGCGGTGACCTGGGGCGGCTGCTCTGCGACGGGCGGCTCGAACACCTGGGGCGGATCGACAGCCAGGTGAAGATCCGCGGCTTCCGGATCGAACTCGACGAGATCCGCTCCGTCCTGCTGGAGGACTCCGCCGTGCGCGCCGCGGCCGTCCTGGTGCGCCGCGACGACCGGGCCGACGCCGCCATGGCCAGGATCGACGCGTACGTGGTCCTGTCGTCCGGGGGCGACCCGGCCGAGGTCCGCGAACGGGCCGCCGGCATCCTGCCCGAGTACATGCTCCCGGCCACGGTCACGGCGCTGGACGCGCTGCCGCTGACCCCCAACGGCAAACTGGACGCGGCCCGGCTTCCCGCACCCTCCGCTCGCCGGACGCGAGGCCCGGACACCGCGCCCGGCGCTGGCGGTGGCGGTGACGGTGACAGTGGCGGTGGCGGTGGCGGTGGCGGTGAGGACGATCTCACCGCGAGCCTGACGGAGGTCTGGAGCGAGGTGCTGGGCGTGCCCGTCGGCCCGGACGACGACTTCTTCGAGCTCGGCGGCAACTCTCTGTTCGCCGTCCGCATCCGAGCCGCGCTGCGCGCCCGCGGCCTGCCGTCCCCGCCGCTCCGGGAGCTGTATCGCCACCCGACCGTCCGGGGAACGGTCGGGAGCCTCGGGACCTCCGCGCACAGCGACACCGAGGGCAGGCGCTGATAGCACTCCGTTTGGTCTGTCTCGATCTCGGCGTGCTGGGGGCCGGCTGGGCAGGGGCTGGTGGCAGGTGGTGCAGAGGACGGTCCAGCACCTCAGGGTGTTCTGGAGGGCATCGAGGACCTGGTAGAGCGTGAGGCCGGCCCGGGGGCTTTTGGGGCGAGACGCTGTTCGGTGAGGAAGGCATGCACGGCGGTCACGAGGGTGACGTGCTGGCGCCGGCCGGGCCAGGACCAGCCTTCGAAGTGGTCCAGGCCCAGGCCGTGCTTGAGTTCGCGGTAGTCCTGCTCGATGCGCCAGCGGACCTTGGCCAGACGGACCAGGTCGGTGACCGGGGTGTCGGCGGGCAGGCTGGACAGCCGGTCATCGGTCGGCGCCTCGGCATCGGCGGGCCGTTCGACCAGCAGCCAGCAGTCGGGCAGGACTCCGTCCCACCAGCCCTGCCCGGCCGAGGCCGCGGCTTTTGACCGGACGCTCGACGGCCTTACCGGCCGGACGGACACGCACGGCGGCGAAGCGGGACCGTAACTCCCCTCGCGAGCCGTTCCGCCAGGTCACGCGGGTGAATGCGTCGCGCCCCAGGCGGGCGGCGAGGGCTGCCACCGGGGGCGCGGGGCGGCAGTAGCGGGGCTGGGGCAGGCAACCGACAGGCCCCTTACGGTCCGGGGCTGCGGGCTTGGCGTCGAAGGGGTGGCGGTCACATCCGCCCGGACGGCCAGCACGTAGTCGATGTGGCGGTCGGCCAGCGCGGCCCGCAGGTGCGCGTTGGCGCCGTAGGCGGCATCGGCCACCACGACCGGCAGGACCATGCCCCAGCCCGCCAGGGTGTCGAGCACGTCCAGGGCCAGGCGCCACTTCTCGCGGTGCGTGACCTCGGGCGGGATGCGGGCGACGGTCCGACGGCCGGTGTCGGAGGCCCACTCTTCGGGCAGGAACAGGCGCCACTGCAGCGAGCAGGACGCGGCGTCGGTCGCCGCGCGGGTCCGGCGCTCTGGTGCGGGCAGCACGGCCGGCACCAGGCCGGCGGCGTACGCCAGGGCACGGTCGACGTCGCCGAGCTCCCGGCGGATCCCGATCCCCCGATGCCCGCAGTACGTCTCTTTTCAGCCATGCCTCTATAACGTCCCTGCACGGAAAGGTACTTCCGTACTAGAGCATGCACCTGACATCTTGCATCCACCACTCGTTTCGTACGGCCCGGCCGCTGCCCTCAGCACGGCCGGGCCGTCTCCGGAGGACGCATTGATACCCCACATGTCCCGCCGCCCTAGACGCACGCTGGTGCTGGCGGCCACGCTCGGCGCCGCCCTCGCGTTCGGCGCCCCGGGCGCCCTCGCGGGCACGCTCCCCGTCGTCCCCTCCACCGCGCCGGCCGCCAAGGCCCACGCGCCGGCCGCCGTGCCGGCTTCCCAGAGTGCGACGTGGGTGGCCGGTACGCGTGCCTACCTCGTGATCACCGCCCCCGGTGACAGTTCGGCGGTCCGCTCCGCGATCGCGTCCAACGGCGGCACCGTCTTCTCGAACTTCGACGCCATCGGCGTGATCGTCGCCCACTCGGCGTCCAGCGGATTCGCCGCCACCATGCGCGGCGTCGCAGGCGTGCAGCAGGTCGGCGCCACGCGTACCTCGGACGTCCCGGCCGACGCCTACAACCCGGCGCTCCCGGCCAATCCGGCCCAGGCCTCGACCCCGGCCGGAGAACCGGTCCGCGCCGACATGAGCCAGATCAAGGCCGACCAGGCCTGGGCCGTGAACCCAGGCTCCGCGTCCGTCACGGTCGGCATCCTGGACACCGGTGTGGACGACCAGCACCAGGACCTGGCGCCCAACTTCAACGCGGCCGACTCGGTCTCCTGCGCCTACGGCAAGCCCGACACCCGTGCCGGCGCCTGGCGGGACGTCGACACGCACGGCACCCACGTAGCGGGCACCATCGCCGCGGCCAAGAACGGCAAGGGCGTCGTCGGCGTGGCCCCCGGGGTGAAGATCTCCGCGGTCCGGGTCGCCGAGCCGGGCAACTCCTTCTTCTTCGCCGAGAACACCATCTGCGGCTTCGTCTGGGCCGGTGACCACGGCTTCAAGGTCACCAACAACAGCTATTACACGGACCCGTGGCAGTTCAACTGCCCGGACAACATCGACCAGGCCGCCATCATCGAGGGCGTCAAGCGCGCCCAGGAGTACGCCGAGAGCAAGGGCTCCCTCCAGATCGCCGCCGCGGGCAACGAGAACTACGACCTCGCCCACAAGACCACCGACTCCGCGAGCCCGAACGACTCGACGCCGGTCACCCGCACCATCACCAACGCCTGCCTCGACATCCCGACCGAGCTGCCGGGCGTGGTCACCGTCGCGGCCAACGGCACGGGCGTCACCAAGGCCTCGTTCTCCAACTACGGTCAGGGCGTCATCGACGTCGCGGCGCCGGGCAGCAACGTGTACTCCACCGTCCCCGGCGGCGGCTACGGCAGCAAGAGCGGCACCTCGATGGCCACCCCGCACGTGGTGGGCGTGGCGGCGCTCATCGCCAGTGCCAACCCGGGCTTCACCCCGGCGCAGATCCGCGCCAAGCTGGCCGAGCAGGCCAACGACATCGCCTGCCCCTCGGACAGCCGCTGCACGGGCACGACGGCCAACAACTCGTTCTTCGGCGAAGGACAGGTCGACGCCCTCAAGGCCGTCGGGACCACCCCGCCGACCGGCAAGTACTTCGAGAACCTCGCGGACCTCGCCATCAACGACAACGCGACCGTGGAGAGCCCGATCGCCGTCACCGGCGTGACCGGCAACGCCCCGGCCACCCTCAAGGTGGGTGTGGACATCAAGCACACCTACATCGGTGACCTGAAGGTCGACCTGGTGTCGCCGGGCGGCACCGTCTACACGCTGCACAACCACGCCGGCGGCAGCGCCGACGACATCGCCCAGACCTACACCGTGAACGCCTCCTCGGAGGTCGCGAACGGCACCTGGAAGCTGCGCGTCAACGACAACGCCGCCTCCGACACAGGCAAGATCGACGCCTGGAACCTGACCTTCTAGCGCAAGGCCCGGCAACGCCCGCGTACAGCACGCACAGCGCCGGCGGCAGCTCCCCGCCCGCGGCCGCGGACCAGGCGGGCTGCGGTCTGTTCGGCCCGGGCTGCGAACTGCTGGGCGGCGAGGGCAGATGGGCCCCGGCGGCGGTGTACGCCGCGGTCGGGGCCACCATGCCGGAGGCGTCCAGGAAGGCCGCGGACGGCCTGGAGCCGGTGTCCAGCTCACCGTGCGCCTCCCCGAGGAGCTGCGGGCCGTGTCCGCGCTGACCGTACGGGCAGCGAGGCCGCGGCTGCGCGCACCATGGCCCCGAGGAGTGCCGGCCGGCTCGAACGGCGGCCGGCCGTCCCGGCCCGGACCGCGGAGGCGGCCTCACCGCGGGAGGCCTACGCCTTGCGCACCGACGCCGGCCCGGATGGCCTGGAGCCGGGTAGCCGGGGTACGGCACCGGGCCCCGGCATCGTCATTGCCTTACCGCTCCGGGCTGATTCGGTCCGGTTCCGGCTGAGGCCAGCCCCTGCTGACCCATAGGAATCGGAGCCTCCAGGCATCCTATCCAGCACAGAATCGCCTCGGACTGACCGCGTACATGGAGCTTGCGGTAGATGCGGCTCAGATAGTTCCGGACCGACTTCTCCGTGAGGAACATCCGCTGCGCGACCTCGCGAACTTTCATGCCGGAGGCGAGCAGATCCATGACCTGGCGTTCCCGCGGCGAAAGCGTCGAGCGGTGATCCAGGCCGATCGCGGGCACGGTCTGCAGCCTCGTCGTGCCAAGTGTCACGCTTGACGAACCGGAAAATTCCCTCACTAATGTGCCTGCGATCACAGGGTCCAGAAACCCGGCGCCACGGGATGTGCACAGGAGCGCTTCCATGAGGAGGAAATCGTACCGATTCTCCAGCAGATAGGTGGTGACCCCTTGCTTGAGAGCCAAGGACACGTCGTCCCAGTCCAACGCGTGCGCCAGTACTGCGCTCGGTGGCAGCTTGCCTTCCAGTTCTCCCGAGAAGCGCATCAACTCCTGCCCCATTCTCTCTCCATAAAAAAGAATGACGTCGTCGTTCACGCGAATGGCGGACGATTTGTTGACCAGTCGGGTTCGGGCTACCGAAAGATAATTCGGAACAAGGCCGCTAGAACTGACCACTGCAATTGACAAGGGAACTTGAGAAGCGCTCGATCGAGTGACGAAGTAAGGTGGCACTGCAGCTCCACGCGCATGGGGGACTGGCGGGGCCTTGCGGGATTACGGTACAGCCCTTGGTCAGGAAGGGTATGGCACTCCCCCCTTGTGGTCATGCGACCAAAGAACTAAAAAGCCGCTGGACCAGTTACTACTGAAGTAGCGAGCCTTTACCGACCTCAGTTGGAGCAGGTCAGGTGGAGGGTGAGGACGGCTTGGACGTGGCTGGTAATTCGGGTGGTGCTGCAGCGGATCTTCCGTAGCAGGAACCAGCTCTTCAGGATCGCCACGGTCTGCTCGCCGACGGCCCAGATGCGGGCGTGCGCGGCGTTGAACGCGCGTTGGCCTGCCGAGAGCCGGCCCCACCGGCCGCGAAAGGGCACCCGTAGCTCCCACCTGTCCTTTCGGACAGGGCCACTCCTACTCAAGTACCAGTCAGGCCCGTCATTTTCGCTTCTCCGGTGTCCTGCTCGTCCCGTAAGAGATCACTAGCCTGGACACACGCCACAGGGCACCACGGGCGGGCCGGCAGAGCAGGGGGTTGCGCAGGTGACCGCCCCTCGAAGCGGCGAGCCCGGCGTACCATCCCACCGAACGGAGCTGTCATGTCCCTCCTGGCCCGGCCGGCGCTGGCCTTCCCCGCCGCCAAAGTGATGCAGCGTCTGAACGCCCTGCTGGCAGACCGACACGTCGCGTCCTCCCTGCACAAGCGTTATCCGGAGTATCCCCGGAACACACACGAGCTGACCATCCCGACCTCCGTCGCCCCGGCGCGCGCTGTGGTGTACGTACCCGACCGTCCCGCCGGCGCGCCGTTGCCGCCGGTCCACGTGAACTTCCACGGTGGCGGCTTCGTCCTGCCGCCTGTCGAACTGGACGACCCGCTGTGCCGCTTCCTCGCGGCCGAAGCGGGCGCCGTGGTGGTGAACGTGGACTACGCCGTCGCGCCGCAGCACCCCTTTCCCGCGCCGCCTCACCAGGCGTACGAGGTCGTCGTGTGGGTCGCCGAGCACGGCGCCGAACACGGCTGGGACGGCGACCTCCTCACGGTGGGCGGCCAGAGCGCCGGAGGGGCCCTCGCAGCGGCCGTGGCCCGTCAGACACTGGAAAGAGGAGGCCCCTCCATCGCTCTCCAGATCCTGCACTATCCCCCTTTGGACCTCGTCACCCATGCCAGGGACAAGCGCTCGGTCATCGCCAAGCCGATGCTGCGCCCGTGGATGGCAGACATCTTCGACACCTCCTACGTGCCGGAGCCGACGTTGCGCGGCGATCGCCTGGTCTCCCCCGCCCATCCCTCCGACACCGCCGACCTGACCGGTATCGCCCCCGCCCTCGTCATCACGCCGGAGCACGACCTCCTCCGTGCGGAGGGCACTCGCTACGCGGAGCGGCTGCGCGGCGTCGGCGCGCTCCGCGACCACTGTGACGTGCCGGGCGCCGACCACGGCTACGACCAGAACGACGCCGAAACAGCCCGTGGCATGTACGGCCTGATGGCCAAGCACATATGTCAGGCCGTGTGCCCCGACTGACCGCGTACCGCCCGACCGGAATCGACGAGCGGGGTACCGGCCGACTGCTTCTGGCTGGTACCCAACTCATCAGGACCCGGCGCCGACGTTCACGTCGATCCCGGTGCGGGGGGCCTGGGCTGGCGTGGTGCCTCAGGGGCGGCGGAGATCAAATTTCGCCCCCGCCGCCCCTGCCGTCCGATCCCCAGAGGCCCTGCCCCTTCAGCCCCCGTCAGGCGGGCTCCGTCCCTGGGCCCCCGGGCGGCCTTTGGCCACCACCCACCGCCCGACTCGGTGGGTCAAGACGCTGAACTCCTCCACCGCGCCATGCGCCAAGTGCGCGGCCGGTGGAGGCAAATGACTCTATTTTGCGCGGCGCCGTCCCGGGCACACTCGGCCTGCAGATTCCCCCACACGCATCACGCTCCAGATCCACGTCGGCGTTCTAGTCAAGTGACCAACTTGCGTCTTCAGGAGAGCAGGTACTCCACATGATTTCCCGTACTGCGATCAAACGCACGGCAGTTGTCGGTGCCCTGAGCCTGGCCTCGGGGCTGATGTTGGTTACGCCGGCGAGCGCCGTAACCGACATCCAGGGCCGCGAGCCGTTCGACACCAACCACATCCTGGGGAGCATCTGCACCGGCTCGACGGCCCTCTCGTTCTGGAAAATCAACGTCAACACCGGCGAGATCCGGCAGTCCGACGCCGCCACGTTCCGCTTCGGGAGGCTGACGGGGCCGTGGGAGACGTTCGACGGCTACTGCAGCTACCCGCAGTCGACCAGCTGGACCTGGCCCGGGTCCGAGAGACAGGTCAGCAACACGCTCGTGAACTGCGCCCACCAATCCACGCTGACTCAGAACATTCAGACGAGCGGGAGCACGACGAGCACCACGGAGAACAGCGTCAGCGCCCAGTTCGGCATCGACTGGACAGCCCTCGAGAAGGTCCTGGAGGTCGAGGCGGGCGGCAGCTACAGCCACAGCTGGTCGTACGCGAAGACGTCGGGCTGGTCCACGACCACGGGCCTTGCCGTCGGCCCGCGCCGGGTGGCATGGCTGTCGCTGCGCCCGGTGATGCGTACGGTGCGTTCCAACCCGAATTTCCACATCTACGTGTACAAGTGGGACGGGGGCAGCAGCTCCAACTGGCGCGGCCGTGACTACAGCGACATCACCTCTTACAGCGCCTACTACGACGCCATAGGCGAGGTGCTCAAGTCCGACGGCTCGCCGGAAGGCCAGTACGTGGCCCATGACCGCCCGGTCCGCAAATCCGACCACTGCTGAGACAGCGCGAGAAGGCCTGACTGTTCCTGGCGAGATTCCCTCGCCAGGAACAGTCGTGTCCGAGCTGACGCAGTGAGCGTTTCTGCGTTGCCTCTCCAGGGTGAGGACGGCCTTGGTGATGACTGTTGCGGTTAGGGCCGATGCGGGATCTGCGGAGGATCTGCCAGGACTTCAGCCGTGGCATGGCACGTTCGACGGGTGCTCGGGCCTGGGCGAGTGTGCGGTTGACGGTGCGCTGGGTTGGGGTGAGTTCCCCGCAAGGTGGCCGTCTGAGGCCGGTGGTACCCCAGGGGACGGCGCCGGTGCAGGCGCGGTGGCGAGGACGGGGACGCCCTGGTGTTCGTAGATCCGCATGATGACGGATATGCCGAAGCCGGCGGCGATGCGGGCAAGGGTGTCATGACGGTGCAGGTACACCAGAGCGACGAGCGCGCTGGTGCGGCGTGCGTTTGCATCGCCTGTCACCCTCACGGGTGACGATGAGCGTGGTTACCCACTCGACCAGCCCGTGCGGCAGGTCGAGTGCGGCAGGAAAGGGACCCAACAAAGCTCCTGCGCCGGTGGGTTGAGACTTCGAATACCTCCGCCTTGTGCGTTGCGGGCCCCTCTCTCACCCCGTCCGCCCAGCCGTGCGCGGCCGGCCCCCCTCCACCCTCCGGGCGGCGACCGGCGCGTTCGTCTGCTTCGAGGACGAAGCGGGCGTGACCGGCCGTCCGCCCAAGGGCCGCACCTGGGGCCGGCGGGGCATCACCCCGCCGTTGCGCGTTTCCGGTCGCAGCCGCGGCCGCCTCTCGGTAGCCGGGCTGCTGTGCTACCGGCCGGGCCTGCCCGCCCGTCTGTGCTACCGGCTGCGCCGGCATATCGCGCGATCCGCCACAGCTTTTGGACCGGCCGGGCGGTCAACTGTGCGCTGCCGGCCGACGATCAGTGACCGTTCGCGGAGGGACTCCTGCTTCCGGAGCCCGAACCGCTCGCGAACCGTGCGGGGTTCACGAGCGGTTCTTCGCTGCTGTCGTCGGGTGCTACGCCGTGACGGCCAGCCTCGTCAAGCCCACGGGCCGGGACCCGTCGCCGTACTCGACGATGCCGACGTACTGCTCACCTCGCGCTGCATCCGGCCACGTCACCGTCAGTCCGCGCAGGGTGGCCGGGGTGACGGGCCTTGTGGCGGGCCCGACGGTGGGGCGGACGGCCGGGGGTCCCTGGCCCACCTTCCACAGGCGCAGCGTGTACTGCTGGCTGTCGGTGCCCTTGGGCATGTCCTCCTGCACCACATAGACGTCGTAGTCGCCGGGGGGCAGATCGAGGTAGTCGTCCGAGCCGGTCTGCGGCCCGGGGAAGATCCTGACTCCGTTCCCGTCGAAGGCGTAGAGGGACATCTTGCTGCCGGGCACGTGGTCCGCCGCGTAAACCCCGACCCGGGTGAAGGGGGCACCGTCCGGGACGTGGACCGGGACCTTCGCGACGGCGTCACCGGTGTGCGGGTCCGCCGCGAAGTTCGACGGGTCCTCGCCGGTGAGGGTGCCGGTGATCTTCTCGGACTTGTACAGCTCCGCCCGCGCGGTCAGTTCGCCCTTCCAGTCCGCCCGCACGGTCAGCGCCGTGGACCGCTCACCTTCGAGGGCGATCTCGAACGGTGCGGCGACGTGCGCGGCCCGCAGCGCGATCGGACTGGTGACCCGGTGCTGGCTGCGGGCATCGCTCCAGGTCAGGGAGCCGTAGGAGAAGGTCCCATAGGCGGCGTCGGTGCGTGTAAAGGTGACCCGGTACGTCGCCGAGCCACCCGGGGCCACGGTCAGGCGCTGCGGGGTGACCTGGGCCTTGTAGCCGGGCGGTGTCTGGAGCGTCGCGCAGTAGGTGGCGGTGTCCGTGCCGACGTTGGTGACGGTGCGGGTCACCGTCTGCCGCGCGGCCAGGTCGCCGACCGCGATACGGCCAGGGGCGGCGATGTCGCGTGCGAATGGCTCCTGTCGGGGCCGACCGCCGTCGGCGGCTGCCGGGTGACGGGCGTCCCCAGCAGCTTCCTGCGCGGTGGACTGGACGGGTGCCGGGGGCAGGGGATCGGCCTTGTCCCGGGTCAGTGAGACCACGCCGGGAGTGGCGGACAACTCCGCCGCCTGACGTGCGGTGAGAAGCGCGGCGAAGCCGTTGAAGGCGTAGTTGTACTCGTAGACCTTCTTGATGCCGGAGACGTCGTCGAGTATCTCGTCGCGGCGGGCGTCCAAGTGCCGCAGATACGCTCGGACGGCGTTCGTGCCCGTCTTGAGCCGGTCTCCGGGGGAGGGGGCGGTGCGCACCAGACCCTTCAGGCCACCCTGGTAGGTGGCGACCGGCGGGTCGGCGAGTTTCACCAAGTACATGCGGGTGCCTGCGTCGGCGGGCTTGCCGGCGAGGTCGGCGTGGGCAGACGCCACCGTACCGACGACACTCAGGGATACGGTCAGAAGAGCCGTCAAGCACCTGACAGTTGACCTGTCGTGCCGGTTGCCGTGTTTCAAATCTTGTCCATTTTGGTCGACTTGGCGCCTCGGACTACTCCCCCGTCACGGTCGCGGCCAGCACCGTGGGCGATGCGACTCGCATACCGGCCCACGACCTGAACTTGCTGCGGGATGAGGTGAACATCGGCATGGGTCCAGCTCTTTCTGTGGGGGCGCGTCAAATATGTCTTCCGGAACCGAACAGAACTAGGGGCATTTGGCCTCAACATCTCCAACCGCCCCGGAGCGGAGGCCAGTCAGTTGTTCCTAGCCGGTGGCGGCCGGGAACTCGGCGCCGAGGACGACGCCCAGGCCAGGCCTGCTGTGATCAAGTCGAAGGCTTGGTGGTCGGGAAACCGGGCCTCGATGTCCTTGTCGGGATCGGCGACTGTTGGTTGAACGCGAGCACTTCCTTCGCCAGCGTGTGCACCAGGTCGGCGGCCAGCTTCTCGCCGGGCAGGCTGGTGTGCTGCCGTTCCGCGGCCTGGACAGTGATCTCAGCCAGCCGGCTGGGGCGGACGACGTGACGGTTGCGCAGCCGGGTCTCCAGCCGCTTGGCACCGATTCGGCGGATAGCCGCCGGCGTCTGGTAGCCGGTCAGCAACGTCAGCAAGCCGGGTGTTGGTCAGATCCAACACCCGTTCCAGACCGAGGACGCCGGTGAGCTGGGCCCGTAAGCGGTTGACCCCACGGGTGCGGTAGGCCGCCTCCCGCCAGTGTGGCGTACCGGAGGCCGAGGTGAGGACGTCCGTCGCCCCCTGGGCGCCGGATGCGCACAGGCCCGCCCGAGCCCGAAGGCACCCGGCCGGAGAGACGGCGGCCCCGCGCCCGCCGGAAGGACGGACGCGGGGCCGTTGGTTTTGCCTCAGCGGGAGGTGAGTGTCCACAGGTGGTCGGCGGTGCCGTTGTCGGCCCACTGCAGGACCTGGGCGCCGGAGGAGGTGCTCATGTTGTTGACGCCGAGCAGGCGACCGCTGTTGTAGTTGGCGATCTTGTAGTAGCCGCCCGGGGCCGGGATGACCTGCCAGAGGTGGTCGGCGGTGCCGTTGTCACCCCAGATCAGGGCCGTTCCGCCGTCGGCGGTGCCCGCGTTGGTGATGCCCAGGAGCAGGCCGCTGGACTGCTGCTGGATCTTGTACAGGCCGTTGCCGGCAGCCACGAGGGTCCAGTTCTGGTCGGTGCCCGTGGTGGACGTGGCCTGGACGACCGAAGTGCCCTGGGCGGTGCCCGCGTTCAGGGTGTCGAGGGCGAGGCCGCTGTTCTTGTTGGTGATCTGGTAGCGGCCGGCCAGCGAGGTGTTGGCGCCGCTGGGGGTGATGACCAGGTGGTAGCCGTCGTTGGCGTTCATCGCCACCGGGACCGTGATCGAACCGTTCGAGACCGTGTAGCTGGCGTCGGAGATGGTGATCGGGCCGGGGGAGGCGTTGAGGCGGCCGGTGTCGGGGCTGTACTCCAGCTTGACGTGGACGGTGCTTCCGAAGGCCGAAAGGGACGACAGGCCGTTGACGGTCACCGCGCAGGAGCCGGTGCAGCCGCCCGCGACGACGCTGATCTGGTTGCCGGCGCCGTTGAGGGAGGCGAGACCGTCGATGCCGGTCTGGGCGGGAGGCGTGGTGGTCAGCATGTTCCCGGACATGTCGCCGTACCACTTGTACGTCCAGTAGGAGCCGTTGGGCGAGCCGCCGGTGTCGGTGAGGGTGTCGCCGAGGGTGCCGTAGTGGTTCCAGAAGGCCAGCTCGGCGTCCCGGACGCCCGCGCGCTCGAACTTGGCGGCGTAGCTGATGAGGGCGCCGGAGTTGCCCATCTGGGCGGGTGTGCCGTACTCCTCGATGTCGATCGGGCGGGGGCTCAGGCCGAGGCTGGACTCGAGGGCGCGGTAGTCGGAGATGTGCGACGCGATGTTCGCGCTGGTCTGCAGCTCGTGCCAGGCGATGACGTCGGGGACGGCGTTGTTGGCGATGGCGTCCTGGAGGAACGTCTGCATCTTGGCATGGGTGTAGGAACTGAAGCTCGGCCCCTGGATGGGGGTGGTGGTGTCCTTGGAGCGGATCTCCTTGTACGTCGTGTTCCAGGCGGCGTCGAAGGGGCCGGCGTGGGTGGTGTCCCAGTTCAGGTCGGGCTCGTTCCAGATGGCCCACGCGGAGATGTTGGTGACGCCGGATGCCTGGACGGCGGCGATCTGCTGGTCTACGGCGGACAGCCAGTTGCTCATGCTGACCCACTTGTAGGGGAAGTCCGGGTACCAGTCCGGCATTCGTGCGACCACCTTGGCGCCCGCGCGGGCCGCCTTCGGCGCCACTACAAGGGCGTCACCGGCCGGCGCGGGCTCGCCGTTGGGCAGCTGGGAGCCGCCCGGGGCCATCTGCACGAAGGTGTTCGGCTTCAGCGCGCTGACCAGGCTGTCGGCGGGCGTGCTGTCGTCGGCGAGGCCGTAGAGGCTGCCCGTGCCGACATGGGTGACGGGCCGCAGGGTCTGCGCGGCGTTGACGACCAGGGTGGTGGAGGAGGAGGGGGTGGCCTGGGCGGACGTGCCCGACAGGACGACGGCGGCGGTGGTGGTGGCCAGGGCCGTGGCGAGGGCGGCGGCGCTCGCGCGGCCGAGGGTTCCTCTGTGGCGGTGGCGGGAGCTCAGGTATGACATCAGCGGCTCTCCTGGGCTGGAGGGGACTTGCAGGTGGCCGGCGCGCTGGGGGGTGCCTCTATGTCCTTCGTCAAGGCACCTCTGTCGGGTTTGGGGTGGTTCAGGGTTGCTGGGGTTATGCGGCGAGCTCGACGCCCTTCGG